>CAYULA010000029.1:0-45834 GCA_964445525.1 uncultured Thermoplasmatales archaeon | reverse complement strand
TTCCCTGAAGGTATCCAGGGTACATTACTGTGGTGGCCATTTGCCCTAAACGTAACAACCGGAAAGGTGTATACTTCGGATTACACGGCCGATCTCGACACCCATATCTATGTTGATCCTGTATTCGGCGAGATGGAATATTCTCTGGTGTTCATCAACGTAACACCGGAATCGGACGAATCCGATGATACCAAGGTAAAGGTGTTCTACACCAACGGCTTCCTTGTACAGATCGATTCGGACAATCCTGGAATACCCGGAAGGATAGATGTTCTTCCCGATGACAAGAACGAGAAACCGAGGAACTACGACAACGACCGCGACGTGTTCATCGAGTGGGAGGATGCCATAGATCAGTCCTCTGGAGTCGCGTTATACTATTACAGCATAAACAAACCCAAAGACAGGGCCACCGATCCTGTTTCCATGCCCAAGGCAGCCGGAAGCAATGTAGCGGAGATCAAGAACCTCCCCCAGGGAGTGAACAAGATATATCTGTGGGCCGAGGACCTCGTTGGCAATCAGGGCAACGAGATCTTTGTGGAGGTCACCATCGACCTGGAGGGTGTAACCTTTGGCGGTTTCTATCCCACCACCGATGTCTGGAACACCCAGATCAGGCCCACCTGTTCCATCTTCATCAACGATACGCTAACAGGTGTCGATCCTCTGTCCATAGAGTACGAGATCGCAACCTCTTCTGTGGGTTTCAGCGAGAACTGGCAGAACATCCAGGATTCCTATGCCTCTGCCGAGTCCCTCCGTGTTGTGGTGACCGGTTTCTTCAAGAACGGCAAGGAGAACTGGATCCGCTTCAGGGCCCAGGATCTTGCCGGCAACAAGTACCAGGTATCCGACGGATACAACGTATGGGTTGACGCGGAAGAGCCCGATTTCGACCTTTTATCCCATAGCGAGGACACCTATCATCTGACTCCGAGCCAGGCGGTCCGCATAATGATCACCGACACCGAATCCGGTGTTGACGCTTCTTCCATAGAATACAGGGTAACAACTCAGGGAATGACCGACTGGTCCCCATGGAGAACATACAAGGAAGGGATTGACGGTAGAAATGTGGAGGTTAGTTTGAATCAGGTGTTCAGAAGGGGTGACCGTAATTATATCCAGGTCCGAGCCAGGGACCTTGCCGGCAACCCCGTTTCCACATCGGATCCTTTCAATATCCGGATAAATACCTTCCCCGTTGCCGTTGTCAGCTCCCCGTCCTCCGGGGACATCTTCTATGACGATACCGACATAATTTTCGACGCCTCATCTTCTTTTGATCCAGATGAGGACAAGCTTTCATTTGAATGGTATTATTCGGTGGGTGATGAGCAGACCAAGCTGGCGGAGGTTTCAAGATATATTACGCCACTGGAAATCGGAGAATACACGATTACACTGGTGATAAAGGACCGGATGGACAACGAGGTACAGAAGAATTTTGTATTGACGGTTGAAAGAAGACCATCCGCCGATAACGGAGGGATCGTGGTGGATCCCCGTATAGATACGGATGCCGATGGTGTGAACGACTGGTTCGAGTTGATGTACAAACTGGACCCGCTCGTAAAGGATTCTGGTGAGGATCCGGACAACGACGGCTACACAAATGCACAGGAGTTCGGAAACGGTCGGTGGTTCGCCCAGAATCTTACCAATCCCAAGGACAGAAGAAGCCATCCCACGGATCTGTACCGACAACCCGAGGAAGAGGATGAAGGCCCCTTCTCACAAGCAATGTTGCCTTTGTGGGGAATACTTGTTCTACTCACCATTGTAGTTATTATTACTATGGGGGTCTTAAAGAATAAAAAGGACAAGCAGATAAAGAGGATAAGGAGCATCAGGAACATTAGAAAGATCATGCCTTCTGTATCCTGGGACCAGATAACAACAACAGCCTACATGGCTCCATATGTTCAGGGAGCAGCGCTGCAGGCACCTTCGGGACCTGCGCTTCCCACTGCCACACCTGCTGAAACAGAATCAAAATCAGCCCTTCCTCCGGCACAGGAGCAAGAGGAGAACAAACCGACTGTACCTTCCGTGATCTCATCGATGATACTTGTTGCAGGGTTTGTCTTCATGAACATGATTATCTCATTCGGAGGTATCCAGATAGATCCTGGAAATGGTTTGACCGATCCCGGAAGTAGTTCGTTTTCAAACCAGAATTCCAATTCTCATCTGAATTATCAATGCTGTTCCAATGATCTGGATTTCAGCTATATCATTGATCACGTTCCGGAGGCGGATCGGGAAATTGAAAGCATGGAAAAGGAAGATATCCCGATACTTATCGTATCCTTCCTGGGAACCGTTTCCGCCGGTTCCTGTGCAATGTACATCTTCGGGAAGAGAAAGGGTGATGATCCCGACAAGAGGTCGAAGGATAATCTCAGGAGATGGTTGCAGGATACTTCGGAATACGAGGAAGTATGTATTCTGGATGAGATCTCCAGGGCTGCAATGGAGGAGGGTTTCGGAGACATTCAGGACAAAGCCCTGAAAAACCTTGATGAAAGGTTGAAAAAAGGAGATATTGACCAGGAGAAATACAGAGAATTGAAGAAAGCTCTGGACAGCTACAGGAGATAGCAGGGATCCGGGAGGCGTTCCTTTGAAAGGAGAAAGGGAGAATAAAAGTCCCATCCGGGAGGAGATGGAAAGATACATCTGTCAGAATCCCGGAGCATCCTTCAATCTCATAAAGAGCGCCTTCAGGATGAATCCAGGAACTCTCCGCTATCATCTTGAGAACCTGGAGAGGATGGAAAGGATCCGCAAGGTGAAGAAGGGTACAATGAACCGGTATTTCCCCGATTACCTTGCCAGATTCAAATCATTGGGCTCCGGAAAAAAGACCCTGAAAAACGATCATCGCAGGGTCCACAACCTCATAGAGGAGAACCCCGGTATCACACGCAGAGAGATACTTACGAGTCTGGACATAGGAAGGGATGATCTCTCCTCGGCCCTGAAGGACCTCAGGGACAGGAAGATGATCATGAAGATAAAGGGATCAAAGGACCATGGTTATGAGGTTTTGAATGAAAGAAGAATAGCCGGAGAGATAATCGGAATACTGGTCAACAAGGTGCTGGATGAGGAGATGGATATGGAAACGTTCAGGACCATCAAGGAAAGGGTGGAAAGGGAGCTGATCGATGATTGATAGAAAGGGCTGTGTGAAATCTTGAAATATTCCATCATCCGTATGGAAGGTGATGCTAACCTCCGTGATAGACCTGATATTCTGGTTTGCGGTCCTGATAGTTTTTTCATATTTTCTGGACAGGATGTGGGCCATGTCCCTCGGAAGGATAATCTACGTGATCTTTGCCGCACCCGGTATCGTTGTTCATGAGTTCAGTCACTACGTTGCCTGCAAGATCACCGGAGCACATGTTGCAAGGGTCAAACTGATATCGATGGAGGGGGGATCGGTCACCCACGGTCCTCCCGAACGAGGCGGAGTGATCGGACAGGCTGTCATATCAATGGCACCTTTCTTTGGCATACCGCTATTCCTCATTCTGCTGGCACTTCTCTTTGACAAGGTTCATTTCTTCAATTGCGACCTGACCTGGAACAGGGACTATGACTGGAATGTGGGGTCCATAGTTGTCGGAACCTTCAGGTCGGCCTTCAATCTCATCAAAATTAATCTTTTGGACAACAGGTCCCCCTGGTTCATACTTTACCTCTACCTGGCAGCCTCCCTGACCACAGCCCTGGCCCCCTCAAAACAGGATTTCAAGAATGCCTGGATCGGTCTTTTGATTGGCTTTGTATTGGTTATCGGATGGGCCCTCCTAAACGACAATCTGCTGGTGGGCCTCGGCTGGGATGCTCCCGCAACCTATTTCGTCCTGGATATAATGGGCTGGGTGGTTGCAATCGGTCTGGTATTGTCCCTATTCGGACTCCTGCTCTCTCTTCCTTTCTTCATTGCAAAGAGACTATCCAAGAGATAGAAGGTTCAATCCACATCGGGATATTCAAGATCGCAAAAGATCTTCTTTCCTTCTATCAGGTCCTCAACAATCCCGGGGACCTCTACGGAGGGGATTCTCTTCTGAGCTCCCGTGTCCCTCTCCCTGAGGGTTACCGTGGAATCCTTCAGGGAATCATAATCCACGGTTACATTGAAAGGGGTTCCGATCTCATCCATCCTGGCATATCTCCTGCCTATGGAACCGGAGTGATCGTAATAGGTGATCAGACCTCTCTGTCTGAGCTCCTTTTCGACGGGAAGCGCCATCTTTGGAAGACCGTCCTTGTTCATCAGGGGAAATACGCCGCATTTGACAGGTGATACCTCTGCCCTCAATCTCATTACTCTGTAGGGTCCCTGCTCCTGATCTGTTTCCTTTTTCAGAGGACTCTTTTCGGCCTCGAAATAGGCGTGTTCGATAACCGCCACCATCAGCCGGTCTATACCGAATGAAGGCTCCACCACATGAGGTACGTATCTCTCCCCGCTGACACTCTTTTCTTCCTCTGTTACCTTGACAGCTTCCGGGGGGACCTCCACATCGCCGGATGGTATCGAGACAGTGATGGAAGATCCAGTGGCCAGAGCCTTTCGGATCCTTTCGGGATCCTCCGATTCCAGCGATTCCTTCACCAGCTTTGCTTCCCCCTTGAACACGGGGCCCAGTGTCTTCATGTCAACATCAAGGGATGTGATCTTTTTAAGAACAGGCTCGGGATATCTTCTCATGGCCGTCATGTCCTGACCCGATCCTCTTGCGTGCTGGGTCAGGTCGTATGCAGACCTGTCGGCAATGCCCACCATCTCTATCCATCCGTATGATGTCAGAACCTCGAGGTCCCAGCAGTCAGAGGCATAATGAGCCATCTCGGATGGAAGATGCTGTCTGAACCTCATGTATTCTGACGGTATCCCGATCTCATTCGAAAAGGAGAAGGTCACTCCCATGTAATGGGCCAGCACCTCCGAGCAGATCATGGAAGATGAGACCGCCTCTTTAAGGGTGATGGTGACCGTATTATCAGGATCGGAGGCGGGAACCAGGTTTACATTCAGGTCCCTGTATTCCTCAAACGGTGGAAATCCCTCCGTTTCCGGGTCGTAGAAGAACTCTCCCTCTGCCATGTTGAATTCCCTCTGCCTCAGCAGACCCTGTCGGGGTGAGATCTCATTCCTGAAACCTCTTCCGATCTGGGCCACCCCGAATGGTATCTTCTCCCTGTTCGTTCTGTATAGAAGTGAGAAATCCAGGAATATCGATTGGGCCGTCTCGGGCCTTAGGTATGCAGGTCTTTCCGTTCCCGGCCCTATGAAGGTCTTGAACATAAGATTGAATTCCTCGAGAGAACCTAGCTTCCCTCCGCATGCGGGGCATTTTACATTGTTTTCGATCAAAGCCCCGGAAAGGTCCTCCGTTTCAAGGGTATCGGGGTTTTCAATTATGCCCTCAAGTAAATGGTCCGCCCTGAAAGGTTCCCTGCAATCATCACACCTCGTCAGTATGTCCGTGAACTTATCGAGGTGGCCGGAATGCCTGAAAACAACCTCCGGTGTCAGTGACGGGCAGTCCACGAGCAGGAATCCTTCCGAAACTAGAAATCTATTCTTCCAGACCCTGATGATATTATCCTTTAGCATGGACCCCATCGGACCCATATCGAAAAAGCCCGCCATTCCGCCGTATATCTCAAAAGAGGGAAAGAAGAAACCCCTTCTTTTCAGCAGTGCGGATAGTTCAGCGGTCTTTTTGTCATCGTCCTTCAGCTGGAAACCGGTCAATCCAGGATCACCAGGCCTTTTCTACTGTGATGCCAGTGCAGCTGTGATCTCATCCTTCTTCTTCTGCAGCGCCTTCTTCCTCTTGTCGTGAAAGCACCCCTCACAGCCTGCCTCTTTCTTGTCCTTGCACTTGGCGCAGTTCCTGTTCTCCTCGTCAAGGAGCTGATTTATGCGGGTCCTTTCCTGTTTGAGGCTTTCCTTGTTGTACTTCTGCATCGGCACACCGACCCCTGCAAGGCCGAGATATGATAAAAATATGTAGGTATCCTCCGGTTGTTTTCAAGCTTCATCGGGGAGGAGCTGGTCGATGTCCATTTCCAGTTCCCTCTCCAGTTCCAGATGAAGTCTTCTCATTCTCTCCGCCGCTTCGGGGGCTCCTTTATCCAGGAGCTTTCGGACAGGTACGGATAGAGGTCTTCTTCTGCCGGAACCCACGAGGTTGTCCGAGTGGCAGACCAGTTTTTCCTCCAGCGTTTGAGGGATGTGATCTTCCTCGGGAAGACCGATCCCCACGGCCTCTTCCCTGGGAAGGCCTGCCCCCGGATGATTGTGAATTATCTCGGATATCCTTTTATCTAGGCCAAGCCTCTCAGCCAGTTCTACTCCGATTGTCACGTGGGAGATCGAATGGGTCCTGGTCCTGCCGATATCGTGTAAAATCAGACCCGCCTCCAGAAGCGGGATGTCGATATCGACCTCATTCCCCCTTCCTTCCCTGGAAGCAAGGCTAACAATATCCATTCCCAGGCGGTGGACCTCCTTCACGTGTCTGATTATGCTTGATGAAGCCCCGAGCAGGCTCAACAGATCCAGACATTTTTCCTTATCAGGTATTGAGGGCCATTTCATCGAAAAGGGATCCGATCCTTCAGATTGTGTGTTATCCTGCCCTGTTCCTTTCATATGTTTGCCGGTGTTGGAAGGTATTATCCTCACCTGACCGCCCTTCATCTCCCTTTTCAGCTCTTCTCCCTTGAAAAACCTGTCCAGGAATATGGCCAGGGCGGATACCTCGGAATGTGGTTGATTCCCCACGGATATGTTGAAATTGGCAAGGTCGTAAACGTCAGCCGGAACCTTTTCAGAACCAACAACCACAAGCAGGTCCTCTCCTTCCGGTATCTCCCTGATGGCATCATCAAGAGAGCTCCCGTACATGGTAAGGTGGACTATGGCTCCCTTCCATTTTCCCATGACTGATTTCCTCGATACACCTGTCTCTACGGAGAAATCTCCCCCGAATCTATCTTTAAGTTCGTTGATAGTCCTTTCAAGATTGATATCTTTGGTATCGATATGAATAGAATCTGCACCGAATGCCCTGGCAACCATTGCAACATGGGTTGTGATCCTCTTGTCCCTCTCAGGCCTGTGGCCGAGTCTGAGGACCTCAACATGGGTCCGGGGATCATCAGAACCCATAGAAAATCACTCTTGATGTATTATCTTCTCTATCCTGTGGCCCTTTATGGCGAGCCTCCCCGACCTCTTTACCAGGGATTTCAACATGGTGGGAGTAAGTTCAAGGTCCTTGATGAAGGACCCTGAAAATGTACCCTCCTCTGAAACCTTCTGATAGATCTTGTCCTCCAGTTCATCGTATGTCTTTTCATCCATCTGGGTAATGTAGAGTATGTCCGATATCTCCGTGATGGAGGCGGATGTGTTTATATGAACGGAAACGTAGTAGGTGTGGTATATCTTCTCCTTATTGAACTGGGAGTCTATCTGCCAGGATGTCTCCACAAGGTGCAGCTTCTCGAAGAAGTTCAGAGCCTCGACTCCTTCCTGGCCGTACTTCTCTTCCGTTGCCTTCTTGCTTATCCATCCCGCGGAGGCTTCCTGAAAAACATCCTTCTTGACAGGGGTGTCCATAGCTCTCAGAAGTGCAACAAGGTCTGTGGGCTCGTTGATGACCTTTATTCGTTTCATGGGGAACCTGGGCGGTATTATGCCCATGCTTATATAACCTTTTCACAGGGATAGCGGACCTGGCCGTTAAAAAAAGGTTTTCTCCTCTTCAACATCATGAAAAACAAGGTTAACCTTTCCCGGATGGATTTATTCGGTTTGGAAAACAAATATATATATATTCGGTCATGCGGAGTTGAAAAGGGACCGGAGCCTGGACGATTCCGTGAGCCCATCCATATCATGATCACCGAATGACCCAGTAATGATTTGATCCTGGATATTAGGGATAGGACATGAGGCGGGGTGGATAGATATATGGTATCAGGTGGACGGCGGCCCTTTTCAGTTCACGTTGTATGCTGAACTAAACACAGGAATAACAAGGAAGGTGAATAACAAATGAACCTTGATCCAGCTACGACCAAGTACCTCATCGAGGCCAAACTGGTGGCGGACGGTATAGTCGAAAAGCCCGATGTGGTTGGTGCAATATTCGGACAGACGGAGGGCCTCCTGGGTGATGAATTAGACCTCAGGGACCTCCAGAAAACAGGCAGAATGGGACGCATAGAGGTTGACATATCATCCAAGAAGGGAAAATCCGATGGAAGCGTCCTTATACCCTCATCCCTCGATCAGGTTGAGACAGCCATTCTCGCTGCAGCCCTGGAGACCATTGACAGGATAGGACCCTGCAGGGCCAAGATATCAATAGACAAGATAGAGGATGTAAGGGTTACAAAGAAGCAGAAGATAATCGACAGGGCAAAGGAGCTCCTCAACAACATGATAGGCGCTTCAAAGATCTCGGGAGTTGACCTGACGGATTCGGTCAGGCAGGCGGTCCAGATAGACGAAGTGGTGCTATTCGGAGACGCAAAATGCCCCGCCGGTCCCAATGTTGAGACCTCCGACGCCATCATAGTTGTGGAGGGCAGGTCCGATGTCATAAATCTCCTTAAATACGGCATAAAGAACACCATAGCCGTTGGAGGGACCAACGTTCCCGATGCGATTCAGAAGCTTACCTCCGAGAAGGTGGTAACTGCTTTCGTGGACGGCGACAGGGGGGGAGAACTGATCCTAAAGGAACTCTTCCAGGTTGCAGAGGTTGACTTTGTTGCCAGGGCTCCAAAATCCCTCGAGGTCGAGGAGATGACCCAGAAGCAGATAATAAAGGCCCTGAGGAACAAGATCCCAATCGAACAGTATCTCGAGATGAATGATCTGCTCCAGGAATTCCAGCACAAGCTGGATAACGGCAAGAACTCCGAAAAGAGTAAGCCAAAAGAGGAGAAAAAGGACAGGCCCGAGAAGAAACCTGCACCGAAGCAGCAGAGAAAGGAACCCGAAAAGCAGCCAAAAACCCACAAGCAGGAAAGGGAGGAACCCAGGAAGGAGGAGGAGCGGCCCAGGGAAGAGGATAAGATGGAAGCCGAGATATCCAGATACAGGGATATCCTGAAGAAGCTTTCCGGTACCCTCAGGGCAATGCTGATAAATCCCAAGGGAGAGGTTGTCCAGGAGCTTGCCGTAAGGCAGCTTGCGGACACCTTGAAGTCGCCTCCGACAGGAATACAGACGGTGGTCTTTGACGGAATAATCTCACAGAGGCTCCTGGATATCGCTGCCGAACAGGGGATCAAATTCCTCGTGGGGTCCAAGAAGGGAAACCTGACAAAGGAACCCGAGGGAGTCCTTGTTCTATCGAAAGATGACATCGGTATGTGATAAATGAGGAAAAGCCACAAGAATCTGACACTCACTCCCGCCCGGTGATAGTATGACTACAGCCAAGAGAACCCGAAAGAAGGGAAGGTCCGGAAAAAAAGAGGTCTCCCCAATGGCGGGACCCGACGCTGTTGAGGATACATCGGAGGTGATGATACCTACCGATCCAATGGAGAGGGTCATAGGCCAGGAAGAGGCCGTGACCCTCGCCAAGGTTGCGGCGATGCAGAGGAGGCACCTGCTTTTGGTTGGTCCTCCCGGCACGGGGAAATCAATGATAGCCCAGGCACTGGCCTTGCATCTTCCACCTCCAAAATCCCAGGTGTATGTTGTTTCCAATCCAGAGTATCCGGAGAGGCCTTTCATTCAGGTCAAGACTGCAAAGGAAGTGGAAAACGAGGTGAAGGCAAGCCTGATTATGAAGGAAAAGCTGATATCACCGGTGGAAGCTCCCGTTGATGTAGCGGAAAGATTGGGATACAGGTGCGCCAAATGCGGCACCTATTCGCCTCATGATCAGATGATCTGCCCCAACTGCCAGTCGGCCAAGTCTCCCGACAAGGGACCCAAGGTGGCCAAGGTGGATGTCGGCATGAACAACATGCTTCAGGGTCTCGAGGACATATTGAAGGTGACACTGAACCAGCTCGGAGGCCAGAAGAACAGAATACAGACCACAAGGCTCGTAAACGGCAAGGAAGAAGTTGTAGTCTACGAGGCTGCGGGAGCGAAGATTAGGGTTCTGGATGAAAAGGCGCTTTCAGCGAGGAGGGAAAAGGAGAAGGCTTCCCCGAAGAAGATACTCATTCCCCTAAAAAGGCAGAATTTCATCATGGCAACCGGATCATCCGAAACGGAACTGCTGGGAGATGTCAGACATGATCCCTACGGCGGCCACAAAGGTCTTGGAACACCTCCTTACGAGAGGGTTGTTCCGGGATCGATCCATGAGGCCCACGAAGGTGTTCTGTTCATAGACGAACTGCCCCACCTCGGCCATCTCCAGAGATTCATACTCACTGCAATGCAGGAGAAGATATTCTCCATATCGGGAAGGAATCCCCAGAGCGCCGGTGCAAGCGTGAAGGTCGATAACGTCCCCTGCGATTTCGTTTTCGTGGGAGCCTGCAACATCCAGGACCTTCATCACATAATATCACCTCTCAGGTCCAGGATCACCGGTTCGGGATACGAGGTTCTGGTGGCGAACACCATGCCTGACAACCAGGAAAACAGAGGAAAATTCCTGCAGTTCACCGCCCAGGAGATAAGGATGGACGGCAGGATCCCTCATGCGAACAGGAGTGCTTTCGAGGAACTGATAAAGGAGGCCCGCAGACGTGCCAGGGTCCTCGACAAGAAAAAGAAGGCTTTGACGCTTCGATTGAGGGATATGGGTGGCGTTATCAGGGCAGCCGGGGATATCGCCGTTTCCAGGGACCATGATCTTATCGGGGCCGATGATGTAAAACTGGCCATCAAGAGGGCAAAGACCGCCGAAGAGCAGATAAGGGACAGGTTCGGCGCCTATCAGGGAGCCGTAATGAACGAGATGTCAGAATCCCAGTCCAAACAGATATCACCTTACAATTACTGGAACGAGAACTCCGACGATATCGTTGGATACGAGTAAATAAAAGCATCCAGGGACGTGAGATCGAAATGACCGAAGATAAGGATGTGGCATCCGGCTCCGGGGAGTCCGGTGATGAGAAGTCCGTTATATCGGATGAGGATCACAGGAAAGAACCGGTTCCGGTGGAAGAATCTGAAAGCAATGATAATGGTGAAAAAACCCCTGAGAACACTGCCTCAACCGGGAAAGAGGCTCCCGAGGAAGAAAAGGATTCTTCCAAGGAGCAGCCGAAAACCGAAGGAGACCATGAGAAATCTCCCAGGGAGAAGGCCCCGGAAATGGAACCGAAGAGGAAGGAATCCCCTCCGCAGAAAAAGGTTCCTGAAAAGCAGGATGAAGGATCCGAAAAAGAAGAGGATCCCTCACCGGAAAAAAAGGAGGAGGGTGGAGACCAAGCTTCCGAAAAAGAAGATAAACCCGATTCGGAACCGGTGGAAGGCAGGGATAAATCAGAGAAAAAGGCCAAGGATGAAAAAAAGGATGGACCCTCCGAACCTGAGAAGGAAAAAGAACCGGTGCCCAAGGTTGAATTCCGCCCCATCCCAGAGGACGGGGCAGAACTTTTGAAGGATGTTGAAATGCCCTCCAGAAAGGAGATGGTGGACCTTCTCGTGAAAAAGCACATGGATTTCGTGGATGATTTCAAAAAGCAGATGGAATCTCTGGAAAAGCCTCCCGAGGAGATCATGGGGGAATCCGAAGAGGAGAAGAAGAAGAGGGATTCCATCAACAAGGAAGTGGCTGAACTCAAGGATAAGAGGACCGCTTTGAAAGAGGAAAACAAGAAACTGAGGTCCAGGTTCTTCGATCTCATCAGAAAGGAAGAGAAGGTAAAAGAACATGAGAAAGAGGTCCAGGTCCACCAGTCCTTCATAGAGGACCTCGAGTGGAAGATGGCAACCGAGGCAATAGACATCCAGACCGAGAGGAGGCTGCTGGACGAATTGAGGGGGACAATGCAGAAGATCAGGGCGATCACCGACGGTCTGACCCCGGAGGAGATCAAGGTCCAGCTTACGGAGATAGAAGAGCAGATGGGAGAGAACCTGATCTCCATCGAGGAGCTACATACGAAAATGCTGGAAAAGGTTGAGGAATCCAACCTTCACCACGAGAAGTTCATCGACGCCCAGAAGAAGGTCAGAGAGAAGGAATCCAGGAAAGGATGGCTGGAAAGAAGGGTAAAGCTCCACAACGAGATGGCTATATTCTGGGAAGGACAGAATGACCAGGCAGTCCAGATGGATAAGGAAGAATCCGGAAGAGATCTGGAAACCATCCGGAACAATCTGATGAAACTATTTTCGGAAAGGGACGGAGTAGACCGGAAAAGGGATGATAAATCCGGAGAAAAGGATGAAAGAAGATCCAAAAAAGGCCCCCGAAAAAAGCTGGAGATCAAGCCAAGCGATTCAAAGAGTTCAGAACCTCCCAATAAAGATGAAGGAAATGATCATCAACCGGAGAAAGGACCCCAGCAGAAGGAGGTGGCCTGATGCAGAACTTCGAGATCGCCCAGAAGATAAGGGATATCAGGGAGAAGATCTCCGAGCTCAGGGACGAGGAGGAGATTCTTCACGTCAAGATCAGAAACAAGCAGTCCGAGGTTGACTCCGTCAGGGATAGGAGGGACGAGCTCAACGAAAAAGTGAAAGAGCTATCCAAGAAACCCAAGGAGATCCTGGCCAAGAGGAAGGAGGTCTGGGACAACATCGATGAGATGAACGAGGAGAAGAAGAAGCTCTACAGGGAGATGCAGCCTTATCTGCAGAGGATAGGGGAGCTGAGGAAGGTCCGTGACTCCTACAACCAGGCATCCAGGGGAACCTTCGATAGGCTGCTGAATACATACAACGGAACCAGGGACAATCTCCTAAAAGATGACATCAGTCTGAAAAACGAGCTCTATCTCTACAATTTCCTTTTCGAGATAAAGGACAGGCTCATGGTCAAGGCAAGGGCGGATGCCATACACCAGGAGATAGTGAGGATAAAGGAAATCGACCTCAAAAAATACAACGAGGTAATGGGAGAGATGGAGGACAACATCGGGGAGATGAAATCCGAATCCCATGAGGGGCTGATGACAGCGAAGGAGATGTGGTCCAAGCGCGACAGCATAAGGGATGATGCCCAGAAGGAGCACAAAGCCTTCATAGAAGGTATGAACGTTGTCAAATCACTCAAGAAAGAGAGATGGAAGCTTAAAAAGGAGATCACGGCCCTATACCGTGAGATAGACGAATGGAAGAAGGAGTTCAAGAAAGGCCCCCAGGAACGGATGAAATCGGACAAGGATAGGAGGCTTCAGGATGCACTGGCAAAATACAAAAGGGGTGAAAGCCTTTCTCTCGACGAACTCAGTCTGCTGGTTGAATCCGGAAATATCGAGGGCTGAAAGGAGTGATCGCCATGTCTGAGCAAAATAGAAAGGGTTTCAGCGGAAAATGGGTCAAGATAGGCGGTGCAGTGCTTATAGTCATGATCCTTATCGGAACCCTGGCCTACATTTTGATAGGTAAGGAACCCGTTCCCGGAGAACCTTATCAACCGGAGAACAATCTGCCATCCGATTTCATGATGATAGTGGATTATCCCACCACACAGGACGAGCTCTTTTCCATTTCGCTGCTCACCTCGGTTCAGTTCATGGGGGGAGAATATCATCCTCTGGCCGTCTGCGATCCGGAAGGAGGCCTCTCCTCTCAGCTGTTATTCACACTTTCCAATCTGGAAAACGACAGGCAGAAGGTGCTCTTCACCAACAAGGAGACCGCCCTTGGAAATATCAACAGACAGCTGGAGCAGGAAGGACTTTCAGCCATAAACGATACGGACGTATACCCGCTTTCCACCGATATCTCCGGAACCTTTTACGGATTCTCCGGAGTGATGACAGTGGAGGACTACGAGGAATCGCTCTGGAGCTCGGTCTATGCCAAGGAGATGGGCCTTGCATTGGTCGAGGGCGATAGATCATTCAAAACTCAGGAAGATGCCTGGAGCTCCCTGAAGATGATGGATATCTCCTCCGATTATGCGGTCGTCGCAAATCCCAGGGACCATTCGCTGGAGAGCATCTCCAGGACCCCCGATTACGACGAATACGACAACGCTTTCTTCTGCCCGGACCTCTCCCTGATGGCAGCCCAGGTCTCGGCGTATCACGATGCATACGTGATCACCAACATCACCCCGAGCTCGGATTCGGAATGGGAGATGGATATGCAACTCTCCCAGAACAGGAGAGCCCTTGGGACCTACAACGAGCTATACGATCTCAATTCCAATTACGGACCCATGGAATACATAACAATAACAGGTTCGGCTCCGGCGGTACCGCAGTTTTTGATGCCCGGGCCAGGTGAAGGAGAGATCGTTAACTCGGATATCATATACGGTTTCATGGACAGCGACCATTCGGTGATGGATGCCGCGGTTGGAAGGATAATCCAGTACGAGGTATCCCTTGCTTCCAATCAGCTTCTAAAGACCTATCTTTTCGATGATTTTTCGGAGACAATAACTGTTGATTACAGGGATGTTGCCGGAGGAACCCACGACAAGGAATGGAGGAAGCACGGCGCATCTTTCTCCGGCTATGACATAACCTACAAGAGGATGCAGGCCACCCCTGCAAGGTGGATCTGCACCGATTTCGAGGACCAGGGATTCACATACGATTACGTGGGCCCCTTCAACACCGGAAACAAGTTCTTTGACGGTACCATCAATTCCATGGAGAACGACATCTCGGAGATATGCGAGGGAGCAGGATACGTTGCCTACAGGGGCCATGGATCAGATACCGGGTCCCTTTACGGAATAAGGGTCAGAGGACCCAACGGAGAGGAACACGCTCTGAGATATACCGACTGCCAGACATTGAACGTTCCTCCACAGATAGCCTTCTTCGTATCGTGTCTCAACGGTAAGATATACGGCCACGGACCGGGAACCGATCCCGGAAACGACGTTGACTTCGACAAACTGTTCACCCTCAACTACCTCTCTGCGGGTCCTGCGGTCCTGATGGGAGCCACCGAGGTATCCTTTTCCAACATAGGGCAGGATATCTGGTCCCTCAGAGCGGAGTACGGGCCCTTCGAGGATGATTACAAGTGGGATCACAACGATGCCTGGTATGCCTGGGTATGGGACGGTATAATCAACCATCCGGGAGAACATGGAACCGCGGGAAAGGCGGTCCAGTGGGCAGAGAACAGGTACATGAAATATCCTCCCAATAATCATCCGGCTCCCATGGAGCCCAGGGGAGATGTGGACTGGTACGAGGTAACTTTCTTCGCATGCTACGGGGACCCCGCATTCAGGCCCGCAGTAGACGAAAGCGGAGGACCCGGTGATTTCGATCCCTGGCACAACGGCCCCGATGATATGTGAAATCCCATTTATAGAACAATTATCAGGTCCTTTCCGGCATCGATGTATCGGTGTGGTTCACCGATCCAGACGGGGATGAACTGGAATATACTGTTGAGAACAGCGACCATATCACAGGCGTCATCAATGGGAACCTCCTTACAATCACTCCCGCATCCAACTGGAGCGGCCAGGAGACGATAAGGATCCTGTGCAATGATTCCGAATTTTCTGTATTTCTCGATATCCAGATTACCGTGAATCCCGTGAACGATCCTCCGTCGGAAATCAATATCAACCTTCCCGACAAACCTTTCAAGGAAGGGGAGGGCCAGACGGTTTCCGTCTCCGCTGAGGATAATGAATTCTCCTCTGAGGAATTGACGCTAAATATCATAATGATCTGTTCGTAATAACTCAATGTTATCATACCATGTATTAACAGAAAGTATATTATGAAGGTAAGGACATGTATCTGACATACAAAGGTCATGAGATAAGACCATCAAGAACCACATACAAGGAAATGTGTGATCTTAGGTTATATCTCGATGACATACTAAAGGTACTGGAGATGGGCAAGGATGCGAGCAGATCGAGAAGAAAGAAGAATATCATTGAAAAAGCCCATAGAATTAGAGGTAGACTTATCAAAGTGGTCATTGTGGAATCAGAGACAAGGAATGATGGGAGAATTTGTTGGTTAGTAACACATGTAGGTGAGACCTGTGAACACGGATCTGGAAAATGAGAGCCTTAAATGCAAATGCGGCGAATGGACGGAGCCCAAGATATTCCATATCGATGGATTTGACGTAAGGGGATCAGAATGCCCTCATTGCATGGAATCCTATCTCAATGGAGATGATGCATACAGGTTGTCCGAGTTCAGAAAGGTCAAGGACATGATCCTCGATGGAAGGATCGCAAGATCCGGGAATTCCTATGTCGTGAGATTGCCCATCGACATGGTAAGGGCATTCCGTCTGAAACCGGGTGGCAAGGTGAAGTTGTCGGCGATAAACCCTCACGAGATATTGATCACGCTATGAAATCCATTCCTTCAATACCCTTTTTAATCAATATACCTATCCAGTGGCAAGGACAGGGGGCATTCCTTGCGGGGGACCGGGAAGAAGAAGGAAAGGGCCGATTTCGTTTACAAGAGGAGAAGGGCCACCCTCACAACCATTCTCTTCAGGTTCCTGGCCCTTATTGCAATCATTTTCATCATCTCCGGCATCGTTTATCTCGACCGGGACAGCTACCAGGATACCGAGGACAACGAGATCTCCGAACTGGATGCGATCTACTTCACGGTCGTCTCGATAACCACAACGGGTTACGGCGACATTGTTCCCGTCAAGCAGGATGCCAGGATCATCGACACGGTATTCATCACAATAGGCAGGGCCGCCATGTGGTTCGTGATCGTCGGCACAGCCTACCAGTTCGTTTTCGAGAGGTACCGGGAGGCATATCTCATGAAGGCAATCCAGAAAAGACTCTCAGACCATGTCATAATAATAGGGTTTTCCACAGCCGGCCAATCGGCGGCAAAGGAGCTCAGGGCCAAGGGAATGAAGAAATCCAACATAGTGGTGATCTCAACCGATCCCTCGGAGGCTCAGGAGGCCGCAGAGGAGGGATATGTGTCCATACTGGGAGACGCCTCCAAAGAGAAAAACCTGAAAGATGCAATGATCGAAAAAGCCAAGGCAGTCATAATAGCTACCAGGAAGGATGACGCCAATGTACTTATCTCCCTCACCGCAAAGGACCTCAATCCCGATGTCAATGTTATATCCCAGGTAACCGATCTTGAAAACATCAAGTTACTCAGAAAATCCGGAGTGGAAACCATAATCGCCCCCGGTGTAACATCAGGTTCCCTAATGGCAACCGCAACCACCCAGCCCAACGTTGTCAATCTTCTGGAGGACGTGATGACGACCGAGACCGGTATGTACCTGAGTCAGAGGGGGATAAAAGGATCCGAGATAGGAAAGAATCCGAGATCATTGAAAGGAATAGTCGTTCTCGGTGTTGTGAGGGACGGCAGGGTCCTCTCCCTGAAGAACATGGATTCCCTGAAACTGAAGGAAGGGGATCACCTGATGTTCATGGATGCCAAGGTTTCCTGATCACCTATATATAAGACTCCCCGTATCCCCCGAATGTGAAAGCGCTGGATTTCAATGTTGCAAAGATGGATTCTCTGATATCGGAGATAATAAAGGAGTTCGATAAGGGAAGGCCTGTCATCATTCCCACTGACACGCTTTACGGTCTGGCCAGTCCGATATCAAATCATTACTGCCTGGAGAAAATATTCGAACTTAAATCCAGACCTTACGATATGACGCTACCGGTATCTGTCGGGGATATCAAATCCATAACAACCGTTGCGGTTCCCGATAAAAGAATACTTGAATACATAGCGGAAAAGCTCCCGGGCCCGTACACTTTTCTAATCAATGCGAGACCGGATCTTCCGGAGATGATAACAAGGGAAGGAAAAGTGGCGGTGAGGATCCCCGATCATCCGCTTTTCAGACCACTTTGTGAAAAAACGGGTCCCATGGCCCTCACTAGCGCCAATATTCACGGGGAGGACCCTGTGGGTTCGTTTGAGGATGCGAGAGAACAGTTCGGTGAAAAGGACCTGTTGATGATAATTGACGAAGGGAATGTGTCCGGATTGAGATCGGAGATAGTCGATCTTACCGAAGTTGAACCGATGTTGATAAGAGACAGAAGATGATACGATAGGACCGATCAGAGGTAATATGATGGATGAGGAAGAACTCTCCAAATGGAAGCTGGCGGGGCAGATCGCCGGCAGGGCAAGGGACCTCGGTGCGGGGATGGTGGAGGAAGGTGTCACCTATCTCGAGGTGGCAGAAACGGTTGAGGATTTCATAAGGGAGGAGGGAGGAAAAGTGGCCTTCCCTGTTAACGTTGCGGTTAACGAGGTGGCGGCGCATTATACACCCAGGCCCGGAGAGAAAACAAAGTTCCAGCACGGTGACCTGGTCAAGATCGATGTCGGTGCCCACGTTGAAGGAAGGATCGGTGACACGGCAAAGACCGTTGAGGTAGGGACCAATATATACGAGAGTCTGATACTAGCTGCCAAGAGGTCTCTTGAATCTGCAATAGAAGTGGTCAGGGGCGGAATAACCCTGGCTACGATAGGTTCGATAGTCGAGAGGACAACGAACTCAATGGGATTCAAGCCAATAGTAAATCTAACAGGCCATTCCATCGAGAAATTCAATCTTCATGCGGGCCTTTCGGTACCCAATTACGATGACAGGTCAAAGGACTATATCCCTCCCGGCACCATCGTTGCCATAGAACCTTTCGCAACCACTGGTGTGGGAGAAGTCCAGTCCTGGAAGAGGTCAAATATATACAGATTCGTCAGACCCAGGGGTAAACTTAAGGAAGGACAGGAAAAGGCAATGAAGATACTCCAGGAGAATTCCGGGGGACTTCCATTCTCCGAGAGATGGCTCTCTCTCAGCATGGAAAAACCCGAAAAACCCCTCAGGGGCCTCGTGAGGGCGGGTTCCGTATATTCCTATCCTATCTTGAGAGAGACCTCGGGAGGAATGGTCTCACAATGGGAGCATACACTTTATGTCACCGAAAAGGGATGCAAGATACTGACTTACTGAGGTGAGAGGTTGGCTGAGAAAGAAAAAGGCATGACATATTCCCGAGCCGGTGTTGACATCAGGGGAGAGGGAGATGCCATAAGAGGGCTCAGGTCTTCCCTGGATTTCGTAAGAACCGGAATCGGAGCCCCGGTGGAACTGGGAGGTCATTTCACTGGGATAATAGACATAGGAGATCGTTACCTTTCTCTCTGTACTGACGGGGTAGGTTCCAAGATCAAGATAGCAGAAGCGATGCAGAAGTGGGATACCATCGGAATAGACTGTATGGCAATGAACGTCAACGATATGATCTGCATCGGAGCCGAGCCTCTCGCATTCGTGGACTATATTGCAGTGGAGGATCCGGATCCGAAAATCCTGTCGGAGATAGGCAAAGGATTGAACGAGGGTGCCAGGCAGTCAAATGTATCCATAATCGGAGGGGAAACCGCCACACTTCCGGAAATTGTACAAGGCCTTGACCTGGCGGGAACCTGTCTCGGAATGGTCGATAAGGATAAAGTTATCACGGGAAGCGGGATAGAACCTGGCGACGTGATCCTGGGTCTGCCCTCCTCGGGATTCCACTCCAACGGTTTCACACTGGTGAGGAAGGTGATCGAGGAGAACGACATCTCTCTGATAGCACCACTGGAGGAGGTCATTTCCTCCAATAACTGGAAAGTGAGAACACTCTATCTTGATTACATGAGAGAGGTGGAGGAATGGGTTTCGAGCGAAGGCCCCAGGGTCCTTGGTGATATACTTCTCGAACCCACCAGGATCTACGTCAAGGAGATAATGGAATTGATCGGCAAGCTCCCTGCCGGATCGATAAAGGGTATGGCCAATATCACGGGGGGAGGCTTGAGGAACCTCAGCAGGATGAAGGAAAACGTCCGTTTCATGATAGATGATCCGTTTCCGGTGGATCCCGTATTCAGACTGATACAGGTTCTGGGCAGGATTGAAGAGGAAGAGATGTACCAGACCTTCAACATGGGCCTCGGGATCGCGGTCATAATATCCGGGGATAGGTCAGAGGATGCCTTGTCCCATCTCAAATCTTACGGAGGCAGGATAATTGGAAAGGTCACCGAAGGAATGGGTGTGGAGATGGGAAACATCAGCTTCGAAGGCTATGTTTGACCGGTAATGTACAAACTGTTACATGCCTGAAAAAAAATAATAAAAAGACTGCCTATGCGCTTTTCCTCTCAACCCGGAATTGTCTTGACCTATCGAGAGCGCGATCAATAATCCCTTTAACACACATTTAATCTTTACGTCCCGATGTGATACGGTTGATAATCCTGCGCCTGCATCCAAAAATATGAAACCAAAAGATCCTCCAAGTACGGCAATTGGTCAAAAGCATTATATAATAAATGCATTATCCCCGTCATCGTCTTGACCGTATCGGGTAGCGGGAATGGTATTTCTGGGTCCGTAGCTCAGCTAGGCAGGATGTTCGGTGTTAACAGAGACCGTCTTCCCTAGAAAGAGCGTCTGGCTTTTAACCAGATGGTCGGGGGTTCGAATCCCCTCGGACCCGCCAATCCCTCCTGTTACGGTAAACCGCCCACCCGCCGCCGGAGGATCATGACATGCCCAGGTTCAATGTGATGGAAAACTTTCTCGTACCGAGACACTCGATAATGAGCGAGGAAGAGGTACAGGAGTTGCTCGAGAGATACGGTATCGTGAGGGAGAAGCTCCCCCAGATACTGATGATGGATCCCTGCGCCAGGGCAGTCAACGCCCAGCCAGGTCAGGTGCTTAAGATCGAAAGGGAGTCACCCACAGCGGGGACCTCATACTATTACAGACTGGTCGTCGAGGAAAGGACGGGTTTCTGAGGGGATGGAAGAATATGAAGTGTTACATGTTTAGAGCAGGGGCCATAATGGAAAATGAGGTGTGGACATGAAAGAGGTCGTGGAAGCTTTCTTCAAGAGCAGGAATGTGATCAACCATCAGCTGGCATCTTTCAACGACTTCCTTCCCACACATGACAATCCGAAATCCAGAATGCAGAGGATAATCGACTCCATAAGGATCGGAGAGGTGGAGAACGAAAGGGGTCTGATCAGACTGGACGTCGATAAGCTCGACGAGGATTCAATCGATATCAAACTGGGAAGGATAACCGTCGGTACTCCAATAGTGAAAGAGGCAAACGGTGCCACCCACGAGCTTACACCGATGGAGGCCAGGCTCAGGGATCTGACCTATTCCGCACCGATCTTTCTGGAATTTACGATCATTGAAAACGGGATCGACAGGGAGCCCGAGAAGGTCAAGATCGGAGACCTTCCCATAATGATCAAGTCCAAGAGATGCAACCTGCACAAGGAGATGTTGAGCCAGGACCGCAATCTCACAGAGGAACAGTATTTCTCCAGGCTCCAGGACATGGGCGAGGACCCTCTGGATCCCGGCGGTTATTTCATAATAAACGGAACAGAGAGATCGCTCATATCCCTGGAGGACCTCTCACCCAACAGGGTGCTGGTGGAATGGGAGGAGAAATACGGAACCCCCATGGCGGTTGCAAAGGTATTCTCCCAGAGAGAAGGTTTCAGGGCACTCACCTCCGTGGAGCTCAAAAAGGACGGACTTCTGATGGTTTCGGTGCCTGCGGCCCCCACGCAGATACCTCTGGTCGTTCTCATGAAAGCCCTTGGAATGGACGCTGACGAGGACATAGCAAAGGCCATCGTATCCGACGAGAGGATGAACAACATAATTTTTGCCAATCTCGAGGAGGCCGCAACAACCCACAACGTCAACACAATCGAGGACGCCCTGAATTATCTGGAGAAGAAGTTCGCAACGGGCCAGGCCAAGGAGTTCAGGGAGAAAAAGGTTGAATCCATTATAGACAAATCACTACTTCCCCATCTGGGAGATCACAGGGACCAGAGGATCAAGAAATCCATTTATCTCGGAAGGATCGCCAGGTCCGTGCTTGAACTCAAGCTTGGACAGAGGGATCCCGACGACAAGGATCATTATGCCAACAAGAGGATATCTCTGGCGGGAGATCTGATGGAGGACCTCTTCAGGGTGGCTTTCACATCACTCATGAAGGACCTCAAGTATCAGCTCGAGAGGACCATAAGCAGGAAGAGGAAGCTCAGGGTCAGCTCTTCCATAAGACCCGATGTCCTCTCGCAGAGGATCATTCACGCTCTGGCAACAGGTAACTGGGTCGGCGGAAGGGATGGAGTTTCTCAGCTCCTGGACAGGACCTGCAACATGTCAACCATATCCCATCTCAGAAGGATCACATCCCCTCTCACAAGATCCCAGCCCCATTTCGAGGCAAGGGATCTTCATCCCACCCAGTGGGGAAGGCTCTGTCCCAATGAGACTCCGGAGGGTCAGAACTGCGGTCTTGTGAAGAACCTGGCATTGATAGTTGACATATCCGAAGGATATGATGACAGGAAGCTGGAATCTACACTTTTTGACATGGGTGTCAGAAGGATCGAGAAGGAGCTCACAGACGAATCCAGGGTGTACCTGAACGGGAATCTCATCGGTATTCACCACGACCCCGAGAGCCTGGTCGATCAGATCAGGAAGAGGAGGAGGCAGGGTTTCCTTGCCATGCCCCAGGAGAAATCCCACGAGATAAATGTAAGGTACAACACCCAGGTCAACTCGGTAATCATAAACTGCGACGACGGGAGGGTCAGGAGACCGCTGTTTGTCCTTGAGAAAGGTCATCACAAGCTCACCGACAGGATGAAGGCCTCGCTTGTTGAAGGCAAGATCAACTGGGAGGACCTCGTCCAGCAGGGAGTGATAGAGTGGATCGATGCCGAGGAAGAGGAGGATCTCTGGATAGCCATCGACGAGGAGTCGATCAATCCGGAAATGTCCCACATGGAGATAGATCCCATGGTCATACTCGGAACCTGCTCCGGACTGGTTTGCTACCCCCACCACAACTCATCCCCCAGGATCACCATGGGAGCCGGAATGGCGAAACAGTCCCTTGGTCTCGGTTCCTCGAATTTCAGGATAAGATGCGATACAAGAGGTCATCTCTTGCATTATCCCCAGAAGCCCTTGCTTCAGACAAAGACAATGGAGTTCGTGAACTTCAACAGGAGGCCCGGCGGCCAGAACTTCGTTGTAGCGGTGATGTCGTATCAGGGATACAACATGGAGGATGCCCTTATTTTCAACAGGGCCTCCATCGACAGGGGACTGGGAAGGTCTACCTTCATCAGGTCCTACCCCGTTGAGGAAAGGAGATACCCGGGAGGACAGGAGGACAGGATAGAGATACCCGATCCCGAGGTAATGGGAGCCAGGACCGAGGAGGCCTACAACAACCTCGACGAGGACGGGATAATCTCTCCCGAGTTCGAGGTGCAGGGGAAGGATGTTCTCATAGGCAGGACCTCCCCTCCGAGGTTCCTCGAGGAGCATACCGACTTCCTGACCCCCAGGAGGAGAAGGGAGACATCTTTGACGGTCAGGCCCCGTGAACACGGATACGTGGACACGGTGATGGTGACAGAATCCGAGAACGGTCTGAGACTTGTCAAGGTCACGGTCAGATCCGAGAAGATACCGGAGGTGGGAGACAAGTTCGCTTCCAGACATGGTCAGAAGGGAGTCATAGGGTACATAGCCAATCCGGAGGACATGCCCTTCAACGAGACTGGAATAGTCCCCGACCTGGTTACAAATCCCCACGCAATTCCATCCCGTATGACCGTTGCCCACGTTCTGGAGATGATAGGGGGCAAGGTCGGTTCCATGAACGGAAGGTTCGTGGACGGAACCGCCTTCTCCGGCGAGAGGGAGGAAAAGCTCAGGAAGGAGCTTCTTGAAGCGGGATTCAAGCATACCGGAAAGGAGACCATGTATGATCCCTTCACGGGGAATAGGCTGAGGGTTGACGTTTTCAAAGGCGTAATCTACTACCAGAAGCTGCATCACATGGTGTCAGGAAAGATGCATGTAAGGTCCAGAGGTCCCGTTCAGATACTTACAAGGCAGCCTACAGAGGGACGCTCCAGGCAGGGAGGCTTGAGGTTCGGTGAGATGGAGAGGGACTGTCTGATCGCCCACGGAGTTTCCATGGTAATCAAGGATCGTCTCCTTGACGAATCGGACGGAACCATCGAGTATGTATGCGGAAACCCCAAATGCGGAAACGTTGCCATGCTCGACAAGAGGGGAGTGTTGAGGTGCCCCGTCTGCGGAGAGACCGGAAACATCCATCCTGTCCAGACAAGCTATGCCTTCAAACTGCTCATGGACGAGCTGAAATCAATGTGCGTTGCCATGCGTTTGAACCTGGAGGACCTGCGCTGAGGTGGTGTGAAGATGGTTAGTTATCAGTATATACCAAAGAAGATCGGCAAGATCCAGTTCGCCCTTCTCTCCCCCGAGGAGATAAGGAAGATGTCCGCAACAAAGATCATCACCGCAGACACCTACGATGACGATGGATTCCCCATCGACATGGGTCTTATGGACCCCAGGCTGGGTGTGATAGAACCCGGTCTCAAGTGCAAGACCTGCGGAAAGAAGGTCGATGAATGTCCGGGGCATTTCGGACACATCGACCTTGCAATGCCCGTCATTCACGAAGGCTATACGAAGCTCATCAAGGAGCTATTGTCCGCCACATGCAGATCCTGCGGCAGGGTAAAGCTTCCGCAGGAAAGGATGAAGCATTACAAGGACAGGATCGGAGAGATAAACGATATCACCTCCAAGCCATTCCAGTACCTGGCTCTTTCCAGCTCCATCAGGAGCGAGGCCATTGGTGTTTCACAGTGCCCACATCCCGACTGCGGGGAGATGTCCAAGAAAATAACACTGGACAAACCCACCACATTCAGAGAGGAAGGCCACAAGCTCACACCAAAGGAGATAAGGGAAAGGCTCGAGAGGGTCCCCACTGACCAGCTTCTGCTGATGGGCCTCAACGACGAGGTAGCCAGGCCGGAATGGATGGTTCTGACATCACTTCCTGTTCCTCCCGTTACCGTGAGGCCTTCTATCACTCTAGAATCGGGTGACAGGTCCGAGGACGATCTGACCCACAAGCTTGTGGATGTTCTCAGGATCAACCAGAGGCTGCAGGAGAACAGAGATTCCGGTGCTCCCCAGCTCATCGTGGAGGATCTCTGGGAGCTCCTTCAGTATCACGTGACAACGTACTTCGACAACCAGACTTCCGGAATTCCCCCGGCAAGGCACAGGTCCGGCAGGCCCCTGAAAACACTTGCCCAGAGATTGAAGGGCAAGGAGGGGAGATTCAGATCGAACCTGTCGGGTAAGAGGGTTAACTTCTCGGCAAGGACCGTGATATCTCCGGATCCCTACATATCGATAAACGAGGTTGGAGTACCAATGGCAATAGCCATCGAGCTCACCGTTCCCATGAGGGTGAACGAGTTCAACTTCGACCAGGCCAAGAGCTTCGTGGAGAGGGGGCCAGAGGTCCATCCAGGTGCCAATTACATTATCAGGCCCGACGGCCAGAGGCTGAGGCTGACCGAGAGAAACAAGGACACCCTCCTCGAGAAACTGCAGGTCGGTTTCATCGTCGAGAGACACCTCATGGACGGCGACATAGTCCTGTTCAACAGGCAGCCTTCGCTTCACAGGATGTCCATGATGGCCCATGAGGTCAGGGTAATGCCAGGAAGGACCTTCAGGCTCAATCTGCCCGACTGTCCCCCTTACAATGCTGATTTCGACGGGGACGAGATGAACCTCCACTGCCTCCAGGGCGAGGAGGCCAGGGCCGAGGCCAAGATAATAATGAGAGTCCAGGAACATATCCTGTCCCCCAGGTTCGGCGGTCCTGTCATAGGTGCCATACACGATCATATATCGGGTAACTTCATGCTCACCCACCACAATCCGATGTTCACCAAGGAGGAGGCATACCACATACTTTCCAGAACCTCATTCATGGGGGGTCTGCCCGAGCCTGATATGATGGGGGAAAACAACACCCCGTACTGGGGAGGAAAAACCGTATTTTCCCAGATACTTCCGGATGATCTTCACATGGAGTATCCCTCGGCAGTTTACTCAGGACCCGAGGAAGTCGAAAAGGATGACAGCATGGTCAAGATATTACCCGACGATAACGGAAGGTCCAGGCTGGTATCCGGACCCATCGATGAAAAATCCATAGGGGCCTTCAAGGGAAAACTGCTAGAAAAGATAGTCCGGGATTACGGTTCAGAGGCGGGGAGGCAGTTCCTCGACGATGCTACCAGAATGGGCATTACTGCCATAACATTGATGGGTTTCTCAACGGGTATAGACGAGGAGGACATCCCGGAAGAAGCGAAAATGAGGATACAGGAAACCCTTGACGAGGCGGAAGCCAAGGTGGACGATTACGTCAAGAAGTTCAATTCGGGATACCTCGAACCGCTTCCGGGCAGGTCTCTCAAGGAAACCCTCGAGGTGGAGGCCATGAGGACCCTGGGAAGGGCAAGGGACCAGGCCGGACAGATAGCCTCGAAATATCTCGGTCTCAGGAATTCGGCTGTGATCATGGCGAGGTCCGGAGCCAGGGGTTCCATGCTCAATCTATCCCAGATGTCGGGTTCCATCGGACAGCAGGCTGTAAGGGGTGAAAGGATCCAGAGAGGATATCAGGGTAGGACACTTCCTCACTTCAAACAGAAGGACCTTGGTGCTGCTGCCAAGGGTTTTGTTAAATCCTGCTACAAGAGCGGTCTGACGCCTACGGAGTATTTCTTCCACTCAATGGGAGGAAGAGAAGGTCTGGTGGATACCGCAGTTAGGACATCAAGGTCCGGTTACATGCAGAGAAGGCTCATCAACGCACTGGAGGATCTCAAAGTACTTCCGGACAGAACGGTAAGGAACACATCAGGGATTATAGTCCAGTTCAAGTACGGTGAGGACGGGATCGATCCCACCCGGTCGGCCCGGTCCGATCCGGTTGACTATGAGGACATCATCAGAACAGCTATGAGGGAGGTGGAGTGATGGTAGAGAGGAACGTTTCCATCAAGGACAAGGAGGAGCTCAAGGAGTTCCTCATATCCAGGGGAATGGAGGAAGAAGGTATCGAGAAGCTCCTGGGAAAGGATTCGGAATACTCCCTGGAGGATGTTTACTCCATGGGCCCCACCCAGCTCCAGAGGATCACCGGAATATCGGGAAAGAGGTTCAAGAGGGCCTTTGCCTGGATTATAATGGATGAGGAATCCGGAAATGACGATAAAAAATCCGAAAAGGTCCGCCCTGCCAAAAAAGATGACGAGGGGCTAAAAGAGGAGAAGAAATCCAAGGAAGCCGAAAAGGAGATGGGTTTCATATGGACCGCCCCTGACAGGGAATCCGTGAACCAGGCGGTTGGAATATTGAATGAGAAGGGAAAGGTCCTCTGGCCCTGCAAGTTCTATGTTAACCTCAAGAGATTCGAACTCCCCATCGAGGGATTCATCTACATCAAATCCGACTCCGTTGGATTCAAGGCAAGGATAACACATATTGACACCGACAAAAAGCCCCTTCCCGGGCCTGAGGATCCCTCGCTGGTTCCTCCCAGATTATCGGAAGTTGTTCCCGAAGGGGCGGCTCTGGCCTATCTCACCCTGGAATCCATCGAGGAGCTTCCCAAAGGCCTTCCGTTGGGAGCCTTTACAACTGTCAACAACACCTCTGTTAAGAGCGCCAGACAGTACACATTGATCTGGATCGAGGAGTTCGAGACCCTTCTCAAAAAGGAGGAGGAGCCGGCACCATCCGAGAAGAAGAAGGAGGACAAACCCAAAAAGAAGGTGGTGGAGGAGATAGAGGTTGAGCAGTTCAAACCTCTGAGGGATGATGCTGTCGCAAAGTCGTTGAAAAAGGCAGGTGTCTCCATCCCAGATGATTACATCTATTTCCTGGCGGAGAGGTCCGAGAGAGAGGACTGGGATTCAGCAAAGATACTGCAATCTGTTAAGGGTATGTCCGGACTGGTTTCCAAATTCGCTGAAGTTCTTGATGACAAGGAGACGGCAATGAACCTCCCTGCCAAGATGATATTCGATCTCTCCGAGAAGATAAGGGAGATGAAGGTGGAGGATAGGTATGTCCCCAGGATCTGCCAGATGAGCATGGATCAGTTCCGGAGAAATCTGGTTGACCCCCACGAATCCGTAGGGATCGTGGCGGCCCAGTCGATTGGTGAACCCGGCACACAGATGACCATGAGAACTTTCCATTATGCCGGTGTGGCTGAGATCAACGTGACACTTGGTCTCCCGAGGCTCATCGAGATCGTGGATGCCAGAAAACTTCCCTCCACGCCCATGATGGAGATCCACCTCACCCGCTCACAGGAGAGGACCCTGGATGACATCAAGAGGTTCGTTAACAACAATATAGAACTGACACTGGTTTCCGATCTGGCGGACACGGAAGTTGACCTGGCCAGGATGACGATCACCATCACACCCAGGGAGAAGGCAATGGCCAAGAAGGATATGGACACCGAACAGCTGATCAAGAGGATCAAAGAGAAAAACAAGAAGATCAAGGACAACCAGATCGAGAGGTTGGAGGATGTGTTCGTGATCAACTTCATGGGTCAGAAGAAGATGAATTTCAAGAATCTGCTCAATATGTGGGAATCCATAAAGAAATCCAAGATCAAGGGAATCGACGAGATAGTCAGGGCCATCATAAGGCATGAGGGGGACGAATACGTCCTCTACACCGAAGGGTCCTCGCTCAAGAAGATCCTGGAGCTTCCGGAAGTTGACACGGCAAGGACCACCACGAACAGTATAATGGAGATCTCCAACGTGCTTGGAGTGGAGGCCGCCAGAAGAGCCATCTTCGAGGAAGCGAAAAGGACCCTGGCGGAACAGGGTCTCACCGTGGACGCAAGGCATCTGATGCTTGTGGCCGATGTAATGTCCGTGGGAGGCTCGGTAAGAGCCATAGGCAGGCACGGTGTTTCCGGTGAGAAATCCTCGGTGCTTGCCAGGGCCGCATTCGAGATCACATCCAATCACCTGCTAACAGCCGGGATCACCGGAGAGGTGGAGCCCCTGGCAGGTGTGGCGGAGAACATCATCGTGGGTCAACCGATCACGCTTGGAACCGGTGCTGTGGAATTGATTTACAGGCCGATAGACCTCAAGGAGGAATAGGAGGGATCCTTTGGATATCAAGAGAGCGTTGAGAAACGTCCAGGAGAACGGTAAGGTAACCGTGGGAATCAAGGAGACGATCAAGCAATTGAAGAAGAAGAAGGTCAAGCTGGTGATTGTCTCCAGGAACTGTCCGGAGAACGACCTCGAGGAGATCAAGGGTTACAAGATGCCCGTGTACAGATTCAGGGGAAACAATGCCGAACTTGGAGCGGCAAGCGGTAAACCGTTCTCCATTTCCACCATGGGTGTCATAGATGCGGGAGGATCCGACATTCTGGCCCTGAAGGGGGAGGATTGATATAGATCGCAAACGGTGATGGACACATCGGGATGGGAAAAATGAATGACCAGACAACCTTTTTATACGGATATCCGTTTAAGGAGAAGGTAATTCATATATAAGTGCCAGTGTGTCCGAGCCTAATTTGGGGGAAGAATCATGAAGTCCATAATAAAGGGTGTCCTGGAACGCGAAGAAAAGAAAGCAAGGGGGGAAATGCCCCAGAGTCCGCAGCCGGAGAAACCTTCCGGAGGAGGATTCGCGGCCAGGCTCCAGAGGGAAGGACCTGACAAGACCACCGAAAAGGTCCCGGTCGAATCCATGCAGCAGGGAGCCAATCCGGAAGACGACGAACTGAGAAGGGTGCTTGCATCACTCAGGACAAATATCAAGATCGTCGGATGCGGAGGAGCAGGCTGCAATACCATCAACAGAATAGTCGAGGAGGGCATCGTGGGGGCGGATATCTTTGCCCTGAACACCGATGCACAGCACCTGTTGACCATTCACGCTCCCCACAAGGTCCTGATCGGTAGAAGGTCCACAAGAGGACTCGGAGCGGGATCCGTTCCGCAGATCGGCAGCGAGGCCACGAGAGAGGCCGAGGACGAGATAAGGTCCGGTCTGATGAACTCGGATATCGTCTTCATAACCTGCGGACTGGGAGGAGGAACGGGAACAGGTTCGGCTCCCGAGGTCGCCAGGATCGCAAAGGAACTGGGAGGGCTTACAATAGCCATCGTAACCCAGCCTTTCACCGCGGAAGGCGTTGTAAGGATGCAGAACGCCGAATACGGCCTGGACAAGCTTCAGGAGCACACTGATACTGTTATTGTCATCCCCAACGACAAGCTATTGGAAATTGTCCCCAGACTTCCGCTGAACGCCGCTTTCAAGGTGGCCGACGAGATCCTGATGAGGTCCATAAAGGGAATCACCGAGATAATCACCAAGGTCGGTCTCGTCAACCTTGACTTCGCAGACCTCAAGACCATCATGAAGGGAGGCGGGGTTGCAATGATCGGCATCGGAGAGTCAGACGATGATGACAGGGCCATGAAAGCAGTCAGTGCCGCACTTGATTCTCCACTTCTGGAAGTGGATATACAGGACGCCACCGGTGCCCTGATCAATGTAAGCGGCGGAGAGTCCATGACGGTTTCGGAGGCGGAGCTTGTAGCGGCTGAGATTCACAAAAAGGTCAATCCCATGGCGAGGATAATCTGGGGAGCCCAGATCGACCCCGAGCTCAGAGATACCATCAGGGTCATGCTGGTAATCACAGGTGTTAAATCCAAGCAGATATTCGGGAAGTCCCTGAAGAAGACTGGCGAGGCCCGCTTTGGCATAGACTTCATCAGGTGATATGGAAATGGACCTTCTAAAAAAGACCTGGAACTGGACCTGGGAAAGGAGCCAGAAGGGGCAGAGATGGCTCGAGTTCAAATTGAAGACCACCGGAAAGGGCAGATACGGAAGGGTCCTCAAGATGGCGAGGAAGCCCTCCAGCGAGGAGTACTCCAAGACACTGATCATCACAGGAATCGGTATAGCTTTGATCGGTGGAATGGGGTTTGCCATACTACTTCTCTGGGACTATTTTCCCGATTTCGTGAGTTGGGTCCTTGGAATATAACGATCGGTAGGTGATCCTTTGGCATATGAAGAGTCGGGGGGAGGCGAACTTGATGAAGTGGATTTTCCCCATACGATATTCGCGATAAAGACGGCCCTCGGTCATGAAAAGACGGTGGCTGAGAACCTCGGTCATAAAGCCAAGAGAAAGGGAGCTCATATATTCTCGATAATATCTCCCACAAAGCTCAGAGGCTATGTATTGATCGAGGGAGAAAAGAACGAGAAGGCAATAGAGGAGCTTTTGAAGGGAATGCAGTATGTCAGGGGCCTCGTCGGAGGGGACAAGGACATAACCCTGAAGGAGATAGAACATTACCTGGCTCCCAAGCCCATCGTTGCAGATATCACCGAGGGTGATATCGTCGAGATAATCAACGGACCCTTCAAGGGCGAGAAGGCCCGTGTGAAGCAGATCGATACTTCCAAGGAGGAGATCACCGTTGAATTGTTCGAGGCCATGGTGTCCATTCCCGTCACAATCAAGGGAGATGCCGTGAGGGTCCTCGAAAAGGAAGAGAACCAGTAGGTTCTCTTCTTTCTATAATTAAAAGGTCCCTTCCTTCAAATACCTTAGAATCAGTGATGTATTAATATTCCTCTATGTGAAATCCCGTATCATTCAGGTCCTGATTTCTCATCATTTATTTTTCGGGTTTTTCCAAGTATTATGAATATGCCAACAACGATCAGAATGATCATGGGAATCGAAATGATGAAGATCATGATGAGGCTGGTTTCTTTTTCCTTATCTTCAGATACCGGTGTATCGATCTCATCTTCCAAGGATGTTTCATTTAGGGTCACTGTAACGGATAATTTTTCAGATCTCGAGATGACCTTGTAATCGTTCAAGACCTGGAAATCCCCTGACCATTGTATAGAACACAGTGAGGTGATGTTATCCGAATTCTGATCCAGACAGAGGACCTCCACCACTCGGCTGTTCTCATCAAAGGTGAGTTGAATTTCCGAGAGTATCGAGATCTCGTATAAGGTCACATTGAAGGACCCTTCCAGGGTTCTCCCGAAATATTCGGTGGTGTAGAAAATCTGATAGGTTCCGGTCCCGGACCCGTTCAAATTGAATCCGTTATCGGATTCTTCGATTGCAATATCCCGATGCATGTTGAATTGGAAATCGGTCCATGGGATCTCGTTTCCCGCCGGATCTTTCAGGATCAAAGAGAATCCATTCCCGGTGTTTACGGGTACCTCGAATGAATCCATCTCGATCAGGACCTCCGAGACCGTAGGGACTATCCGGAAATTGATCTTCGATTCTATCTCAACTCCGTATTTTTCAACGGTGATGATGATCTCGTCATATCCGGATTTCATAGGTAATACTGAAAAATGGTTATAGTCAATGATCTCAATTTCAGTTAGATTGGATTTCAAATCAACAGAGAAACCTTTCAACTCATCTTCCCTGTAATTGAAAACGCTGAAATCGACCTGGAAGGATTGTCCGGTCCTCGGATATTCCGGATAATTACCTATTGAGATTCTATCAGGAGAGGACCTTATCGAAACCGGAAAGGTACTCTCGAATGATATCCCTTCCATTGTGGAGAGGTTCAATATCAGTTCTGTTTCGCCCTCTTCATCTCCGATAACCGTCAGAATGTTGTCTTCGATTGATACGGAGGCGATTTCAGGATCGATAAGATATGAACCGATGAAATGATCGCCCTCGAAAGGGAAATTGTTTGTTGTTAATATCTCAAGTTGATATTCCTCGCTTCTCCCGATCTCCTGGATTATTTCTTTATCCATCCTGATGGATCCCGGTGCCGGATAAACATCAATCGTGGTTGTTGATGTAAATGTTTCATCGTAATGTCGTAAAACTGCCCTGATCTCGATCTCTCCCTCTTTTACCGCTTTTATAACGGCATTTTGCAGGGAATGTGAGATTATTGCAGCATTATCATTTGAGGTCCATGTAATCTGATAATTTGAAATTGGTTGGTTGTCATTAGTCCATATATTCAAGTACAGGTCCTGCACACTGCCGTTCATCATCGATTTTTCATTCGTGGTGATTCTTGTCCTTTCTATGGTTGGATAAACCTCTAATTCAACTGATCCGGTAACAGGTCCCAAACCCGTATCGGCTTCCGCAGAAATGTTGATTGTCCCGGGGGAATGTGGAATAACCATCAATGCACTGCCCTGTATGGAATATTCGCAATTCCCTGTTATCTCCCATGTTATCAATTCCTCATCTATCTGAAGATATTTCCCATCAGGATCCAATCCCCTGAAGAAGAGCTCCAAAGGTTCACCAACCATACATTCTGTCTCGGGAGTAAAAAGTGAGATAGTATGAAGATTCCGGTGAGAAATCAACATAATATCTGCCATTACCGCTTTTGAGAACTTCTTAGTACTTAATGTAAAATTATATCTACCAACATCAGAACAAGTGATGTTGATTATTCCGTCCTTGTAGGGATAAACCTTGATCCCATTAGATTTTCCCAGTATCTTGTAATCGCAATCGGATGAGATATCTGTACCGTTGATGGAAAAAACGGGCACCGTGATATTGGTCTTGTACCCAGCCGGAACATGGTGTTCGCTGAGATCAAAGTGATGTGGAACCATGTGTGTCGGAATCACCTGGAACCTTGAAACGGTATCAACTTCTCTCTGATTTCCGAACCATGGAATTGAAACTTCCAGATGGCCATAGGTTGAATAGAAACCGTGAGGGATTTTAATCTTGAAGCTGTTATTTTCCCCACTCTGAAGATGGAAGGAACCGAGATGGGACCTGTTTCCTTCACTAACAAGATAGATGGGGTAGGTGCCGGTTTGGAGATGATTGCTTGTTCTCAGTGTAATATCAACCTCCTCACCTCCTATCAAGAACGAATCATACTCCGGTTCTGTGAGTTCAACCAAAGAACCCATACCATTCGAATCGTGAATGGTGTAGGGGCCTGATAATGTAGAATAATCTGAGAAATTAATCTTGAAGTAGACATCATTGGAAGGCATGTCGGGAATGATCAGATCGGTCCACCACTGCCCTTTGACGGTTTTCATGTGAAAGAAAGGACCTTTCGGTCCCGTGTATGATATGCTCAGGTTGAATTCGAGGTCCTCTGTCCTTTTGCAGATTTTGTACGCATCCTTCATGGTCCAGGAGAATTCCGTCAGATATCCGGACCTGAAGTGAGTGGAAGAGGGAGTTTTTATAAAGCTCATGTTTGGTTTGATCGAGATGTTGTTTTCCCAGAAATAGATACCACCGCCCCTCATCACAATATCAAGGTCTCCATCCCTGTCGAAATCCTCAAAGATCGGGTCGTAATAAGAATTATTGATTTTACTCATCTGGTTTACCGTTTTCCAGGTATAATCTCCGTTCCCGAATGAAATGTTGATTTCAAAGAACAATGTGGTTTCATCCTTGAATATCACGTCCCTCACAAGGATATCCTCATTTCCATCAAGGTCTATGTCCTCGAAAGTAAAATAGTCTATCTGGTTATGAAAATTCGGAAACGGTCTGACATTCCATTTCTTTCCGTCAATATTCTCATAGATCCATCCTTCATCCTGACCCAGAATTCCGTAATCCAGGTCACCGTCATTGTCGAGGTCTGCCAGATCAATGTTCAATATGGTCTTTCCACGAGGAAAATCCATTGAAGCATCAGTCCAATTTCCATCTCCCTCGTTCAACATCAGGAAATATCTTGAACCGGGAGGAAATCCGTAACCCATGCTACACTTCGTAGCGGTGGCTATGTCAGGCAATCCATTGCAATCGATATCTCCCACTTTCAGATCCTCGGTATCAATGCTTGGAAGGTTAGGATCCTTTGCTCTATCCGGAATTCCGTTATCCCAGTCATAGTTGAATTCTCCCTCTCCCAGATTCTGGTAAACCTGGACGTAATTGCTACTATATCCCAAGATCAAATCGAGGTCACCATCAATATCAACATCGTCTAACATGATATGTGAAAAGCCACTTCCCTTATCATGGGTGAATGTTCTTGAAATGGATCCATTCGAATTCATCTCCGAAATGACCAAATGATTATGGTATTCAATACCTGTATGGTGTAGAAAATCCCGAGTATCGTCTCCTGAAAGATTTGTATATGCTTTGATATATGCTAGATCATTGATCTTTGTTTTATTCCAAATCCCCGATTTGTTCATTTGAACGTGGAACATACCCAATGGATCATTATATCCATCCTTATGATAATGTATGATATCCGGAAATCCATTGTTATCATAATCACAAAGGACCATTTTCCTTGCATTCATATCCTCGATCAATACTGGTTCGAGGAAAAGTGAAGTAGAATTTGTTTTTATGATATCTTTATTATCTCTTTCGGATTCTGATATTTTAAAATTCAACGAATCATGTGTTGGTATTATATTGTTAATATTTAGTATAAATAACAAGGAAATAATTATTATTATTACTCGTTTCCCAACCATGTTAATCCTCTATCATGAGCACCTTTTCCTGACTATTATAAATTATCCGACTTATGTGAATGATTTTTCAATAAGAATTTTACAATGATGCCTTCCTTTTTTGCTTACTCGTTAGAAATCAAGATTCTATCTCTTCTTCGGAGTAAGTGTCCTGGTTTTTTGAATGTCCCCTTCTTCTTAACAGAAAAACAAGAAATAATATAAAAATAATTATTATTAATGGGATTATTACTATCAGTATGGATGTTTTTTCATCTTTATTTTCTTCAATCTCAATCTCCTTTCTCACGGAACTGTCATCCAGTTCTATATGAACTGTAACCTTTCCTTTTTCAACAAAGGAGCTGTTACCATCAACCCAGTTGTAATCTCCACTCCATTTGAAATCGCACAGGTCCGATATGTCGAAACCGTACTGATCCAGGACCTGGAAGTGGATCAAAGTACCCCCATCTCCCTTTACTTTCTTGATCAGTATACTATCGATTTCGGGTGATTCGAGGACCTCTAATGTAATCTCCTTTGATGTGATTTCCCCGTACCTCTCACCGGACAAAGTGAGGTTAATCAATCCCGGAGGGAATCCTTGGATTTCTATCGATCCGTCTTCATTGATAAGGTAATCGATTCCTCCGGAAACACCGATAATTGACCAGTTCACATTCGATGTATCCTTGCCACCTTCCAATTTCATGTTCGGTTTGATGGTGATGTTGGTATTTTCTCTTATAGGATGGGGCAATTCTCCGGTTTCGATTCCCATACTTCTTGGCAGGACCTCTATATTTTCAAAGCTCTGAATTGAAATATGTTCAACCTGAACGTTGATCCTAATCCTGAGTTCCCCTGTGGTGTCATATCCAATTATCCATCTTTCTGATGAAGGATCGAATGAGGAATTTTCAACTGTAGCAGTGTAATTTTCCGGGAAGATTTCTATTCCCTTTCTATCCAACACGGTGAAAGATACCGGATATGATAATGATCTTATGATCCTCTCAGGTCCTTTATATATGACTAGCGACGGTGCTCTGAATACATTCAATGCTGTCTTATCTGAATATGATCCGTGCAGGGTTTCAACAAAGACATTCAGTTCAATCGATCCTTCCGATTTACCCATAAGTTTAATTATATCGTTTTCTACATCGAAGTCGGCATCACCTTGGCCCGATATTGAAACGGAAATCCGATGCCAGAGATCGTAGGTATTGCCGTTAGGTCCTTGCAATAAAACGGTAACCTCTGTCATTCCACCGATGGGGACGGATCCGTAATCTGGGATCAGTTCCATATCGGCAAGCGATACGTTGGTAGAGAATTTGTAACTCTCTGTATATGTTTCATTTAAGAAACCGGCCGTGCAGGATATCTCAAATTCTTTCGAGTTTGTGGGTTTGATAATAACCGATCCGTTACCGATCTCTGTGAAAATGACATTTTCCGGTATATCCCAAGTCAATGCGGAATAATCCAGTTTCGAATCGTTCCATGAGATAATCTCGGGAACTAACATAGTTTCTTGATTCACCACAAGAGGTTCGGTAATCGTTAACAGGATTTTATTGATCGCAGGTTCAACAATTACAGTAATATTTTCCCTTACATCTCCGTGACCCAGATTAGATGTTCCTGTAATCCCTACTGCCCCTGGTGCCGTTGCCGTTGTTGCAAACAATTCTACCCCTGGATATCTTCCCGTGGCAGGTCCCGACACTGTCCACTCCACCTCGTCCTTTTCTATATCAATAGGATCACCGTCAATATCGAGAGGGTTGCATTCGATCCTTATGATATCTCCCGTGTGATAGATTTCTTGTTCGCCTTCCAGACCCAATGCGGATATCGATCTGACGATATCAAATTGAATGCCCACTGATTTGATCACTCCGAAACAATTCACCTTGAAGAAGACCATATCCGATCCAATTTTCTTCCCGTGAATGGAGAAACTGCCATCTCCCAGGTTTTCTATTGAAAAATATTCGCTGTTATCCATGACCTCGAAAATGCTTGAATGCGTGAGATTTGATCCGTCCCTTGCAAGACATCCGATATGGAATGTTCCGTTCAATCCCTTGTAGAAATCATTATTGGACGGTAATCTAACATTTTCGAAGAATCTATCATCCGAAAGAATGTTGTAACCGTTTTCCTGGTAGAAGAGAGCTTCATTCCCTTTGTATTGAAATGAGGTTTCGAACCTGCAATCCAGTTCGAACATATCGGAGGGGACGAACCAGGAGAATACTGTTTCCGATCCCATGGTAACATTGTGGAATCCCATGTCCACCGTACCGTTGGAATGATTTAGATTAACATGAACCGTTACGTTCTGTTCAAGCGCATTGTCGGGTTTCAGAATGACATTTACATTTCTGTTTGTTGTGACATAATCATGATCAACATCGAAACTTACCTCAACCGGATACAGTTGATCATCCTTGGAGAAGATCTTGATGGGCCCGTAAGTGTCGGATAAGTTCATTCCTTCAACCTTGATGTAAGCGTTGTTTGTCGGGAAGTCAGGAACTGTCCAGTAGGTCCACCATTTGGTGAGGTTGGTGACCAGGGGATCATATTTTCCAGATTTCCCGAAGAATGATATCGACAAATTGAATCTGTTGTCTGGACCAAGCAATTCATTCATTCTTCTGGAACTCCAGTCCATCTTCTCGTAGGTTCCTGCCCTGTATATATTACCTCTTCGCAACGGTTGAATAAAGAAATCATCGTTTATGTTTCTCTTGTTGAAGAAAACAATGGGATTAATCCCTGGATCATTTTTTCCTCCCGGTGATGTAATGATGTCAAGTATTCCGTCCAGGTCGATATCTGAGAGAGGAAGCAATCTCGGATAGGTTTGAATGAAGGATTCTGTCTTTTCTATCCGGAAGGTGTAATCTCCGTTGTTGTAATAGATCGCTATTATGGCATTCGAGTATTGAATCTCTCCCTCGTCATCTCTCACAACCTGATAATATGTCTGCACGACATCGTTCAGACCGTCGTTGTCCAAATCACCTGCTTCAAGATTTAACGGCGTGAAACCTGATGTAAGGATGGAATCGTCGGGTAAGTCGTGAATCCTCCAAGGCTCGGGGTAGTTATTTTCCAAGATCTTGGTCTTGTTATTGTTGAAATACATGACACAATCGAAATCACCGTCATTGTCCATATCTGCCATGTCCATATCCCAACCAAAGTCATAGGTGGGGCATCCTTCCGAGAAACCTGTCCATCTTTCTTTTCCATTATTTGTCCAGAACAGATAGGGCCCAGGTTCTTCATTTAGATCGCTACCTATTCCACATCCAATATCAATCCAACCATCCCCATTGATATCCTGAAATTCATGACAAAGGGATCTGATACTTGGTGTTCCAGCTCCTTCATAGCTTGGAAGACCATTTTTTGGCGCATTTACAAAGGTTCCGTTTCCTAAATTCTTTCCAATATAGAAACCACTTCTTCCCGCACCGCATAAAAAATCAAAATCTCCGTCGGAATCGTAATCTCCGAAATCCTGGCTTCCGAATTCATACCCTTCTCTTCCTTCCTGGACGAGAACAAGGGAGTTATTTATCCAGTTGAAAAGGGATCTACCATTATGAAGGTCGATGGTATTGTCTCCGTTCAAATCCTCAAAGTAGCGGGATGCTGATATCCCAATCCCTGGAAGTTCTCCGAATTCAACTCGAGTGAAAGTTTGATTTTCTGGATTCCATTCGATTTTCACTCTCCTATCTCCACCCAGGCCGATCAGATCAACGAGGGAATTATCATCTATATCCGATATGCTGACAATGTCTGTTGGTTGACCTGGAAACAATTCAAACCCTGTGAAGTTTTCAAGTAAATTCTCCGGGGATTTTTTGCTGATATTTCTTCTATCATTAAAATGGGAATAGTTACCTTCGACTCCAAAGTCTGTTATAACAATGACAGCAATTGACTGAAAAATAATCAAATGAATTATAATCAGAATAAATATCCGAGATCTCTTTTTTTTCATGAGCATTCAACCTTTTTTCCTGTATAATAAAGAAATTGCCCTTCCCGGAAAGGAAGGGTATTCACTTCTCATGTTTTTTCAAGATAGTCATCCAATGTGAAGTACCAAATTTCTTTTTGATCTTTCAGATAACTCACATGAGACTCATCAGGAAATATCGATGAGATATCGATGTATCTGTCATCCGGATCATTTGTTTCATGGTAAACACATACGGGATCATAATCTGTCCCTGCATCTGAATCATCACTTCCATCATCATCATTCCAATAGTCATGTGATATCCTGAGATTACCTCCTTTATGTTCCAGATTTATCGAGTCAATTCCATATGTTTCATCTGTGCTTGGATTTATTGCACCACTTCTCCAGATGACCGTAATTCCTCCTGGATTCGTCCAGTTTGATCTTGTAGAATTGGTAGCACTCGAATAGTATTCCTGTTCAATGTGATCGATTGATATCCCCCTCATTGAAGATGATTTACATGGACCGAGAGCTATTGTATCCAAAGTAGTGTAGCTTTTTGCCATGGCGGTATCATTGTCAGCCTGCCATACGACAACCTCTCTTACCAGGTCATCATAGAATTCGATACAGCAGTCAGGGTAACCGTATTCATCTGAATCCGAATTGAAATGAGTAACTGTTTCGCAAATCGGAGAAATATAGTCATGAGCCGATATTGTTAATTTTCCATCCCAGAAACAGCATCTGTATGTTCCAGGTCCGTCATAATTTTTTTCATCGCAGACAATACTGAAGAGTGTACAGGCTTCAACCGGTCCATCATCCCTCAAGTAAGCAAAGGTATCGATGGAAGGATGTTCGAAGCTGTTTTCCTCGTTCAATTCAAGACCCAGGGGCGTATCTGGAGTAGTCCAACCGCAGGGATTCATTGGATTGTCGGATGCGTCATGGACCATATAGGAATATTTCACAGTGTATCTGCCAGAGGACCCGGCACCCTGCTGGAAAACCAGCATGACAAACGTTGCAGGGTCGTCATCATTTTCATCGGGTATGTATGATCCATTGATCCTCGGATACATTGATTCGGTATATGGTCCTCCGTAAACAGATATCTTTTCCGGTACACCGGTTGGCAATATATCCGAACCATCGACAGTGTAATTCCTGATCCATACTTCCCATCTTCCATATGAGTCCTTTTCCTGCCAGGTTACAAATATTTCTGTTTCTTCTACTCCATCATCCAGCATTGTTACCACGGTGACATCAGGATGTCTTTGTTCTGAAGTCAGATCACCGCTGGAAACCTGGGTTGCCGGTGTGAGAAATGTGGATCCACCATCTACAGAAATTTTCATCCAGATCCTGTAGACTGTATTTGGATTTCTTGTGTCATTATTCCTCACATATACTATTGCAGTTACATCTCCATTGGAACTGATTGCCGGATCCTTCCAATCCAGCCAACCAGGTTCCGGATTTCCCGATATTCTCTGGCTGTTCGAATGAGCAGCTTGTGCTCCCGGAATATTCGTTGTTATCACGAATATCACCAGAAGCATTGCTCCTATTGTATACTTATTCTTCACGTGTCTCACTCCTTATCTAATTATATGGTCCACATCTGTGGATACTGTTCCTCATTTCTGAGGTTGTAGCATTCCTGTAAAAAAGCCTCGTGATAGCTGACCTCTCCATCATAATCCGAATCCGCAGTGGGGTCGTTCAATCCTCTGGTTATGTTGAAAAGGTCCTCATTGTATGATTGATCATATCACATGGAACAGAAGATATCCCGGGAAGAAGACGATAGAACAGGTCCTGCAAGGGCCGATCTGTTTCCGTTCAGGATCATTGTTAGGTCCTGATATTGGGTTGAATCTAGCCAACCATCTATTGTATTGGCTGATACGTTGCCATCCGAGAATTGAAAGTTAACAATACCGGATATGAGCTTCTCATGGTCCTGGATATAGATCACGGGCTGACTCGAGGGTTGCGAAGTGTTTTCCAGCCATGAGAAGGCTGCCTCGATGTTGGAGGTGGACGGATCATCTTCGAATCCTGTTCTACCATCTTCTGTTAGGAAATAGATATCCTCATCGGTGTAATCCTGGTCCAACAGGTACTGGTAGAACTGATCGGCTTTCTCCAGTTCTTCCTGATCGAATCCTTCGAGGTCCGATACGATTATGATCGCACATCTTGGCATTGTCGTGATCCCGTCGGAGCTTTCAGCAATCATTACAGAAAGTAAGATAGCACCGAGAAGGGGAATTATTCCGTAAATGGTTCTCATCTTCATCGAAAACGAAAATATCGGCCTGGAGGATATAAGGATTTCCCGACAGGCGGATTTTGCGAGGGGGGGGGGTTTTTAAGAGAAGTCCCATCAAAGTAATCCCTTGGCCCTCATTCGACCCTCGAACACCCTTCTTCTTTCCTCCCTTTTCCTCTTGTAGGTGAGAGGGAATGATTCTGCAGCCTAGGAGTACTTCCAAGCCCAATTGATGTTACCTTTCTCTACCTGAAGAAGGGCCAAATTTAAATCCACCTCGGAAAGAACCTCGATTTCGCCGACCTCCGTAAAAATGTTTTTGCCTCTCCAAGCAATCTCATCGCCTTGGATGTATTTTTACAAGCCCAGCTCCTTCTCCGATCAGTTCTGTCATCCCGGTTCAAACGTTGTTTTATTGAAAAAGGTTACCTTGCCTGGAATCATGGAAGGATCATTCCTGGTTATCCCCATTGAAATCCTCTTTATTCTTTTTCAAATAGAGGTATAACCCGACTGCCACAACAATTATCATGAAAATGACAACGGGAATCCACCATTTCATTTCCCTGTCATTTTCTTCTTCATCCTCAGGATCGATCAATTGTTCATCCGTCCAGAAGGACCACTTGAAGGTTTCATTAAGGCCGAGAACTCCCTCGAATTCAAGCATGATGGATACCGATACGTTGTATCTTGTATCGGATTCGAACCCACTGTGATCGATTTCAATTCTCTTCCCGTCAGATGATATATCGATCTGTAACAATTCAGGAGAGGGTGAGATCGTTATCATATCCGAGAGGTCCACTGTAGCAATAGGATGGGAGAACTCGATATGGATCTCGGTTTTATTATCGGTTATCTCTCCCGTGGGACCATATGCCAGCACCTTCACGTATTCAGGATCATTATAAGGAGGATTGTATACCAAAACAATTCCAACGGTTAACTGGAAATTATCTCTGGATAACAGTAGGATCCCGGTACTGTTTTCAAGATATCTATCGCCATCCGCTTCCCTCGGATATGCGATAACTCTGCAGTTGAAAGAGAGAGGAAGATCCCGGAACTCGAAATAGCCTTCACCGTTTGTTGTTGTTTCATTGTAAATGGTTCCATTCAAATGGAGAAGCTCCACTCTGGAAAAGGGTACATTTTGCCCTTCCATCTTGCCTTCATCAGGATATGATACTCTACCGGATATCATTCCGGATCTTATTCCAGAATCTTTGGAATAATACTTCATTACTAGGTCAATCTCCTCTGTCTGTCCGTTCTCTTTGAAATGGATATCCTCCGAGGTGATCCTGATATAACCTTCGATCCTTCCCCAGGTCCCCTCGAATCCTCTTGGCGGCTCGACTATCACGGTAATCGTGTCCGGAATATGGAGGCCCTCGAACGTACAGGTCCCGAATTGATCCGTTTTTCCTGAAGGCTGGGAATGATTCTCTCCCGACAGTATTACTTTCAAAGAAGAAGCAGCCCCCTCCCAGATCGATCCTTCCTCGTATTCGACGTTTACTGTTAATGTTCCTTTCATGAAATCCGTTCTGGCATCGAGAACGGAGGACTTCGAGAAGAGATTCGCATCATCAACGAACCTGACCACCATCTCGTAGATGTGATCGGGTTCCAGCTCACCGATGATCACGGAAGTTTCCCTTGAATCGATTTCAGTCTCGTTTCTAACGGTTCCCGATCCTTTCTCTCTGGCCTGAATGCTGACCTTCACCACATCATGATCCTTACTTTGATTCCATGTTATTCCTATTCTGTCATATTCGATCAGGGTAATGTTCAGGCCGATTGCAGAAGAGGGAGGAGTGGTATCGCCGGATATTGCGGATACCATGTTGCTCCACTCCGAAAACAGATTCCCGTTGAAGGCTCGAATCCTATAATACACGATTGTATCCTGATCCAAACCTACATGAACGAATTCATGTTCGGGGTGATCGACCGGATATAGTTCCTGCCAATTATCATCGATCCTGTATTCGATGTTATAGCTCTGGCAGTATCTCGGAAGAGGTTCCCATTCGATCAGTATGTTCTGTGTTCCATCTATTGGTGTTGCCTTCAATCCTTTCGGAATGGAAGGTTGATCCAGGTCCGGAATCTGGAATATATACCTGGTTGTCTCATGAATATTCATCAACACGGAATGTTCCCAGGAGATGTCTCCTTCATATTTGGCGGACATGTTGGTTTTGAAGATTTCAGCGGAATTGCTTCCGTCGAATATCCTGTCGTGAACGACAAATGGACCTATGTATCCCTGTTTTCCGGGGTATGGTTCTTCTCCTCCGTATCCAGGTGTCGAGTACTCATCTCCGTCATTGAGGACCTTGATATCAGCATACTCGAGAGGTTCCTCGTAAACATCGACGGCTCCCACTTCCAGTCTTTGATACAGATCAAGTTTGGAATCTTCGGAAATGGTTGCATTCGTTATCGGAGCTCCGATCACGGTCAGTTCGGAATCTTCGGTGAGCTCCGCCTCAAGTCCCTGGGTACCGTCAAGTATCACTTCGGAGAAAGATATTGACTGAGTTACATCATCCTTTGCGGCAACAACTTTCTGTCCGTAACCACCGTTCAATACCACCTTATTATCGAACAGGTCGTTATCATATACTCTCTGTTGGAACCTGAACGCAGTCGTACCATTTCCTTCCATCACAATTTCATTTTCATACATTGTTAGGCCGTAATTGATACGATTTCCCCATCTTACATGAATTCCAATATTGACACCCACAGAAAAATTTCCCTTTACCTCTATGGAGTTATTCTGAATGTTCGTATTTACTACATGTGTAAATAAACATCCTTTTGCTGTCCTTCCGTTGCTTCTGATGATATTATTCACCATTGTAAGACCGTTTATATCAGTTAAATAAACACCCGCACATCCAAATCCATCCACAACTGTTTCAGTGAATACTAGATCCCCTTTTGCATCGATTTTATTGTTTTTTATTGTAATATTCGAATTCGAGAAAATTGGTTCTGCTGAAGAAGTTCTTCCTTCAATCCGAATAGCCCCTTGGACGTTTCCGGTATGGCCCGCAGAAAAATGAAGTGTATTGTTCTGGATGGAAATGTTCTGTCCTCCTGCTTCTATCCCTTGCCTTAGAAATATATTATCATGGACCTTAATATCATCTCCAAATGCACCAATTCTATAAACATTGTTATCATGTATTGAAATATGTTTACCAGAACCAGCTAATCCATCAGAGTTTCTAATTAAAATATTGTCATACATTGATATATTTTTAGATTTGTATACTTTAAAATTACCTCTAAAATTTTTATATACTGAAATATTTGTTGAATAATAGACCTTAATACCATATTTACTGATTTCATCATTTTGGAAGAATTCAATATTCTTACAATATGATATTAATACACTAGTAAAGGATCTATTCTCTCTAAAATGATTATTAATTATTATACAATTAAATATTTTATATTTATAATTGGGAGAATTTTTATAATAATCTGTTCTAATCCCTGAAGGAGTAGCTGTAGTCCCCCATCCATAAAAAGAATTATTTTTGATTGTTATATTAAACCCCTGTTTGAAAAAAATCCCAACTTGATTGTATTTATAAGCATCCACATTTTTTGTCACATAAGTTTCTATTCTGAAATAATTATTTTGGATTATTAATTCTGATGAATTAATACCATAATATCCGCTTGAAAAAAAACCATATAGATTAAAAAATGAGTTGGAAACATGGATATCATAATATTTTGAATTGTCATAAATAGATTTGCAATAATAACCATCTTGATGGAACTCACAACCATGGATCCTTATTCTACTCGAAAATGAGGATAGATTCACCTGGGAAATGAAATAACCGGTCC
>CAYULA010000028.1:17751-50824 GCA_964445525.1 uncultured Thermoplasmatales archaeon | reverse complement strand
TTTTTTCACATAATAAAACCTGTGTGAAACAGAGCGATACATTCGGAACTACTGCGTTATTAGAAACCCTTATATAAAGCAAAGACTCATTAATACACTAGGTGGACGGTATGAGCCGGATGATAATGTCGGAAAACAGTCTGTATTCCCTTCAGATGAAATGCTTTTACATTAGTTCGGAATACAGGAAACCTGACAACCTGACGGGGACCAATTACCTCAAGGATATCTTCGAGGAATGATACACCTGCCATAATTAACGGGAAGGGATTTTACCTCGCAAGAGTAGCTGGTATGCCGTTTCCACGTTTTTATCAAACAAAAATATCAATATCCAATGTATTGACCTTATGATGAATCCTCGATCTCATCCTAGATTGGACGTTGCCGTCATCGGTGCGGGGCCTTCGGGATCCTGTGCCGCGGCAGAGATGGCCGGCAATGGTCATTCGGTGATCGTATTCGAATCCAGAAAGGAAGTTGGGGAACCTGTCAACTGCGGAGAGGCCCTTTCGAAGAATACCATTAAAGTGGCAGGTCTATCCACGGACGGACCCTGGATCGTGAATAAGATAAACGGATACAGGATTAGGTCGCCCTCCGGCGAGGACCTTTTCTCCGCCGCCGAGGGATTCAACATCCGGAGGGATATCTTCGACAAGGAGCTCGTAAACAAAGCTGTTGAATCGGGAGCTGTCCTGAAGCTCAAGAGTCCGGTCTTGAAGATTAACAATGATGAAAGCGGGTGGACCATCAGATCCAAAGATGGTGTTTTCAAATCTGATTTCCTGGTCCTTGCCTGCGGCATGAATAAAAACCTGATCGAACAGGCCTTTCCAGACTATTCGCCGGTTGTAATGAGATCATTGGGGGCCAAGATCGATATTCCCAAACAAGGAGATGAACTGCTCTTTCATGTAAAAGGAGATCTCGAAGGAGGCTACGGTTGGTTCTTTCCCAGGGGCGATGAGATCAACATAGGGGTTGTAACACCAAATGATACTGCTGAGGACCTCAAGTGGCTTATGAGGATCCATGACATCCCTGCTTCATCGATAAAGAGATACCAGGGAGGATTGCTTCCAATCAACGGGACGGAAACGATTTGTACTAAAAACGATGCTATTTTGGTGGGAGACTCGGGGGGTTTCACCAATCCCATATCCAAGGGAGGTATCATAGGTGCGGTTCTCTCGGGTAAAGAAGGTGGAAAGGCAGTCTCGAAATATCTTTCCGGGGACACGGAAAGCCTGGAGAACTGGAAAAGGGAGATGATCGATCATCCCGCCTTCACCCCAACGAATCTGGAAAGGATGCGCATTCTTTCATCACTCGATGATGATCTATTGAACCATCTCACATCCATAGCAAAGGGGAGAGACATCTGGAGTATAAGAAAGACGGAGATTATCAAGGAAGCCTGGAAGAGACCGAAGCTTGTAAAATCCTTCAAGGGAACGATGAAATTGATCAAGGGCGGCAAGGAATGGGCTAGATGGGCCTTTTGATCCTCTCTTTCAGCGGAGCGTAGAGGTAGAAACTGCCTCCGGCTATTCCGATACCCTTTTTCTTCGCCATTTTCATCCAGAGTTCAAAGGCTCTGTCCATGGATTTCCTGACATGGATGTCTGTTCCCGATCCAAAACAATCAGCCATGGCTGAACCGATCCTTCCGGCTGGGAGAGACCTCTCATCCTCGACCTCGGTTATCACAACATCGGAAACCACATCAGTTATGCCCCTGGCATAGGCCGCAGGATCCTTCCCCTGCATCATGGATATCAACATAGGGAATCTCTTTCCCGGATGTATCTCGGAAATCGATCTGCCCAGCGACATGGATGCTTCTGCATTGTGGCCCCCGTCGAAAAGAACGTCGAGATCCCCAATGGGAATGTATTCCATTCTGCCCGGTATTTTGACAGCCGAAAGCCCTTTTATTACCCGATTTTTGATCTCTTCGGTCTCGAATTCCTTCATGATCGGTTCCGAGCAGCCATCGATCAGGTCCTCAACCGCTTTCAGATTGCCCTCTCTTACCCTGCTGTGGGAATAGGCTCCGGAAAGAGATAACAGCGTCAGTGTGGCCGCTGCCGCCATATTGTAAGCCTGGACTTTTCCCTGAAGCGGAGCCTTGAATCTGCCTGTGATAATCTTATCCAGGATGGACAGGAGGTCCTCGAAGGGGCCATCCTCGAAAGGTCTCACAACCTTCATCTCGGCAGTGACTCCCTTTGTCCCGGTCTCAACATCCTTGATCTCCACAACTCTTCCGTCCGGAATTCCTCTCGAGATCATCATCGAGGACAATTTTTCAACGTCTCTCCCCTCTCCAATTATCACGACCGGGGATCCATTCTCAGTGCAGATGTCAAGTATGGATGAAAGGGCCCTAATTCCCCCCTCACCTCCCTGGTTGATCGGGCCAATGACCACGGGAGTGGAAGGTTTTATTATTCCAGCCTTTTCCCTGGCTATCTGATACTTCTCGTCCCCCAGATGCTCCGTATGATCCAGGGATATGGAGGTGAGAGCGACCGCCATTGGTTCCAGAATGTTGGTTGCATCGAATCTTCCACCCATTCCCACCTCCACGATATTGAGGTCGGTTTCCTTCCTTCTGGATAGATGGAAGAATGCGGCTGTCAGCATCTCGAAGTATGTTGGCATATCATCCTTATCAAAGAGTGAATCGGCCTTGTCGAAAAGGAATGAGATGGTGTCCGAGAGCTCGGTTTTTTCCACGGTCTCGCCATCAAAGGTCAGTCTCTCCCTTACATCAATGAGATGGGGCGAGGTGTAAAGGGCCCTCCTTATCGGAAATTCGGAGAAGATGGAATCCACCATATGGCAGGTGGATCCCTTTCCGTTGGTTCCCGCAACGTGGATTGAAGGGACCTGGGTCTGTGGATTTCCCAGTTCGTTGAGGAGCCTCCTGATCCTGCCCAATCCGAGCCTCATCCTGAACTGCCCGAGGGCATCCAACCTCTCGAGAGGATCCATGGGACGGGAAGGTGAAACCATCTCATATATTCTTCTTCGATAATCTGATATACCTATAATACCTCGAAGATTCATGAAGGACCTTGTTCTGAAACGTAGGGCCAAACTCAGATCCAAGGATGCAAAAAAGATCAAGGCTTGGATGGAGGATGAGTGGGGCATCACAATGGACCCAGGGACAGACATGGAGACAGGATCCCTGGGAGGAAAGACATCATACATCGTGAGGGGAAAGATAATCGGTGTGGAGGAGGAGGGAGGGTTCTTGCTTACCCTTCACGGAATCATGGAGCTCTCACCTTCCAAGAAATTTGTAACTGTGGACATGGGTGCCGTCAAATTCCTGGCAAACGGAGCCGATGTCATGTCCCCCGGAATAGTGGAGGCGGACCTCAACATCGAAAAGGATGATATCGTCTACGTCAGGGACGTCAAGAACAAAAGGCCCCTCTGCGTTGGCAGGGCCCTCATCAACGGCTCCGACATGATATCATCGGATTCGGGAAAGGCCATCAAGACCCTGCATTTTGTGGGAGACGAGATCTGGAACGCCGCCTTATAGGCCCTCCTCGCTCTCCAGTATCTTGTTGACCTGCTTCATTATCTTTTCAGGCAGTCCTTTTATCGAGGGCTGGAGGAAACCCCTGATTATAAGTGATGTGGCTTCCTGATCGGTCAATCCCCTTGTCATCAGGTACTCCACCTGTTCCTTGGCAACCTTTCCAACGGAGGCTTCATGGGACATATCCACATCCTGTTTCTCGGATGCCAGTTCCGGAACCGCATGTATCAGTCCGTCCTCGGAGAGAAATATTCCGTTGCATTCCAGGTGGGCGGAAATCTTGGATGCTTTTCCCCACAATCTTCCCCTGGCAACGGACCTCCCGCCGGAAGAGACCGTCCTTGAGATTATCTCCGCATTGGATCCCTCCCCTTCCAGGAGGACCTCCCCGCCCACGTCCAGCTCGGAGCCTTCCGGTGCGATTATTATGGAGTTCATCTGGGTTGTGGCTCCCTTTCCCTTCAATACCACCTTGGGATACATCTGGACCGATCTTACCTTGTGGAGTGAGATGTAATTTGTAGTGTAATTTCCACCATCCTCTATCACAACCCCGGTCCTGGGTCTGACGTAAAGCTCTTCTCCCCATTCATGGAGCATTGTGTAGTTCAGGGTCGCATCCTTTCCGATGAAGATCTCCGTGATACCTATGTGTAGGCCCTTTTCGATCTTCTTCCCCGTGGTGCATCCAGTTATCATGTCCAGGGAGGCTCCCTCTTCCAATTTTATTATGTTGTGGACATACTGGACCCCTTTTTGCGTTCCCATGAAAAGACAGCTCTGAAACGGAAAAGGCACCTTTCCCGTAACGTGAATGAAATAACCGTTGGGTTTGTTCAATCTGGCCGAAGCCGTGTATTTGTCCTTATCGGGAGATACCAGGGTCCATTCGAGCCCATCGATCAATCCCTTTTCCCTGGCCTGCTCGATCGACATTACCGTCAATCCCTCTATCTTGGACAGGGATTCGAGGACCCTCTGATCGTACTGAATGAAGGAGCCGGACTTTCCGGATGCGCTTTCTTCCATGCCCACATCCCTCATCCTGTCCCTGTCATCCGGGGAGATGCCCTCATCCCTGTCTTCGGAACGGGTGAAGGATCCTATCTCCACATCTTCTCCGTAAGGAGAGGGCTTCTTCAGAGCTTCCTTGAGAATCACTTGCAGGTCGGACATATCACACACTCCTCGTATCCAACGTCTCTTACCCTTTCCAGGATCTCCATGGGATTCCCGGAGCATCCGATCACACCATCCACCATAACGTGGCCCTTGTCGGCATTGAGAAAGCGGAGTACTTCCCCTGTGTGGGTTATCATTAGAGCCGACCTCTTCCTGTCCTTGATTGGCATTTTCTCGCAAACGCCCCCGCGGCCCAGTATGCACTCGATCGCCTTTGCGACAAGGTATACGTTCTCGACATCGACTCCGGATTCGGGTTCGTCTAGAAGGGTCAGTTGCGGTTTCATGGAGACCATCTGGGCAAGCTCGGCTCTCTTGGCTTCCCCGCCGGAAAATCCGACATTGGCTTCTCTTTCAAGGAATCGTTCCAGCTTCATCTTCTTCACGAGCTCTTCATCCATATCTCCGTTGGATGTGATCTCCATCAATTTTTCCAGGGTTATTCCCGAAAGGGAAGGAGGATGCTGAAGAGCGATTCCTATTCCCATCTTCGCTCTCTGGTCTATGGATAGTTCGTTGACTTCCCTGTCCTTAAAAAGGACGGTTCCACGGGTTATCCTGTAATCCGAAAAACCCATTACTGCCTTTATAAGGGTGGATTTACCCGAACCGTTGGGTCCGAAAAGGGCATGGAGCTCCCCCTGGGGTATACTGAGGTCCACTCCTTTCAATACCTCTTTTCCCGCGACCTCGACATGGAGGTCCTCGATCCTCAGAAGGTCCATGTTATCTTTGAAGTTGTATGAAAGATAAATCTTGTGGTTGATATGAAAACCCCTGAAAGATCGATATCGACCGATATCTTAATGGTGTGATTCACAATACACCTACCCAGAACATACTGATCAGTTTAAGGAGGAGCAAAGATGGCATTACCGATCTACGAGAGTCTTTTTTCCGGAAGAGCCACCAGAATGAAGGTTTCGGTTATCAGAGAGCTTCTGAAACTAACACAGAAACCGGAGGTGATCTCATTTGCAGGGGGCCTTCCCAATCCCCTGGCCTTTCCCGTGGAAAAGATCAATGAGATAGTCAACGATCTAATAAGGGACGAGTCTCAGACCATAATGCAGTATGGTTCAACGGAAGGCGTCCCTGCCCTGAGAGAGGAGATTTCCAAGAGGTTGAAAGATCACTGGAACATAGATGGCGACCATGAGAATATACTCATTACCGTAGGCTCCCAGCAGGGGCTGGATCTGCTTGGAAGATTATTTCTGGAACCCGATGCCACCATAATAATGGAAGGCCCTACATATCTGGGAGCCCTGAACGCTTTCAACGTCTACAATCCAAACATCGTAACCATACCTCTGGACGATCACGGATTGATGGTGGACAGGCTCGAGGACTACCTGAAAACCGTTCAGAAGCATTCCATTCATCTGAAATTCCTTTACACCGTTCCAACATTCCACAATCCGGCAGGGGTTTGCATGAGCCTCAGCCGGAGAAAGAAGCTGATAGACCTGGCTTCAGATTACGACTTCATGATAGTGGAGGATGACCCTTACGGGGAGCTCAGGTACGAGGGGGAAACTCTTCCCACCCTTTCATCCCTGGACGACGAGAAGAGGGTCATCTACCTGGGAACATTCTCCAAGACACTTGTTCCCGGTTTCAGGATCGCCTGGACCTATGGACCCAAACCTGTCATAGACAGAATGGTGGTCGCCAAGCAGGCGGTGGACCTGTGCACTCCCCCCTTCACACAGCACGTTGCAAAGGAATACCTCAGAAGGGGATACATCGACGAGCATCTCAAAAAGATCATTGCACTCTACGGTAAGAAGCAGAAGATTATGACCAAATCCCTTGACGAGAAGATGCCGAAGGAATATATCCGTTGGCCGGTGCCGGAGGGAGGCATGTTCCTTTGGGCAACTTTGCATGAGAACATCAATACAACGGACATGTTCCACGATGCAATAGCCGAAAACGTTGCCTATGTAATAGGAAGCGCCTTCCATGCCGACGGCAGCGGTACCAACTGCATGAGGCTCAACTTCACCCACGCGGATGATGACAAGATCGTTATCGGTGTTGACAGGCTTGCAAAAGTGGTGGAGAAATGGGGCAAGGAGATGGTGGACAAGGCCGAACCCACCAAGGAAAAGGAAGTCATTACGGGAATATGAATGGATAATCTCATAAAAACCCTTTAAATACTCCGATATTGATACTGGTAAGAAAGTCGGAGGGCTAGGAGAATGCCGAAAAAGGAAAAGGGAAGCGTTCTTGCTGTTCTTTCGGTGGTTACAGGGATCATTGTCATATTGGCATGGATGGTATACATCCCATTCACATTCCACGAGGTATTGTCCCTTGTCTGCCTTGGCATTGTTCTCCCCTTCAGCATCATTCTGATGATCCTGACGTTGATATTCAGTCTCGTTTCCAGGAAATTGGGGCCGGGAAAGAGGAAAGGTATGGCCAATGCCGGTCTTGTAATCTCGATACTTATGTTCATATTGTGGGTCGGATGGATTGTTTTCGGTATACTCTACAATACAAATCAGATAGGATGATCGGGCAACCATTAAATCCAATTGAGAAGTTTAACCATGGGTATCTTAGTGATTTGGGGGTATTTTATTGGCAAAGAGTAAAGAGTCTTCCAAGAAGAAGAAAAAGGATGAAGAGAAAAAAGAGGAGGAGGACCTCGAACCGGAGGAAGCTCCCCTTCCGCCGGATGAGGAAGAACCTGAAGAGGATGTGGAGCCTCCAAAGGAAGAAGATGAGGAGGAACAACCCGAGGAAGAGACAGAGGAACCCGAGCCTCCCGAAGAAGATGAGGAAGAAGAAGACGAGGAGGAGCCTTCCGAGGAAGAAGATGAGGATTCCGATGATGAAGAATCCGAGGAAGGGGAGAAAGATTCTGAAGAGGAAGAAGAATCAGAAGAGAAGGATAAAAAGAAGAAACCGAAGAAGAAGAAGGAAGAGGGTAAATCCAAAAAAGGTGTTGATTCGGATTCCGATGATAATAAGAAGGATAAAGGCAATAAATTTGCCAAATTCGCAGCAATAGCGGGCGGTGTGGCAATAGTAATCCTTCTGATCAGAATGGTCCTTGATGTATTGATCTGGTTGGTACCGATTATAGGATGCTTCACGTGTTTCCTATGGCCGGTATTCTTCATCGGGTTCCTCGGAGCCGTTATTGCAATAATACTGGGAATAGTCTCTCTTGTAATGGGTGTGGAAGAGAAGAAGATGATGGGATTTCTGGGAATAGGACTAGGAGCCGCATATTTCTTCGTGGGCATTGCCTGGGCCATTTTCTCATGGATCGTTTTCTGATCTTAAAACACAAGGGAGGTGAAAAGCCTCCCATTTTTCTTTTTTTCAAAAATATTTATAATAGACATCCAATTAGGGGAAGTCTAATAAATGGAGCGTTGTCAAAATGTCCTGGACCATGCAGCAGGTCAGAGAACTGAAGGTCAACAGATACATCGTCATAGACGATGAACCTTGCAAGATTATCGATCTCACCACATCCAAACCCGGGAAGCATGGTGAGGCAAAGGCCAGGATCACGGCGATCGGCATATTCACCGGGAACAAGAGGTCCATGGTATCTCCGGTTACACACAAGGTTCAGGTCCCCATAATCGATAAGAAGAATGCCCAGGTGGTTTCCATTCAGGGAGAGGAGGCCCAGCTCATGGACCTCGAGACCTACGAGATGTTCAACATCGACATCCCGGAAGAATTCAAGGACAAGATCGAACCCGGGCAGGAGATCTCCTATCAGGATGCCATGGGAAAAAGACAGATCACGAGGGTCTGATCGGGAGGACCGGTCCCGATGACGTCCAGGGACCTCGACCTGAAAGAACCCGAAAGAAGGTTCGCAGACTGCGACAACGATTTCAGATCGGGCAAATATGTTGTTTACGGCGTTCCCTTCGATGCCACCGTTTCACACACCCCCGGAGCAGCCATGGCTCCGGAGGCAATAAGGAAGGAGACATACAACTTCGAGACCTACCTAATGGACCTCGACGTGGACCTCGAGGATATTCCCATGGTGGATATCGGTGATGTGATCATTGAAAACACCGAAGAAGGTCAGGCAAAGATGATTCTCGACACAAGGTCGGTCTCATCATTCATACTGGAGCAGGGGAAGTTCCCCCTGATGATGGGAGGAGAGCACTCGGTCACGGAGGGTGCCCTTGACGGATTCATGGAGCTGTACCATTCCAAGGGAGGTATTGTGGTAATACTCGATGCCCACCTGGATTTCAGGGAAGAGTATCTGGACAACCCCCACTCCCATGCATGTGTAACCCGAAGACTCTTCGAGAGATGGGGAAGGGATTCAGTTGTGGTGGTAGGGGTCAGATCGGGATCCAGATCGGAAGTGAGGGAAGCTGACAGGCTGGACCTCAGATACGTCACTGCCAGGCAGGTCAGGCAGGAAGGAATCCACTGGGTTGTGGAATCGTGGGACGGGGCCCTCTCCTTGAGGGATCGTCCAACATATCTTTCCATAGACATAGACGGAATAGATCCATCTCATGCACCGGGAACGGGGACACCTGAACCCTGGGGCCTCACATCGCTGGATGCGCTTCATCTGATCGAAGAATTGAAGAGAAACACTCTGGCGATGGACATCGTAGAGGTTTCCCCGAAGGTAGAAAGATACATAACCGCGGGACTGGCGGGTAAGCTCATGAGGCAGATGATCGGACTGAAGGAGATGGTTGACAGGAACCCTACCTGGCTGGAGAAGGTTTGATTCATCTTCGGCATACCCTCCCCCTGCTTACTTTTTAACCATGGCGATGAGATCATCATCGAATGGGTGTGGATTACGAGAGGGAGCTCAAGAAGCTCCTGGAGGGCGAGATGGCGGACCTGGCCAGGATGAAGAAGACCTGTAATGCTCTCCAGTGCGAGGGTTACGAGGTTATGGAGAGATATCCGTTCATGGTCATCAGGGGAGCCGGTTCCTTCGGAACGGATCTGGTTGCCCTGAGAGGAGAACTCTCGTTTCCCATAGAGGTTAAATCATCCAAGCACCCCAAAATGTATCTGAGCCAGCCCAGATTGAAAGAACAGCTGGAAGTATTCCTGGAGGATTGCAGGAAGGCCAATACATTCCCGGTTTACGCTTTCAGGTTGAAAGGACACAAGGGCGATCCATGGAGGGTTTACACCATTGATATCGAGGATCTCAGATATTTCTCCAGAATACTCAACAGGAAGATACCTTCCCTCAGAGGAACTCCCGGAGGCAATTACGTTATGGAATGGGAATTCGGAATGCCTCTTTCGGACCTGTTGAAGGAAATCGGAAAGATCTGCTCATCCCTCAGGTGATGGGGTATAACCTCCTCCAATGGTTTTATATCACAAAATCCCGAATAGGTCCAATCATTGCGGGGCCAAACCATGAGACGCATCCAGTCGATCACAGTAATATCTCTACTTCTTTCAATGTCATTATTTCTTGAAGTTGCACAATCACTAGATCCCGATTCGGATATGTCAGATTCCATGAAATCAATTGAAAACCTGCTGGAAACGCAACCTCCGTCAAGAGGTCTCTATGAAGGCCTGATCAGATATGATGATGTGGCACTTATCGTGAACGACAACTCCGGGATGTCAAAGGAGATAGGTACCTATTTCGCAATGAGGAGAGGATTGAACGAGACCAATATCATCAATATAACCGCCCCGGCTCAGGAGACCATCAACCAGGATCAGTTCGATGATATGGCCGCACAGATAAAGGAGAACCTCTCCGACAGAGGCCTCACCAATAAAATCCAGTACCTCGTAACTACAAAAGGAGTTCCTCTCAGAGTATCGGGATCCAACTGGAGGGCGGCTTCCGTTGACTCCGAACTGATGCTTCTGGACAGCCAGTACGAGGGGCAGATACATTCTTCGGGGTTTTTCGAGAACCCGTACTTTCCCGAAGACGGAGAATTTCCCCCGGATGAGAAGAAACCATTCTCCAGGGAGGAATACGGAATAAGACTCGTTACAAGGTTAACCGGCTATACCAAGGAGGAGGCCATGAGATTGGTGGACCTGGCGGAAAACACACTGGGCTCCAGGGGAAAGGCTCTCCTCGACATGGATCCCAGAAAAGGTATCAGCTCAGGGGGCTACGGAGTCGGAAACCTCTGGATGTATAATGCCAACACATGGCTTCAGGAAAATGGCTGGGAATCGCATCTGGACAACAACAACACCTTCGTGACGGAATGGAACGAGACGATGGCCTATTTTTCGTGGGGCTCCAATGACGGAGATTGGGGGAGGTCGCAGATGTCAAACACCGGATTCGAGTCGGGTTCGGGACCGTCAGCCTCCTCATGGACATTCGAGAACACGGGAGGGGTGGTGGAGAGAACAACCGATTCGGCCGATTCCGGATCATGGTCCCTGAATCTCACGAGAAACCGAACAGGTGTTCTCAGAGCCTACCAGGACATTGACCTGAACTACCCGGATCACAGGTACATTGCAGACGGTAAAATGAAATTGGAGGGTGTCACCTCTCCCGGAGCGAGGATCGTTCTGGAGGGCTATGATTCCAATGATATTCTCTTATGGACGCACGAACTCGCAAACAGGACCGGAACCCGCAACTGGGGCTCCTATCAGGACCCCGTAGAAAATGATACCAGAGTGACCACAATCAGATACATTGTCGAACTTCTGGGAGAGGGTACAGCATATTTCGATTCCACGAATCTGAGAGTTATCAGACCTCACAATACCTACGTAAAGGGTTCAATTGCCGAAACCTGCGTGTCCACGGGAGGTAGGTCCCAGACCTACGGAACCTGGTACGGGCAATCCCTCATAGCCGATCTGATACGGGACGGTGTGACCGGAGTCAAAGGGTATGCATACGAACCCTTCCTATCTGCTATCTCACACGCTGACATTCTCTTTCCCGCCTATTACACCGGACACAACCTGGCCGAATCATTCTGGATGGGGTCCCAGCTTGCATCCTGGATGGGGTATGTAGTGGGAGATCCAAAATGCACTCCTTTCTTAAACGAGAGGCCCGACATGGGTTTCAAGGAGGGGGTGGAACCGGTCCAAACTCTTGTGGATGAGGAAGGAACACCATATATCTCCATCAACCTCCACAACAAGGGCAATAATGATGTGGAAAAAGGAAAAGTGGAACTCTTCCTGGATGGAGGAAGCATCTGGAACGAGAAGGTAACGATTCCGGCCGGGGAGGACCTCATAATCAACATAACCTCCGAGGAAGAACCCATCGCAGGAACTCACGAATTCACCCTGATACTCAACGGGGACGCTTCAATCTGGGAGTATGATCCCTCCAACAACGAATTCAAAGAAATACTAACGGTGAATTCCGTTCCCGAACTCAGCATGGAGATCGAGAGGTCCTCACTGTCAAGGACCGAGGTTCTCAACATCACCGTTTCCGTCACCGATCCCGACTCCGATATCTCCCTCAACAACCTGTACCTTTCGATAGAGGACCCCCTGGGAAGAGAATCCGAGCCGGAATCGGTATCCGAAGAGATAGGGGAAGGATCGACAACCTATGCAATGAGATTCATCCCTCCATGGAATGCAACCCAGGGATTCTATTCAGTGAGCGGAACCTACACCGATCCCAACGGTTCATTTTCCAGGGAAATTCTTTTTTCGGCATTCAGGGTCCTAAACCACGAACCGTCCCTGACGGGAGAAATAAGCCTTCAGGAGGTCCCCAGAGGAGACTCCTTCCGTGTGAATCTTACATGGGAGGACCCCGACACCCCGGATGGGGCTCTGGAAATATCGATGCATGCATCGAACTCACTGGGTAAAAGAATCGAACCGGACGATTTCGTGAGGACATCCGATAATACCGGATTTTACAATATCACAATCCCTGCCCGGGAGAATTCGGGCAGTTGGATCCTTTCCGCGGAGGTGAAGGACCGGGACGGTTCTGCGGCGGAATGGTCAGAAACCATGAGAACTTACAACCTTCCCCCGGAAATGATCCTCGTTGAAGGGAGTGGTCAGAATATCACCAGATTGGAAGATGCTTCATTCACCCTTGGATACACGGACCCCGAAGGGCTGGCATCCGATGGCATCTCCGCAATGGTGGTAGGCCCCATGGAAGGAGGAGGGGGCACAACGGTTCTCGAAAGAGAGCTCGAATTGGACGACGGCGATGAAGCAAGCTTGACGGTGGACGGAAGCGGCCTTGCAATCGGAAGATATGTTCTCAGGGTGGATTATCAGGATGACGAGAGGGAAGGGGGAACCCTGACCGTGGACCCCCTTTTCAACGTATTACCGATCGCTCCGAACATCTCCGGACCGATGGTTTCATATCAAGGATCCCAAGGGGAGCCGGGAGGATCTTTCCTCAAAGGAGAATCGATATCCTTCAGTGTAGAAGCGGAGGACCCTGACGGAGGGGTGGTTCCCCTGAGCGTGGAAGGTGTCCTGATATCTCCGGAAGGCGAGGAAAGGGAGGTTTTCCTGGAATCCAGGGGAGGCAATATTTTCAGAGCGAGGATCACCACCGACGGAACATGGGAAACAGGACCCTATTCCCTGATGATATACGCCATTGACAGCGACGGACAGAACGACACCTACTTTGAAGAGATTCTCTTCATTCTGGAAGCGGAGTATCCCGTTTTCGACCAGGGTGAGATCAGGATCTTTTCGAATCGAACCTTCACTGCAGAGGTCACGATACAGTCCTTCCAATCCTCTTCTGTTCCAGTGAAAATTGCCCTATACATGCTGGATGAGAACGGGTCCGAATTGGGAAGATTCGATCTTCTCGAGGAAGGTGGTTTCGGATCATGGCAGGGAGAGGGTCTGATGGAGAATGATCCAGTCAGCGCCTCGCTCCTTGTGGAGGATGATATCGGCAGGACTTTCTGGATAAACGGAACCTTCGAGATCCTCATTGATGAGGACGATATCCCGATCGATGACGATGTCCGGGAAGATAATGGGACGGACAACACTTTGCTCATGATAATAATCGCCGGTTCCGTTATTCTGCTTGTCATACTTCTTGCGGTCCTGTTTATAGTTCTGACAAGAAAGGGAAGCACCAAGGGAATGGTCCCCGCACCTCCGTTAGCCACACCATTACCCGGACAGGAAGATGGAGGACTGCCTTCTCCAAATTCAACCCCGGGCCTCCCCTCCGGAGGAACGCAACAAAATCAGATGGGTCCCGGAGAATCTCCCGCCCTCCCTCCGGGTTCCACACTGGAGGAAGGAGGATCCTACCACAGACCCCAGCCCGCAACTGTAAATCCGCCTTCGGAACCTCAAAATCTGGAACAGGCAGATGAGATCCCGAAAGCTCCGATGCCGCCCGTTAACCCGGTGGAGGAGGTCCCCATGGCTGCAATGCCTTCGGATCGAACAGAAGATCAAAATGAGGATGATTCGGCGAATTCCGTTGATGATACACACTCCACCCATCCCTGACAAGGTTTATTAACAAGAAACATGTGGCGCCTCTCGAGATGTTCGAGATACCCACGATCATGACATCCGAGGAGTTACTCCAGAAGGCCTTCCGCAGAGCGCAGAAGGTTCAGGTGGCGGATCCGGACTTCCGCTTCAGGATGCAGAAGCTGAACAAGTCCAAGGTGGATTCCCTTGCATCGGTCATTGATTCCACCCTGGAAAAATACATCAAATCATTCCCCTCCTTCAACAATCTTTCACCATTTTACATGGCCCTGATAGACATACTGGAACCAATAGACAACATAAGAAGGATCCTCGGCCGTATGGAGGGCGTCAGAAGAGAGGTTAAGAAGATCCAGACCAAAACAATGAGGCAGATAACCAGAACCTCGAAACCGGCCTACATGGATGCCAAGAGACACGAGGCCTTCGGAAGGATTGCCTCGATGGTCAGGGACCTGGATTCGGACCTGAGGTACCTCAACGATGTAAGGGAGAGGTTCAAGACACTCCCGTCGATATCCACCAAAAATCCGACCGCAGTGGTTGCGGGTTACCCCAGTGTCGGAAAATCCCAGTTGGTGAAGATGCTATCCACCGCGGACCCCAAGATAGCTTCATATCCCTTCACAACACAGGAGCTTACGGTGGGATATTTCGATTACAGAAGGACCAGATATCAGATAGTGGACACTCCCGGCCTTCTGGACAGGCCATTCGAGAAGAGAAATATCATAGAAAAGCAGGCGATACTGGCACTGAACCTGCTGACAAACACATGCATCTTCATGATCGATCCCACCGGTCATTGCGGATTTCCTCTAAAACCCCAAATAGAGCTCATGATGAAGACATCCACCACAATACCCCAGATGGACCTGATCATGGTCAACAACAAATCCGATCTTGATCTGCCGGAAGGTGTATCGACGGATCCAATCAAGGAGGCTGTAAAGCAGCTGGGAAACAAATGCCTCGGGGTATACAATGTTTCGGCCGATTCCGGAGAGGGCCTGGAGGAGCTCAGGAAAGCAGTGGTGGATGCCCTTATCCTTCACGAGGACAAACCCTGGGAGAACTTTGAAGAAGATTTCTGATCAACCTCTGAAGAGCTCCTCTATCTCCAGGTTCTCTTCGAGGTAGTTGATTATTCTTCTCAGCATTTCACCGGAGATCTCTCCGTCTATCCTGATATCGATGTCGTGGCCGAATGTGGTGTGGATCTTATCCACCTTTATCCTGGCTTCCGTATCATCCTCGTCATGTTCCAGGATGACTGCTTCGGCTTCCTCGGCATCCTTGAAATCCTCATCGAGGTCCTTGATGTTCTTCAATACCTTCCTCATATCGAATTCAAGTTCGGGATGTTCGTATACTTTCTTACCGTCGAAGGTGACCTCCGCAAGGTTCTTGAACTGGGCCTTGGCAAAGGCCCTGAGAACCTTTTCCATGACCTCCAGGACCTCGAAATCCGCCTCCCTTGGATCAAGGCCGATCAGGTGAAGCATCTCCTCGAAGGCTCCCCTGCCCGTTTTAAGATCCTTTACGTCAAGATCGATCCTGATGTGGGGATCCTTGATACCCTTGACAATCATTCCCCTTTCTTCCTCACGTCCCTCGCTGGTCTCTATCTCGAGGTCGGTGGATGGAAATATCCCCAGGAACTGGCCCTCCAATCTGGCGGAATGCCTTGAGGATTTTCCCTCGAGCACCTTTATGTCTTTCTCCACTCCGTAAGGTTCCTTCCTTGCCATGGTCCGGGAAACGACATTCAAATATTAATCACAAACCCAAGGGAGACCATTTTACAAACCACAAAGAAATAATAAGATGAAACACGATATTATAGGGATAATACATGGCAGCGATAGAGGACAGCCTGCACCTGATAATAATTGCACTGCTTTTCACCATAGTGATTGTTTACTTCTCGATAGTTCTCATCAGGATCATAAGGAGAAAGTTACGTCTCAGGAACGCCTCCAGGGAGATCGCGCTCCTGAAGATGGACCTTCTATCCAAACAGGCCCACCTGGAGAACCTGATAGAGGATTCCGTGGAATGGAGCCAGAAGGACCTCAGGGATTACGATGAAACCATGGAGAACTCCAGGGTCCTCAAGGGGAAACTGGACAAGGGAATGGTCCTTGCCGATGCAAGGACAAAGAAACTCGAATTGATGAGCGAGACCGTGGATCTCTTCGACACGCTGCAGAAGATCAGGACCTACGAAAAAAAGGTGGAGTCGGGCCCTGAAGGGAGGTCCTGACCATGCCCGAGGTGAAAAAGAAGGTAAAGAAAACCCCGGAAAAAAAGGACCATGTCGAGGTGTCAGGCCCGTCGGCAATGGCGGTTAGGGAGTTCACACTGGCCCACAGGGACGGGCATGACATCAAGGATCTGGAGGCACTCAGGATCTACCTGAAGGACCTGTATGACATCGATATCCCGGTGGAGGGCCTTCATGCACTTGTGGAGCAGGCCAAAGTGGAGATCAGGTCCAAGGCGGTGGCGGACGAGATGGAATCCATTCTCTTTTCCTCGGAAAGACCCGCTCCCAAGTTCAAGCTGGGATCCGCCTTCTGTCCAAAATGCACCAGGTTCAAGAATTACAAGAAGGAATGCCCCCACTGCGGGCATCACGAGATTACATTGTGAGGCTTTGAAATGTTAGATCCTACATCATATCCGTGGATAATGGCCAACAACGCGATAACGGATAATCTGGTTCCGATACTCATAGCCATTTTCGTATCCATTACACTCATAGCAATAATAACTGTTGTTGACCAGTGGTCCAGATTATCAAACAGGACCAAGCTGGACGAACTCGAGACAAAGGTGCAGAAACTCAAAAGATATGCCCAGGACCAGAAGAGGAAGGCGCTGAGGGATTCCATAGCCATGCTCAAACCCAGCGAGAGGGAGCATCTCTATGCCATCTGGGAGGACAATGCGGTGGTTACAAGAAAGGCATTGTTCAGACTGAACGAGCTTGAGGACAGGCTCCGAAGGTCCGAGAGAGGTGCCGAACTCAGATGGGCCGAGACCCGCATCAACGAGGTCAGGGACACTGAAAGAAAGCTCTTTTCAGAAAATAACAGAAAAAACAGGAGGTGATTCCCGTCCCCCAGAGGAAGGAGGCCCTCTACAGCAAGGTGAAAAAGAACATCAAACCGGTCAGGAAGCAGGGCGATCCTCCAGAGGAGGACCTGGAAACCATGGACGGGTACATCTGTGACCTCTGCCTCAGACCAGTAGGAAGGTCCCAGATCATACAGTGTCCTTTTTGCGGCAGATGGGTATGCAGGTCAGGATGCTACAGCGACGAGGAGCTTTCCTGCGTCTCCTGTGCGGGTGTCATAAAACTTATGAGGGAATCCGTTGTCCTGGAGGACCTCTCCGCTCCCGAAGCAAAGGAGAAAAAGCAGGAGCGGAAAAAGAAGAAATGATTCTTTATTTTCACTGAGCAGCCGGAAGCCTTTTATATGCAAAATACTGGAAAAATTACCATGGACCGACAGAATCTCATCCGGATCGGTATTGTTTTTTCACTGATAGCCGCTCTTTCGGGAGCCGCTTTTTCCGCTTACGTGACACTGGCAGAGGACCCTTTCTCGGAAGATGTCCCCGTCGATGAGGATGTCCCGACAAAGGATCCATCCGCTCCGGGAGAGGAAAATGATCCCGAAACAGAGGAGGAGATTCCTTCCTGGATAATGGGAATCGTGGGGGCCAGCCTCATTGCGGCAACGATCTTTTTGGGTCTTACCGGAATGGTATACATGAAGGCCAAAAGAGGCGAGAACATGGTCAGGATGGACCTCCTCGACCTCATCACGGTGAATCCCGGTATAAATCTCACATCCATAAGAAGGGAACTTCAGCTTTCCCAGGGAGCGGTCTCGTACCACATAATGAAACTGGAAAAGAGCGGGAAGATCCTTTCGGAAAAGGGTTCCAAGGAGAGGAGGTACTATCCTTCTTCCATGGGCTATTCAAAGGCAATGGCCCTTGCCCACAAGGACGAGATCGATTCGATTCTTGCCAACGAGACATCAAAGACCATTGTTGAGCTTCTCAAGAAGGGAACCCTGAGCCAGAACGAGATAGTGCAGGCGCTTGATGTATCTCCATCCACTGTTCACTGGCACATGGAGAGGATGAAAAAGGCGGAAATGATAAGAAAGGAACAGAGGGGAAGGTCTGTCTATTACGAGCTTTTGGACCTTCCGGACATGAATACCTGAAATCAATATCGGTAATCCCTCCCGATAACCCCGAGAAAAATGATTTAAATAAGAAGGCCCTAGCTCCGAACGGTGAAAAGTTGACGGTCATTGTTCAGAATCCACTGGATGTGATCATTGCTCTTGATACAGAGGATGAACTCACGGGCGAGGAAATGTTCAACCTCGCAGACGCCCTTGACGGTTACGAGATCGTGAAGGAGATCGAGGACAAGCTTGTGGTTGACATAGTCGAGATCTCCTCTGCGGGTGTATTTGCCGTTCATCTCATACCAAAGCAGATGCTCACCTACAAGGACCTGATCTTCTTCATAAACGACATGGTAGGAAACGCTCTCAAGAGAGAGGACGTCCCCTTCGACGATTTCCATGTCAAGAAGGTGCTTTTCAGAACCACCGAACCCGGGAAACCATCGGAGACCACCGAGGACCTCACCGAGATCAAGGAGAAGGTGGCAAAGATGTGGAAAGGGTTCAAGAAGGATTCCATGAGGTCCTACGTGTAGGACCCGGGGTGCTCGGATGGATGATTCCCCCTGGATTTACAGAACCGATATTATCGACGGTCCAACAACCTGCGGTCAGCTTGAAAGGGGCAGGGAAAGGATCGATCTACCGCTTCTTTTCGATATCTCGGAACGAACAAGGGTATTGTATCCCTTGAGGTCCGATCTCTATGTCAAACACGAGATTGTTGAGGGATCGAATGGGTTTTCCCCGATAAACTCAGAGATCGAAAAGGCACTGGAAAGAGCCGGTGCCGGGGAACTGAAAACCGGAGTGGGCCTTTTCCGGAATAGATTCCTGATCGGAAAAGGAGATGATCTCTTCGAGGTGCCCATTCTATCGGAGAGATTATCCTCCGTTATCTCGGACGATCCCATGGCAATGAGGAAAGTGCTGGTTAATTTGAAAAAAGAGCTGCCGGGGGCTCCCCTGTATCTGCCTGGAACCGGGGGATGGGATGACCTGGAGGTTCTCCTGTACCTGGGTGTGGAGATCTTTGACACATCCAGGGCAGGATCCGACGGATTCAAGGGGATCTACTACACCGATTCATCCTGTATTCTCCAGGAGAGACTGAAAGTTCTCGGAGAACCATCCGCCATCTGCTCCTGCGATTACTGCAGAAAAATGGATGATGAAGGAATTTCAAGGCTTTTGATATCCCACCATAATGTTAAAACCATTGTCAGAAGGATTGCTCTTGCCCACTTCAGGTTGAAGGAGGGAACTTTGAGGGAGCATGTCATGGGTATTCTTTCGGGAAAACCCGGCTGGATGTCAGTCCTGAGATACCTGGAGGATGGCGGGGAATGGGACATACTTTCAAGAACACCTACATTCAAGAAGATGAACCGGGTCCCCGTAACCTACAGGGATGATCTCGATGCACCCGAATTCCGTCTGTGGAGAAAAAGGATCGAGGAAGATTTCACTCCACTTCCCCACAAGAGGATCCTCCTGCTTCTTCCCTGTTCCGCCGCCAAACCGTACTCAATCTCCAGGACCCATCAGAGGATCGGCAGGGAGCTCCATTCTTTAAAGGGATGGAATACGGTCTGTCAGAGATTGGTGGTCACCTCCCCTCTCGGAGCGGTCCCGATGGAGCTTGATGGTCTCTATCCCGCCTCTCACTATGACATACCCGTAACAGGTTCCTGGTATCCGGAGGAGATCGATTACATAAGGAATTTAACGAAATCCCTAATTGAAAAGGGTGAATTCGATTCCGTTGTCTGCTACCATAGGGACGGATTCAAATTCTTCAAGGAAGAATCCGAGGAAGGATCCCTGGAAGGTATCGATTTCGTTGATATCCACAGTGCTTCAGTTAAAGAGGAGATCAAGCCGGACCAGATGTTGAGAAAGGTCCTGACGGCAGAGATGATAGGACCGATGGAACACGGCAGGAAGGAAAATGAGGTCCTGGAAGCATTGAAGATGATAGAGTTCTCCCTCGGAGCCGAAATCCACCCTATCGAGGGTATGAAGGTCAAGAGAACCAGAAGAGGGGCGGATCTGAGGATCGGCAGGACCCTGTTGTTCAATCTGAACAGAGGAGGACCCGTTCCCACCCTGGAGGGGGCCAAACTGATTTGGGAGTCGGGAGGATTGGTAAGAAAGGTCACAATCGACGATTTCACCCCAAAAGGGACACTCTTCTCCCAAGGTGTATTGAAGGCCGAGGGCAGAATCCATCCGGGTGACATCGTATTGATCGGAACCGGAGATGAGCTCAGGGCCGTCGGAAGGGCAGTGATACCCGGAGAGATCATGACATCCGGGATCAGGGGAAAAGCTGTTGAGGTAATAAGCTACCTGAAATGATTCATGCATCAAGATGAGACATGAACGAGGGTATTGATTCGATATCCTTGATCCATTTTCCGGTAAGTGATGCAATATCCTTTCTGGGTTGGAGATCAAAATCCATATCCAGATGCAGACATGCCTTCTTCAGCCTCGAAGCGAGCATTCCTCCCTTCCTGTCCCAATCCGTGAGAATAATCAAGGTTCCGTGGAAGGATCCATCCATATCCTTCAATTTGCCTGTTTTTATGGATGAGATAAGATCGAACAGGTTCAATCCCTTGTTGATCTTGATTATTTGTTTTTTTATTCCCAGTTCTTTCAAGGCAGTGATATCCTTTTTCCCCTCCACGAGAATTATGGATTTCCCCGGATATGAGTTTATCTCTTCAACCCAGGTCAGTATCGCTTCCTCCATTTCCCTGCCGTTTGAGGGGTATCCAATGTCTGCAAGTACCATCATTTTGCTCCGTTTCGTTGTTTTCAAGTCAAAATAAAAACTCCGAAAGTGATATATCATTGTTTTGTGATGATTCGCAAAGGACACTGGAGGGACATAGTTTGATCACCGATTCTATCGACGGAATGGACAATATTTTCTACTCTGACATTTTCCAGGGAGCAATAGTCATAGTATACGGACCCCCTGGATCCCTCAAGTCTGGACTGGTCTTTTCCATCATGTCGAAATACCTCCAGAAAAGCGGTGAGTTCGGAATGTATCTCACCATAGAAGAGAACACCATCTCCCATCTGAGGAACATGGATTCCCTCGGAATAAAGGTCCCGGAAAACCTCCTCATATCGGATTACAGCGATATCAGGGCAAGGTTCGAGACCAACGGCGACGATCACCCGGATTTCCTGGAGATGGTTGACGGTGTAATAAAATTCTTCAAGGACAAGGAGGGGGATAATTTCACCTGTTTCGGCCTGGATTCCCTTGGGGGGCTTTACTCCCTCATAGAAACAGGGAAGCTGAGGTCCAAGATGTTCCACTTCTTCAAAAAACTCAGGGAATACAACCTGACTTCTTTCATAATCATGGAAACCCCCAGGTTCTCGAATATCATAGAAGGACAGGGTGCGGAGATGTTCCTCTCCGATGGAATAGTCGAGATGGGGCCCATAGAACATCAGCATGATATTCATCTCTACATGCAGGTCCTGAAAATGAGGTCCTGCCACCACTCCAGAAAGAAACATCTCATAGACATCGGGGAGACGGGAATATCGATTCTGAGCCCCGTGGTCAACTGAGGATGGCTTTTAGGTTACCCTAAAACTATTAGGTAACAAAAAAGATTTATAGGCGGCAACTCTACAGCTCCAGAGGATGGCCGAGAAAGTGATCCGGGTCGCACTTGCCGGAAATCCCAATGTGGGAAAGACCACTCTTTTCAATCAATTGACCGGCGAGAATCTCAAGGTCGGAAACTGGCCGGGAGTGACGGTCGAGAAGGTAATTGGAAAAAAGCGGCATAAGGGAAGGAAGCTCGAGATCGTGGACCTCCCCGGTACCTATTCCCTTACGGCCTATTCGATAGATGAGGTAATAGCCAGAAATTACATCATAGAAGAGGAACCCGATGTTGTGCTACATGTTGTGGACCCTTCCAATATCGGGAGAAACCTCTATCTCACATTTCAATTGATGGAACTCCAGTGCAGAATGATTCTTGTTTTGAACATGTGGGACAGATCCAAAAAACTGGATTATGAGATCGATACGGAGGCCCTCTCGGGCGAACTTGGCATCCCGGTTGTAACAACGTCATCGACCACAGGTGAAGGGATAGGGGATCTGCTGGATACCATAGTCGAGGAAGCGGGGGCGGGTGCAACCTGCGGGAAGATAATTTCTTTTAGGGATCCTGTGGAGCGAAAGATACGGGAGGTCAGCGAAGCTCTATATGGAAAGAGACCCCTGCCAGGATATCAATACCGCTGGCTGGCCATAAAGGCGCTGGAGGGAGATGACAGGGTCTGGAACAGGCTGGAGAAATCGGGACTGGAAAACGATGCAAGAAAGGCGATAGGAAAAACTGATCCCATGGACATGGAGATCGCCATAACCGATGGAAGGTATTCAGAGGTTGACAGGGTTCTTGGAAAGGTTCTCAAAAGGAAGAGGATCAAGGAGAGGGCCTCGGATCTGATTGATTCCGTTGTTACGAACAAATACCTTGGAATACCGATCTTTCTTGTTCTTATCTGGTCAATTTTCAGGCTGACCTTCGAATTCGCTCAGCCTTTCTCCGATCTAATCGATATACTGTTTGCCAATCTATCGGATCTGATAACGGAAAATCTGCAACCCGAATGGCTTGCTTCAATGCTGGGGGAGGGTGTTATCGGAGGAGTTGGAGCGGTACTGGTATTTCTACCCAACATTCTCGTTCTATTCTTCCTCATCTCCATTCTTGAAAGCTCCGGATACATGGCCAGAGCCGCTTTTGTGATGGACCGGATCATGTCGAAGATCGGCCTTTCCGGCAAATCTTTCATTCCCATGGTGATAGGATTCGGATGCAACGTTCCGGCCATAATGGCTGCCAGATCCATTGATGACAGGAAGGACAGACTGGTTACAATACTGGTAAATCCATTCGTCTCCTGCGGTGCCAGGCTCCCTGTTTACATATTGCTGGCAGGCATCTTCTTCGAGGATTCGGGGGGGATGGTGATATTCGGACTATACATACTGGGAATAATCGTGGCCATACTCTCTGCGAAATTGTTCAGAATGACCATCCTCAAAGGCGAACCTTCTCCATTCATAATGGAGCTCCCCCAATACAGAGGACCCGATCTGAAATTATCACTCAAGTCCACCTGGGAGAAAGGATCCCAGTACATGAAGAAGGCTGGGACAGTGATACTATTGGGTTCGATAATAGTCTGGTTTCTGGCCAGTTTTTCACTATCATTAGAGAGGGTGGATTACGGAAGCGCCTCTTCCATGGCAGGATCACTGGGAAAGCTGATAGCGCCAGTTATGGATCCTCTGGGATTCGACTGGAAGATATCCATAGCATTGATCTTCGGCTTCGTAGCCAAAGAGATCGTTGTGGGATCGCTGGGGGTCTTATACAACGTTGGAGAGGATGATGCCGCATTGACCGACAGACTGGCGGCCGATTCCGGTCTTACGTCCCTTGGCGGTATGTCACTGATGGTTTTCGTGCTCCTGTATGTTCCGTGTATTGCAACCGTGGGAGCCATAAAACAGGAGACAGGATCCTGGGCCTGGACCATTTTTTCGATTGTATACTCGATGTCGGTTGCCTATCTGGTCGCATTACTGGTCTATCAGGGAGGTTTGCTTCTTGGATTATGAGGATGAAAACCCCAGAAGAATACCTGCAAATTTCCTGAGGTTAGCTTCGGGTTTCTTTTCAATCATCTACTTCATCCTCGCAATCACCCAGATCCTGATATCATCGGGATATCTGGATGATCCATCGGGGATTATCTCACAAGACATCGTCGGAGGCTTCATCCTGCTTGTAATATCCTCCACATTTGCGGTTGGATCCTTTCTTCCCGGAAGAAGGGCAGGGGAGGTTAGATCCTTCTTCCTTGTAGGTTCATTCCTTGCCGTTGTTCACGGAATAACAGGACTTCTGGTAAACGTCTCTGTTCTTGTATCCGATCTGATGGGTATCGGTGAAGAGGAGTTCGAGATCGTCAACATAGCGGAACCTTCAATAATACTCTCGCTCATGATCATATTGACAGGGGCCCTCTTGATTTGGATTTTGAAAGTTTCGGGTAAAAGGAGGGTGCAGACATGATGGCCGAGATACTTCTCTACATAAAAAATGGTGGAATGACCCTTTCCCAGATTGCAAGGGAGCTCAGAGTCGAAAGGGATGAGCTCCATTCGAGAGTCCACATGCTGGAGCGGTCCGGTTACATCAAGGAGACATCAACGGCCAGCTCCGATTGTACGTCGAGATGCATCAACTGTCCTGTTGCGACAACCTGCCACGATGAAGGATCCCATCCAAATTATCTCGTACTCACGGAGAAGGGGAACAGATACCTCAAAGCACATGAGAAATAGACTCGATTGCATTTTTGACGATCTTGCACTGTGCCCATGGATCGATTATGAGCATTTTCACCTCTCCCTGCAAAAGGATTTTAATACATTCCCGATATTGACACTGCGAGCGATATGATATCGTGGAGGTTTGAAGATGCCTGAGATAGAGTTCTACGACGTTAAGGCCAAAAACAAGTTCAAGACCGACAAGTTTGATGTAAGGGAGAAGAAGGGCAGGTACTTCGCAGTAGCAAAGTCCCCCTCCGGACCCCACGAGTGCTGGAGGATCCTTTCCGAGAAGCAGGCAAAGGAACTCAAGTAGAATTGTTTGAGGGAAGGGCGGACCAGTTCCGCCCTTTCAAAATATGTTATTTAGGGTAATTTGTCTTTTATTTTTGTTTATAGGATATTTTTCAAATAAGTTCCATTTATTTCATCTTCAGGATACTTTCTGCCAGTTCAAGACCACTGAGATATGCACCTCCAATTCTGGATCCATGAAGCCAATCTCCGGCAATTGCGAGATTGATATCCCTGTTGAACATGGATCCGATATCCACATCTATCAAGGCTCTTGAATACCTCCACCAGTGGCCCTCGATTGGAGCATGGGATTGTAATATCGATGAACCTAACCAGTGAACAGTGTGGGAAATCCCCATTTCCGGTCAGTTTTTAATAGTCATAGGAGATTTCATTTCCGGGGATTCGGACATGAGGACATCGGTAATACTGGCAGCAATCATAATGATTCTTTCAACCGGAATATGTCAGATAAGGGTAATAGACCCGTTTGATATGGCGGATTCATATGAAACAAGAGCGGGAGATCACGAACCCATAAGGATCGATTCCGATTCCGACCTGGAATCGCAGGCGGTTTCAAATGGATGGCCTGGCAGCGGGACCGAATCCGATCCGTATATTATTGAAAATTACACGATAGACGGGACCGGACACGGTTGCTGCATCCATGTGGGGAATACTACAAAACATTTCGTCATCCGCAACTGCAAGTTTTTCAATGCCAGCTACCCCTATCCTTTCTATGCCGGGGTTAATTCGAAATATTACGGAGAGAACGGTATAAATTTCTGGGATGTCGAAAACGGGACACTGGAGAATGTATCATCATCGAACAATCTCGGTTATGGAGCCTGGCTTCATCTTGACAACGGATTGATATTGAATTCCTCCTTTCATGAAAACAATATGTCGGGCCTCTGGATTGCCGGAAGCAAATGCAATATCAGCAGGAATGAGTTCCACAACAACTCCTTCATAGGAGTGACGGTTAACAAGATGGTGAATGGAGTATTCTTCCACAATGATATCCTGTTCAACAGTGATGACGGTCTTTATATGGACTACATGACGGATGGGAACACTATAACTGACAACTATTTCAGGGGCAACGAGAAGTTCGATATAGTATTCTCGGCCTCGATCAACAATCACCTGAGACATAATGATATGTCAAAGGGGTTCACAGTAATTAATAACGATAAGAAATCATGGCTGACCCTCGATATCGACGGCTCGAATCTGCTGAATGGAATTCCTATACGGGTGTATAAAAACGACATGCCTTCCGGGATCGACCTCTCCTCACCGATGATCTATTTCATCAACATAACCGGTATCGATCTTGATGACTATGAAGCGAGCGGTACCATCAGTTCGCTGAGGATGATCTTCTGCAATGAGGTGACGATCGACGGATCGATATTCCGCGGTTCTGCAGGTGAGGGGCTCTACACCTACTACTGTCAAAATGTTTCCATCAGGAACTGCACATCATACGATAACAAGGTCGGATTCCTCATAGGGGGTACATTTTCGGTCTTAGTGGACAATTGCACGACTTACGACAATAGCGAGACCGGCATATCGGCAGGGGTGAATGGTGTCCAGGACAGTATTATTATCAGCAACAATCATGTCCACGGGAACGGAGGAAGCGGATTGGAAGTATCCCAAATCTCGATGAATGCCACATGCAAGGTGATAGGCAATGTAATCGAGGATAACAACGGTGGATTGATGTATTCAAGTTCAAAGGGAGGATATTCACAGGACTCACCGGGATCGGACATTATCCAGGATAATGTCATCCGCAACAATCCGGGATCGGGATTGTCGCTATCGTTGAAACATTCCCATTATCTTACAAGGATAGAAGGGAATCATATCGCCGGAAACGGAGCCGGGATATCCATCGCGGACAGTTCCGGGGGCGGAACGATCATTGAAGATAACAAGGTCCTAAAAAACAACGGGACAGGGATCTTCGGGGTGTTGAGCAATAACTATGTCAATGTGTCAGGGGAACCGATCGCCTGCGGGAATTTCGACAATACCATCGAAGGCAACGATGGTTACGGTGTGTTCTTCGTATGTTCCTCTAAAGGGGGAATACCTCTTGAGAACAATGTGATATCGAACAATTCGAGGACCGGTGTAATGTTCAGTGCCATGTCGAATGGAGGACCTAACCGGATGGTTGGAAATCGTATCGAAGGAAACGGAGGAGTAGGCATAGAGATGAGATCACAAAGGAATGCAGGTTACAATCCGATCGAGGACAATATCATAAGATACAACAAAGGTTGGAACGGAGATTACAACGAGGAAAGGGATGAGGAACAGATGATCGGAGGAATCCTGATCATATCGGATATCTCATCGGGATATCCGGTGAGAAACAATACAATAACCGACAACAACGGGACCGGGGTCCATTTCGTCTCTTCCAAATCAGGATCGGGGAACATATCCGGAAACGATATCTCCCGGAACCTTGGGGACGGTGTCAACATCTTCGTTTCAAGTGCGGTAGACAGAAAGATCATCGATAATCGGATAACGGGAAATCGGGATTCGGGGATCGAGTTCGGTGATGGAATAAACGGATACGATGTGTTCGACAATACCATGTCCGGAAACCGAGAAGGAATCCTCCTGAACGGATGCAATAATATTTCCATTGAAAGGAACATATTCACAGGGAACGGGATCGGGATCCTCTCGGAGTGGGGTAACAACGCCACGATCCGGTCAAATCTCTTCTCCGACAACGAAGAGTATGGCGTTCGGATCAGGAACGGTAATCACTCAACCATATGGGAGAACTCCTTCCTCCGCAACAACGGGGCCAATGACACCTACAATGAGGAAAATAGACAGGCGTGCGATAACGGGATCGGCAATATGTGGCATACCGGGACCACAGGGAATTACTGGGACGACTGGAGGAATGTGTCAGATAATCCCATTAGGACAGACCCTTATCCCATCGCATGCGGAGCGGGATCGACCGATCCGTATCCACTAACAGATCCGCCGTTCGGACCTTTCGAGGCAGATCTGACCATCGACTATCCTGCAGACGGGGCTCTTCTAAATACCTCCAATGTTACCATCGAGTTCACGGTCCTATCGAACGGGGCCTTGATCGATGCCGTGGAAGGGTCACTTGACGGAGGGATATGGCAGATCATAGAAGATGATGGATTCTGGACTTTGACAGGGCTCGGAGAAGGATACCATACTGCTACGATATCCGTCATTGAGGCTGGCGGGAGGACGGTTGAAAGGTCGATATCTTTCAAAGTTGATACTGTTGCCCCCATGGTAATGGAATACTGGCCTCAGGGATCGGGTGTCAATGAAAGCGTGAGGATTTTTGTCAATTTCACCGAGATGATGGCGAATGTTTCATTCGATTTCCCGGTTGATGGGATAACCTCCTCGCAAGGAACGGAATGGTACTATGATGCAGGATCTCTGGTACCGGGAGAAAGCTATACCGTGGGGGTATCAGGCAGTGATCTTGCAGGAAATCTCGTTGAATTCAACTGGACCTTTACTGTTTTCAAGGAAGGATCAGAAGAGAATTTATCTGTTACAGGGAGGATTATCGATGAAGACGGAAATACCCTTTCCGGAATCGAGATAGAATTTTCCGGGGATATCGGTTGGTTGAGCGGATTCTCAGATGAGAACGGAAATTTCTCGATCGATTTACCAAAGGGGCAGTATGATTATGAAACGGTCTCGGAAGATCATCATCCCGAGGAAGGATCCTTCACTCTGGTAAATGAGGACCTTGACCTTGGAGATATTCTATTAAAGGAGATAGATATAGAAGAGGAATCCGATGATCATTGGATCTACTGCCTCGGTATTCTGTTATTGATCACCATCATCGGAATACTGATCGTAATAGTTCTCTATTTCATCACAAGAAAGAAGGACCAGGAAGGGGAAGAATGATAATTTACCGCGGGGCAGAGCAATGTTTAATTGTCTACCAGGCCAAGGTGTGACTAAAGGAGTCTATTATTGAAATGGAATTACCTTTAGTCTACAGACCTAAAAATACCATACAATTGTTGAAAGCAATATCATTGTTTTAATACACACAGGACCGGTCGGGACCTTTGGATTGTCTTTCAATCGACGATATTTCAAATCCAAAAGTCCAGATGAAAAACGGTTCCCAGTATTATCTCATTATTTTTCATCGTGTGAAATCGATTTGTAGCAATGGTTTTCGTATCAATTTAAAATTGACGAAAGAAAACCATTGCGGAAGAGGGCCACTCTTAGTTTTAAAATCTGTAAAATTGATTTTATACACAAAGGACCGGTCGGGACCAAGGATTCGTCATTGCATCAACGATAATCCAGAATCGTGGGCCAAACAAAAAACGGTTCTCATCATTATTTAATCATTTTTTGTTGTATCTCAGCAAATTGTAGCAGTGAAATCCAAAACAATTTCTCATTGACGAGAGGATTTCACTGCGGAAGAGGTCCACTCCCCGTATATGATTATAAAACAATTAAAGGGGAGTGGACCGGTCGGGATTTGAACCCGAGGCCTCTTGCTTGCGAAGCAAGCGATCTACCGAACTGATCTACCGGCCCATTGATTAACAACAAATTTTTTCAGGGCGATTTGAACCCAAGAGGAAACTCTTATTTGAATTTTACAGATATCTGAGGATATCATCCTCCGGCCCTTGTGATGATCCTCTTGGCTACTGTCGGATTTACACCCTCGATCATCATCAGGTCCTGAGGAATGGCTTCTTTGAGGTCCTCCTTCTTCCTGTATCCCATCTTGTAGAGGCCCTCTGCCCTCTTCTCGTCAATATCGAAATCCATCATGAACTGGAGGATTGCCTCATCCTTGTCGGCATCCTTTTTGAGAGGGGGGAGCTGGGGTTCATCGGCCCTTTCAACTTCCCCTTCGGCTTCCTCCTCTTTCTCCTCTTTCCTGGATCCACCGAATAGCTTCTTGAAAAACGATACATTCTCCTTCTTTTCTTCTTCTGGAGCTCCCTCTTCGGATTCTTCCTCTTCCTCCTTCTTTTCAGGAGCGGCCAGTGATATCTCGTCAGCTTTCCTTCCTACCTCGGGTTCGGAGGAAAGTTCTACCTCTATGGCCTCTTCTGCATCCTCCAATTCCTTTTTATCTTCTTTTTTCAGGAGAGCCTTCTCCTTCTTCGGCTTGGCGGATGCCGCAAGCAGAGTCGGAGCTTTTTTTCTCGGAAGTTCTTCCTTGACCTCTTCCTCTACCTCATGGAGGAGCTCCTTGTTCTTATCCTTGGTCTTTTCCAAGGTCTGCCTGATCTTGGTCTTTCTCATATTGGATTTCTTGTGGACCTCTTCCATCTTGTGGGCGGCCTTTTCTTCCTTCTTGAGCCTCTTTGCAAACTGTCTGGCCTTCTTCTCCTTTTCCTTGAGGCGGGCCCATTTCCCTCCGTCAATGGCTATTCTGCCAATTGCCACATCGGGATTCTCGATCAGTGCGGCGGTCCCGAAGGGAACCTCCGAGATCCTCTGCCTGAGGTCCAGTTTGTACTCGGGAGCTATCTTGAGATCTATCAGACAGGCTATGCCAATGAAGAGGTACCAGCCGAAAATTCCGAGAAGATAGGCACCCACGGCTCCTGCAAAATACTTCATGTAGTTCCTCTGGAGACCGTCCCATTTTGTCGGGAACATCCCGTCTCTCCTTATCGGGTCCAGGTGCATCAGGTATTTTCCAAGTGTCCTCCTGGAATTGGACTCCCTCCAGGAATAATATATCGGAAGGAGGAAGGACTGGAAGATCACCATGAAGATCATGGAGATGAACGGAGTGGTTTCTTCCACTCCCTGGACCTGCTGCCTGTAAAACAGTGGTGCCAGCTGTCCAATCAACGCGCTCAGAGGATTGGCCTGCAGGACTCCTAGTCCGAAGAAAACGTAGAGCATGAACAGGGGGATAGCAACAACGGTCAGATCAATGAATAGAGCAATGGTTCTCCTAGCCAGATTCTCCTTGAGTTCATAACTGTACTCCACCATCACTGGATATTTGGCCATGACCTGCCCCCGTATGCTATCCACCATAAACTTGCTTCAAATATTAACGTTTCCAAATCAGGATGAAATAAAAACCCCTGATTCAATCCGAATAAGCGCATTAAGGCCCATAGCGAGGAAAACCTTTAAAGGAATCCTGTGATTAATCCCCGGTGCTTCCCGATGGTCCTTCCATTCAATACGATAGATGACCTGGATCTGGAGGATAAGACGGTCCTGATGAGGGTCGATATCAATTCACCCATTAACCCCGACACCGGAGAGATCCTCTCCTTGAAGAGGATGGAGGAGCATGCAAAATCCATAAAGAGGCTCCCTCCCTGCAAGCTCGTTCTTCTCGCTCATCAGAGCCGGCCGGGAAAGAAGGATTACATCGGCCTGAAGGAGCATGCCAAGGTTCTTTCCGAGCTCCTTGACAGGGATGTGAAATATGTTGACAGCCTCTTTCATCAGAGGGCGGTTGATTCAATCGAGTCAATGAAGGTGGGAGAGATAGTACTTCTGGAGAATACCAGGTTCTATGCGGAAGAGGTTGTCCTCAACGATTCACCGATCTCAACACAGGAGAACAGCCATATAGTGAAGACCTTGTCCGAGATTGCCGATTGTTTCATCAATGATGCGTTTTCAGCGGTTCACAGGTCCCAACCGACCCTTGTAGGTTTCTGCCAGGTAAAGCCAAGCGGGGCAGGACCCTTGATGGAGAAGGAACTGAAGGCGTTGTCAAAGGTTACCGAATCACCCGAAAGACCCTGCGTGGCGATACTCGGAGGATTGAAGGTGGATGATTCAATCAAGGTGGCTGAACATCTTCTAGGAAACGGAATCATAGACAAGCTTCTCACAGTGGGTGTAGTTGGTTCGATGTTCCAGTGGGCGGATGGTTATGATCTGGGCACCCCGAATGTGAATTTCATCAAATCGGAGCTGAAGGACGCCGACCAGCTGGTTGAAAGATGCAAGAAGATCCTCAAGGACAATCCCGGCAAGATATTCTATCCCAATGATATGGCTGTCAACAGGGACGGCGAGAGAGAAAGAGTCCAGTTGTCCCAGCTTCCAACGGATGCACCGATATATGACATCTCCATCGATACCATTGCAAGGTATTCAATAATGATCAAGGAAGCAAAAACGATCATTGCCAACGGTCCTGCAGGTGTATACGAGATCCCGGAGTTCTCCGATGGAACCCTGGAGATCTTCCAGGCCATCAACGATTCGGAAGGTTATTCGGTGATGGGGGGAGGGGAGACAACCCAGGTGATTAAGGATATGAAGATGACAGGCATCAATCATGTTTCGACAGGTGGAGGGGCCCTCATCAATTATCTTTCCGGAAAGGAGATGCCGGTCCTTTCAGCGTTGAAGAGGTCCCGTGAGAAATTCCACGTTGATGAGGAGACGTCTGAATAATATCAGTTCCTCTCTTCGAGAGAAACAAATCAGACGCTCAATACCAGATATTGAAATCCATGGTATTTTGAAGGAAATCAAAATGATTAAATCCGATTATCCTTTATGAGCAAAAAAATGCCACCGTAGCTTAGCCTGGTAGAGCGTCTGATTCGTAATCAGAAGGTCGAGGGTCCGAATCCCTCCGGTGGCTTACTTTTTTACTAATGATTTGCGCCACCTTCAGGATTCGGCTCCTACGGATCCGACCATCGGAAAATTGCAGATTTTCCTGGTCTCCTCGCCTTATAACAATTAAAAAATGATCTTCCACTCGAAGACTCCCTCCGGTGGCTCCTATTATTTCTTAATTAGAAACGCCACCGATTGGATTGGACCCTACGGGTCCGACCATCGGAAAATCACAGATTTTCCTGGTCTCCTCGCCTTATAACAATTAAAAAATGATCTTCCACTCGA
>CAYULA010000028.1:0-17651 GCA_964445525.1 uncultured Thermoplasmatales archaeon | reverse complement strand
AGACTCCCTCCGGTGGCTTCTATTATTTTTTCAATAGAGCAACCATAGAAAAGAATAATCCAAGGGTATCGAATCTAGAAAAATTATTCAACTGTGTAGGCGATAGCGCAATCGATTATCCGATCCAAGGTGATAGATTGAGATGTCTTTCTATATTGATCATTGTTTTATTCCTAACAAGTGTAAACTTCCTGAATATGTCCATTGGAGATTCGGAGGGATTGACCCCATTGAATGAAGATGACATTGAAACAGATATAATGGACCATCTCGAATTTCAAGATAATCATTTCGTAAGAAATGATGGACAGAAGAACCCGATTGAAGTCTTATTCTATTCAAGTGGAGAGAATGTTTATTTCACCTCAAAAGCAGTATATTATCGATTAAAAGAAACTGAATCCTGCCCTCATTCTGACAGTAAAATGGATCCACTCCCTGATATGAATAAGGTGAGATCATTAGAGCACAGGGAGAAGGGCGTAATCCTAGAATATGAGTTTAAAAACTCGAACTATGTAATGCCAAAAGGAAAATCAAGATGCGGATGGAACTCGAACTACTTCCTTGGGAATGATGAAAATGGTTGGAGAACAAACGTACCCAACTTCGAGGAAGTAATCTATGAGGACCTCTGGAATGGGATTGATCTGATCTACCGATTGAAAGATGGTTCGATAAAGTACGATCTTGTTATTGATGCAGGTGCAGATCCAGAACAGATATGCTTTGGAATTTCGGGACATGAATCGTTGGACATTTCCCCCAACGGTGACCTTCTGATTGGCACTGAAATGGGAATGGTAATGGACAAGGGTTTGGTCGCTTTTAATGGCAATGATGAAGCTATTACGATTCCCTGTGAATTCGAGATAATGGATCAGAATACTATCATGTTCGACGTGGGCCAATATGACAATAATGAATTGTTGATCATCGATCCGGTAATGGATTTTTCCACCTTCGTTGGAGGATCCGGACAGGACAATACCCACGACCTTGCTACTGATCCATCAGGCAATATATATGTCATGGGCTACACCTCCGCAACAGGATTTCCAATAACTACCGGAGCATATGATACAACTTACAATGGAAAGGATGATACGTTCATCTATAAAATGGACCGAAACGGAACATCTCTTCTTTATTCCACATACATAGGGGGTTCAGGCGGGGATTATGGAAATTCCATAACCCTGGACGATAATGGGAATCTGTATCTTGTAGGCGATAGCTGGTCCACGAATTTTCCAACAACATCCGGGGCCTATGATACAACCCACAATGGTTTGCATGATGCAATAGTCACCAAATTCAATTCGACCGGATCTGGCCTGATATTCTCGACCTACATTGGCGGATCGGTAAATGATATGGGTTTTGGCATAAACCTTGATGATGCAAATAATATCTATATTTCAGGAGCAGGCGGTCCTGGTTATCCTACAACCACTGGAGCGTACGATACTTCACATAACGGGAATTGGGATGCAATAATTACCAAATTATCCTCAAATGGTACTACTCTCGATTATTCCTCATTCATTGGCGGATCCGATGCTGATGGTTGCAATGGTATTGCTTTGGATTCCGGAAATACCATAGTAACAGATTGCTTTTCCAAAAGCAATGATTTTCCAACCACATCCGGAGCGTATGATTCAACATTCAATGGAATGCAGGATATAGTTATCGTCAAGATGAATCTGACCAATGGATCTCTTGTCTATTCCAGCTATGTGGGGGGAAGTGCCTATGATATCGCGGTCGGAATTGTCTTTGACCAATCAGGTGATGTTCTATTCTATGGATATTCCAATAGTACGAACTATCCGGCAACCAGCACCTCATATGATTATACTTCCAACGGAAACAGAGATGTGATAATCACAAGGATCGATCTTGTAACCTCTACTCTGTTGAATTCAACCTATATCGGAGGGTCAGCCGATGATTCTGCTTATGACCTCCTTGTTGATGAGGATGGTACCTTGTATCTTGCTGGAAAAACAAGGTCCTCGAACTTTCCGGTAACCAATGGAGCATATGACACAAGTCATAATGGTCAGGATGATATATTCTTGTCAAGGTTGGACAAATATCTTTCCATTGTTGAATATTCAACCTTTATAGGTGGATCCTCCTGGGATAGTGGTATTGGGGTTAAAATTGGGAAAACGGATTCTATAGTAATTGCCGGAGCTGTATCATCTTCAAATTTTCCGGTTACTTCCGGCTCATATGATACTTCCCACAATGGAAATTACGATACATCCGTCACATCATTTAGTTTTGAGAAGAATAAACCTTCAATAACAGACCAAACGGATCAGAAAGCGAGTACCGGGGATCCATTTTCCTTCAAGGCTAATGTCACCGACGCAGGTTCTGGTGTGGGTAACGTATCTGTAGAATACTGGATCGACGGCATATACCTGAACGCAACAATGAACCAGTCATCAGGGATTTTCATCAAGAACGTAGTGATCGGTAACAAAGCTCGAATCCTGAATTATACGATCCATGCCAGTGATAAAGCTGGAAATTCGAACCAGACAGAAATGAGATCGATCAATGTGGAGGATAACGATGATCCTATGATCCAGGATGATTCATTGACCACGGGAACTACCGGAGAGGTGTTCCAATGTAACTTCAATGTAACAGATAATATTGGTATAGAATCTGTATGGCTGGAATATTGGATGGGAAATGGACCTCATTCTAATCTGAGCGTCGGTTCCTCGGGCCTTTATAAGATAAATATCAGTATAGGTTTGGATTCTCTGGATCCTCTTTCATATGTCATTCATTCGAATGACACATCAGGGAACTGGTTTTCAACAGATCAAAGGACTGTTAATATTTCAGATAATGATCCTGTTATTTTCGTTAATGACCTGACTCCAGATCACGGATCCACCGGAGGATCATTGTCATTCTCCGTGGAAGCATTCGATAACATCCATATTCAATCGATCTGGGTCGAATACTGGTCCGGAACCGGGCCTCATATGAATATTAGTATGTCCGGACCAGGGCCATTTGAACATACTATGGAAATATCATCTTCGAGTGTTGATCCAGTTCATTATATATTCAGTGCGAATGATTCATCGAATAACTGGAACAGTACGACTGAGAAGACAGTCCATATAAGTGATGATGATCCGGCCTCATTTGATTTGGATCTCACACCCTCAACAGGATCAACCGGAGATGAATTCATATTCATGGTTCAAGTTAGTGACAATATAGGGATAGAAAATGTGTGGGTGGAATACTGGTTCGGTTCAGGATCTCATGAGAATATTTCCATGGAAGATGATGGTGAATATACCTACATCATTACGATCCCGGAGGATTCATTGGATTTACTTCGATATATATTCCGTGTAAAGGACATATCAAATAATTGGAACGAATCCAAGATATCGATCGTTGAAATAATTGATAATGATAAACCGTCATTCGGTCAGGATAATATTCCACAGGAAATTGGTACCGGAGAGACTTTTTCATTCTCCATCCATTCTTATGACAATATTCAGGTCTCCTCTGTTTGTCTGGAATACTGGTTCGGGTCAGGATCTCATGAGAAAGTCGAAATGATCGGATCCAATCCTTACATCTATGATGTTAATATTCCTAAAAATAGTCTGGATGGATTGAATTATAACATTACTTCCAGAGATGAGGGCGGCAACATGATCTCGATCCTGGGAGAAGTTGTGATAATGGATATAATAAGACCGAATTGCGATCCGGGATCAGATACAACTTTTGATGAGGAAGAATTTGCAACCCTTGATGGAAAGGGATCCACTGATAATATTGGTGTGGTAAAATGGACCTGGGAATTCAATGATGGAAACAAAGATATCACGTTATTCGGACCGGAAACCGGATACATCTTCAAGGAACTGGGGATATTTAGAATAAAGTTAAACGTGACCGATTCTGCCGGAAATTGGTGCTATGGTTACTCAAACATCACGATATTGGATATTACACCTCCCATGGCAAATATTGATGACATGGAGATTTCCGAAGATGTGACTTTCCAATTCGATGCTTCCGATTCATCTGATAATGTCGGAATCGTCAACTGGACATGGTCATTTATGGACAAGGGAGATGAGATATTACTCCATGGTGTCGATCCATCTTATACTTTTTCAGAACCCGGTTCATACCGGATTTCGTTGAAGATGGAGGATGCTTCAGGGAACAATGATGAGACAACCTTTGATGTAAATGTACTCGATGAAACTGATCCTGTATCTGTTGCTGGCCAGAATATAACGATCAAGGAAGGATTCGAGCTTTCATTAGATGGAACAGGAAGTTGGGATAACGTATTGATAATCAACTATACTTGGACTATAAGGAATGAAACAGAATTGATGACCTTTTATGGTGATATTATTCAATTCAATTTCTCTGAACCTGGCAATTATTCGATCACTTTGAGGACCACGGATGAGTCAGGGAATGCAGGAACAGATACAATTGTTGTAGAGGTGGAGGGCATTCAAGGACCAGGGCCGGTGGACAACACGGAGAAAACCAGCGAATCCGGATCAAATCTTCCTTGGATAATAGTGATCGTTTTTTTAATACTTATAATATTGATTGCGGGGTCAATTTTATTCATTGTGAAGAAAAGAGACCAAAAGGACGAGATTTTCGAGGATGATGAGGTTTCTTCACAATTGAGTACAGACAATAATAATCCACTGTAATTTTTATTAGATCGATGTCAAAGGTTTTATTGATAATATCAAAATTTAAAGGCTAACCACAAACCGTCTCTTTATCGAATTCATATCATAGCATATCAATGGAAAGGTATTGATTCGCTCTTTAAATCAAATTATTGCTAATGGAACTTCACTTCAGTACAAGTTCTTCCCATTGTTTCAATTTATACATTTCAACTCGTAGAGTTGAATAACTATTGGTCCGGATTGATTAGAACCCGTAGGTATTGACCCTTCCAAGCTCAATTCCATGATTAAGTTCAATTACACAGATCAAACAACAGCCAAGTTAATACCACACCACAGATCAATAGCGCAGAGAATAAGAGTAATGTAAAGAACAACTCATCATCCTCCATCAACCAATTTGTAAAAAATAGAATCTTGAAGGATCAATAAAAACTGAAAGGGCCCTATAGTTATCAGATCACCGAAAGTCCGCCGTCAACATGGATTATCTGTCCGGTGATCCAGGAGGAATCATCGGAAACAAGGTAGGCGGCCATTGAAGCTATGTCCTTTGCTGATCCTACCCTCTTGAGAGGATGCCTTTCAGCGGACCTCTGCTTCGCTTCGTCATTCCTGAGTATCCTTGAAGCCATGGGAGTGTCCGTGATGGAGGGGGCGACTGCATTAACCCTTATCTTGGGGGCGAATTCCGCTGCAAGGGACCTCACGAATCCCTCAACAGCTCCCTTGGAAGCTCCCACCGAGGAATGGAAGGTCATTCCCCTCTGAACCGCCACAGTGCTGAACATCACTATCGAGGATCCTCCCTCCGCCTTCTTTAACTTCTTCATGAGGGATCTGATCACCTTAACGCCTCCTATGAGGTTTATCTCGAGATCCGACCTGAAATCATCCTCCTTCAGTCCTCTGAAGGGTTTCAGGATTATGGATCCGGGAGCATAAACAAGGCCGTGTATCTCCTCGGGGAGGTCCTCGGGAAGCTGGAATTCGCCCGTAACATCGATCTCGAAATGTTCGATTTCTTTTTTGAGATCTCCTCGGGTCCTGGATCCCACAATAACTTTGTGGCCCGCATCATGGAGGATATTTGCAGTCTCCAATCCTATTCCCGAGCTCCCCCCGATCACAATGATGTTCTTTGGATTCATATTTTTGAATCTGTCTAAGTTATCTTATCTTTTTCCCGGCATATTCAGGCCTTCAAGTTATCAACATAGCAAATATTGCGACCAAAGCTCCTAAAAGAGCCTCTCCCACCAGGATCCCAATCATGACAAGATATGAATCAAACGTTTTCATCGTTACCTCTTTTTTGCTCCATCCGTATTTCTCCGCACGTTTCCTCAACCATCTTTTCTCCCATATATCTCTGGAAGCACCACCAATGAAGATTCCAAGGGGAGCATAAAGAGGCAGATACATCCCGAGGCTGAATGCCATACCCATTCCTGTTATCAATTCGGCCAATACCCCGATGAACAAACCGAGAAGGAGCAGATTCCATCTGACATTCTGAGGATCAATGAAAACATTGGCCCAATAAGAAAGGGTTTTCGCTTGTGGGGCGAAATTCAGACTGGATGTTTCCCCACCATAGAATATTTCCATCAGTATTATTGAGCTCAATGCCGCAAAAGGGACTCCAATCACCAATCCGATAGTCTGTCCCTTGAACAAATGAAAGGGTCTGGTTCCAATATAATGGCCTGTTTTGAAGTCCCACATTAGGTCAGAGGACATTGCAATTGTACAGGTGAAAACGGTGGTGGTCAATATTGCAAGCAGAAGTTGATCCTCCCCGATCAAACCTTTTCCAAAGATCAGATTGTAAAGAAGAATAATTATCATCAAAATTGTGAAAAGTAGGAGAGATAGGGCGGATGTGGGCACCAATCCTGTCTCTCCCGTGGTTTTAACGGATATCAATCCGAGAAAGAACACTATCATCACGATTATCAGGGAAAAAAGGATTGATATAACCGGATCGAACCTCAAAATAAAAATGAAACTGAATAGGAACGTTACAATCGTCGCCACGGCTGCTATCGGAATATATTTTTTCGGCCACTCAAACTGATTAGTATCATTTTTTTCCTTGACACTCATATCCTTCGCTCTGATTTCCGATAATGCCCCTTTGAAAATTGGAGCGTTTTTAATAAGAATTACCAAACCCGAACCGATAATGGCTCCGATGGAAACAGGGGTTACAATTTGAGTCATCGCGAGAAATCCTATTGATGTGTTTTTTAACCCCATCATTTCCAACCATTCGAATTGAAGATCCCTTAGGCCAACATTTCCGCCAAGATCAATTGGTACGTTCATCAGAACCGCCATGGGCATTATCACGAAAGTGGAAAGGATCGATCCTAAAAGAAAAATAAGCGCAGCTTTTGATCGAAGGAACCACCCAATCGCAGTGAAAAGCCCGCTCAATGGAAATGTAAGCTGGGTGTATCTCGAGATTTTCAGAGGAGAAATAATAATACCACTGTAATACCAATTATCAATGCGGAACAGATGCATTATCTGTTGAAGAATCGGTATTGATCTGTTTCCGTTATTGTCATTGAATATGGGAAATGACCGAAAAAGAATATAGAATGAAATTCCGCTAAGGGATAAGAAGAAGGGCCTCAATTTTTCCTTGAAATCGGATGATGCGGATTTCTTTTCCTCCTTGACAAGTTTCAATAAATTCAAAAATCCCTGGAAAGCTGGAGTCGGTAGAGGATCTTCCACCATCCATATTTTTCTAAATATGGAAAAAAAAGTCAAACCAAGGATTGAAGCAACGATGGAAGTTAGAATGACAATTATCAGAATAGGAAGGAAATCCCAGAATCCCTCACCTTCAGATAGATACGTAATATCCAGAAATCTTTCATAATTCCTTGCCAGGAAAAAAATTGCCGGGAAGGTAAAAACAAACCCCGTAATCGTCTTCTCAGCAGCCTGGACCGCTCCGGAATTTATGTTAATATCTATTGGATCCCATTTAAGGGCAAGTCCTATGATATAGATCAGATAAAAAGCTCCGCCTATCATGACTCCGGTTTCAAAGACAACAAATTGGGTAATGAGCGTAAAAGGCAAGCCAACCAATACGATCATCAGGAGGACCTTTTTAACATTGAATTTGGATAATTCGAAGGATTCTGTCCTGTTCCTGTCCTCGAGATACTGCTCCAGGACCCCCGTGTTGAGGTTGGCGAACATCTCATCGTCGAACCTCTCCAGGGTCCCGTTCTCTATCCCTTTGATACCCTCGGGTGTTACAGGCTCTCTGTATGCTGATCTCTTCACATCCCCCAATTACAATCACCAGCACGATCGAATTGGAACTCCCATCTAATTCCAGTTCAATATATGCGGTTTGACATATATTATTTTGGAAATGATGATTATAATATTCTGGAAACGGTTTCGGGCCTCGGTGCTTTCACGACCAGGACCTGGAATATTCCTTCTCCCGGATTGATGAGGGAATGTACGATATCCTTCGGGCTCTCTATCAACATCCCCTCCGTGACATCCTCCACCTCATCACCGATCCTTACCTGACCTATTCCCCTGTGGATAAAGAAGAACACATCCACAGGGGTTATGTGTGGCAATAGCGACTCCCCCTCCTTCAAAGTTATTAGCATTGCCTGGGCATTCTCATGGTTGTAAAGAGGTCTGACATCGACCTTGTGCGGTGTCTCCTTCTTATCCACTTCATCGGGGATCACAATTTTCATCTTGAATCCTCCAATTTTCTCAGGCCATCATTGACGCTATGTCCTGTTCCACGGTTGTGTTTGGTTTCAGCTGGAAGTTTTCAACAAGAACATCCACAACTGAGGGAGACACGAATGCCGGAAGCGTGGGTCCCAGGTGTATATTCTTCACTCCTAGGGCCAGGAGAGAAAGGAGAACGAGGACAGCCTTCTGCTCGTACCAGGCAATGTTGTATTCAATAGGTAGTTCGTTGGAATCGACTCCGAGGTCCTCCGCGAGCTTGATCGCAAATGTTGCAAGAGAGAAGGAGTCATTGCACTGACCGGCATCGATTACCCTGGGAATTCCATCGATGTCATCCGTTACAATCTTGTTGTATCTGTATTTGGCACAACCTGCGGTCAGGATCACGGCTTCCTTCGGGAGAGCCTTGGCAAATTCCGTGTAATATTCTCTGGTTTTATGCCTACCGTCGCATCCGGCCATCACGAAGAACTTCCTTATCTTGCCCGACTGGACTGCATCCATAACCTTGTCTTTAAGGTCCCAGAGGGTCCTGTGGTTGAATCCTCCCACGATCTGACCGGTCTCCAGCTCCTCGGGTGGTTCGCATATCTTCGCATGTTCAACAAGCTGCGAGAAATCCTTGTTCTTTCCCGGTTCCCTGTCCGGGATATGGGGTACCCCTTCAAAACCAACAGTTCCAGTTGTATACACTCTCTCCTTGTAGGAAGGCAAGGGAGGAACCAGACAGTTAGTGGTCAAAAGAACAGGACCGTTGAAGGTCTCGAAATCCTTGATCTGATACCACCATGAGCCTCCGTAATTACCAACAAGATTGTCATACTTATCAAAGAATGGATAATAATTTGCCGGAAGCATCTCTCCGTGAGTATAGACATCCACTCCGGTTCCTTTGGTTTGCTCCAGGAGCTCCTCGAGATCCTTGAGATCATGACCGGATATGAGTATTCCTGGGTTCTTGCCCACACCGAGATTTACTTTGTGAGGGGAGGGGATGCCATATTTCGATGTGTTTGCCTCATCAAGAAGGGCCATGGTCTTTACACCGGTATTACCGCATTCCAAAACCAATTCGAGGAGTCTGTCCATTTCAATATGAGGATCCCTGTAGGCAAGCAATCCCCTGTTCATGAACTCGAATATGCTCTCATCGGTGAATCCAAGAACATATGCATGATGCAGGTATGCCGAGATGCCCTTGACACCGTAGAGGATCAGAAGCATGAGGGACCTCAGGTTCTCATCCTCGATGGAAAGATGGCCGATCTCCTTTGATTTTTCCAGTGCCTTTTCCTCGTTTTCATAGGTCCAGACAGCATGGTCCGGCAGGTCCTCGAATTCATGACCTTCAGCCTCAAGCTCTCCTCTCAACCTGTCTCTGATCCTCAGTGATTCCGTGATATATTCTATCATTCTGGACCTGTCGAAATTGGCATTTGTAATGGTAGCGAAAAGAGCCTCCATCATTATCTCGTTCGCTTCCTTGTCCGGTTTTCCCTCTTCCCTTTTCATTATCTGGAAATATGAGACGCCCCTCAGGGCATGAACCATGAGATCCTGGAGATTTGCCACATCATCCGTTTTTCCGCATACGCCCCTCTGGGTGCAGCCTTCATTCCTTAATGTCTCCTGACACTGGTTGCAGAACATCTGATTCACCTTGGTATACTTTTCCTATCTACTTCCACATAGATACAAACCTATATCAACTAGAAAGTTTCTCATTGGATACCATGCACTCGGATTGTACCGTATATAAGACCATCGACCTGGTGGCAAAGAAATGGTCGATGGTCATACTTCTCGAGATCCATAGAGGGGGAGGAGGTCCGAAAAGGTATACCGATATCAAGAACGGATTATGCGACATCACTCCAAAGGTCCTCTCCCAGAGATTGAAGGAGCTGGAATCAAATGACCTGATAACCAAATCGGTTGATGCTTCACAGGTTCCGATAAAAGTTGAATACGACCTCACTGAAAGCGGAGATGAATTGATCGATGTTATCAAGGGTTTCAAGTGCTGGGCCCTCAAATGGAAGATAGACAACAAGGTCTGCGAGCATCTTGATTGTTCCAGTTGTCTTCTCGAGAATTCCACCTGATTTTACATGTAAGGCTCTTATGTTTTAACTTATAAACACAGAAATATCTAAAATAAGATGTTTTTATAACCAGCACATGTTTCGAGGGGCCTTGAAGGTCCGTTTCAACCAGGGGGTTTTTCATCTATGTCACGAAAGAATGTAGTTTCCATTGTGTTCAGTATCGGGATCCTGCTTGTCACCGGATTCCTTCCGGTGGTTCAGGGGTGGGTATCGGAAGATGATGAGAATACCAGATATGATATCGTTCCGGGACCTTACAGGGACCTCTCCGGTCTTGTTGAAGATCTTATCGCCGAGACCTCGGACATGACCGATACGGACGATGATACGATCCCTGATTCTGTTGAAATGGTGATCGGGACGGACCCCGAAAGCAATGATACGGATAATGATAAACTGCCTGACAATATCGAGGTATCACTCAATACGGATCCCCACAAGATGGATTCAAACAATGACGGCCTACCCGACAGCCTGGAGATGAAAGGAAACATCAATGTAGACGGTGACCATGTCTCCAACGCCTGGGACAGCGACAACGATAATGACGGACTTGAAGATTCCACTGATCTCTCACCTTTCTCGAAAACAGGAACCAGGTCCTCCTTCCATCTGGACCTCAACACATCAGGGGAGGATACCTACATATCCTTCCAGATCAGACCTCAAAATACCATGCATATGAGCATGATGATGGGATCATACGACTGGCCATACGATGACAAGGCAGCGATGAAGGACCTGGATAATTCCACCGATGACATGTTCATCAATCCAATCATGACCATCAGGATGAACGATGTTCCCGACCAGGATGATGTGGTGGATTACGGTATCGTGGTGGACGGGGACAAATGCATGGTTCCCCTGTTTCCGGAGACTGAATACGGCCAGATAGTCGCCCTCAGAGGAAAGATGTTCTTACCGGAGGGAGAACCCACGGATCTGGATCTGGATCTCAGTTTCGACTGGTCTGTAACGGGAAATTCCGATCAACCCGTGAGCTCCATCAAATGTCCAAATGGAAAATACCTCACATCCCACGGGACAGAGGCACCCAGGTCCAACTCGACAACGGTATCGGACCATCAAGGTTTCGTGATAGAACCGCTGGGCGAGGACAAGGTTGCTTTAAAAACAATGGATGGCAAATATCTGGGCCTCGATGAGAGCAGCAAGCTGACAGCAGAATGGACCTCCCTGGAGGATGAATGCAAGTTCGAGATGGTCGAGGTGGAAGATCAGGTGGGGATCCTCACGGATCTCGGAGGTGCCCTGAAGCTCATGGAGGACGGCTCCATCGAAGCATCCACGGACCTGGATTTCGAAAACATGCTCTTCACCATCGAAGATGCGGGAATCCGGACACAGATGATCAACCTCATCAGGTACCCGGAATCCTTCTCCATCGTTGGCCTGGAGGTTTCCGAGAAATTCGGAACGGATCTAAATGTCCTGTACGGTCCTGACCTCAATGAATTGCTGATGTCCGGCGTGGTACTCTCGAGAGACTTCCTCAGGAACAATACAAACGGCATCATGGAAATGGTCTCGGTTCTGGCCTCGCATAATCTGACACTGGATTCCATAACAGGGTCCTACGAACATACAGACCTTGCACTGCTTGATTCCATCAACAGGGTATCGGGGCAGGCATTATCCCAACTACCAGCGGATTCAATCCTTCCCGTTATCACTCTCATGGAGGACAGATCCTCCAATCTGGACCTTGATGATCTGTCCTCAACCAGTGGAAACAGCTTCTCATTCGACGTAGGAAACCAACCCGAGATGAGGTCCAGAATGATGAAGTTGACCTGGTATGATACCCCCTCGACAACTCCCTTACAACCTGGAGAACTTATTGAGGAGGTTGTCTCGTGGAATCTGAACAGGGATATCGGAACCGATACCGCCTCTCTCCTTCTCTTCTGGGCAGTTGGTGATTCCACGGTCCTGTCGGTTGGTTCCGACATAACCACCTGGGAGGTTCCCGAGGTAGACTTCGATGCCTACAAGATCGGAATGAACATATTCAACACGGCGAAGTGGATCGTCGGAGCCCCTTTTGCGATCATGGGAGCATTCAAGGATATTCTTGAGATCGGAGCCAAGATCGACATACTGGCAAAAGCTGGAAGCTATATCGGTGACGGTCTCAAATCAATAATTACGGCATTGAAGATCGTGAAGGTGGTTGACACGGCGAAGGATGTTCTGAAGTTCCTGGACACCATAGGACCGTTCCTTGATATGTTGGGACTCATAATAGATTACGGCATCGGCGTATTCAATCTCATAATGATCTGCTGCTCCAACGGCTGGGACGCATTCTCGGCTTCGGTGGCAACAGCCCAGTTCATGATATCCATGGCTTATTCCATAGTAATGTTCCTTATAGGATTGATACCGGTCGTGGGAACCATAGTCGGGATCATAATGCTTATTGCCGATCTTGTAGACATCATATTGACTTGGATCCCGGGAGTGTCCGGTTATCAGGATATTATAATGAACTGGATACTGGGACTTGTTGCCGGGGCAAGAACTTTCTGTGAACTAGACCTCGAGATCATCAGTACGGAAATGAATATGAACGATGTGGATGGCAACGGCCTGGATGCCGGGGACAGGTTCGAGGTGGAAAGCATAGTAAATACATCCGTTGTTAAGACAAAATGGGGAGAAAAGGAGGATCTGGAAGAGGGCTACATAGAACCTCGATATGTCATCTATGTCCCGTCGAGACCAAAGGAGATCGAATTTTCCGGAATGAAGTATTCAAAGAGAACCAACTACAAGGAGGTTGTCACCGAGACTGTGACAGATACCAGAAAGGATACACAGTGGAGAATTGGAGGGACGATTGAACCTGGTTTCGGCATGATCAATTATCCCATCTCCACGGCATTCATGACAGAATACAAGGTCTTCTACGAGGAATACAACTATGTCGCCTTCTGGTTCCCCGAACTATGGGAGAGGAAGAACATTACCGACATGGATTTTACCAGAATGGAAACCCTATACTTCGACATCATGCCCGAGAACATGGATGACCTCGCGAAGTGGGGATACCTGAAAAGATCGGACTATGACGGAGACTCCATCAACAATACCGATGAAACCACTACCAGCCCCTACAACTGGGATACGGACGGGGATGGTCTGGGAGATTCATACGAACTGCAAATGGGATATGATCCTGCAGATCCGGATACCGATCTTGACGGTCTTCATGACAGGTTGGAAGTGAAGAAGGGAATGGACCTTTCCAGCAATGACACCGATGGGGACGGACTTCTCGATTATCTTGAAATGGAAGGATGGGTAGTCAACTTCACCTACGAAGGAAAGGAATTCTACTGGCATATCGTCTCAGATCCAACACTTAACGATACGGACGGGGATGGGATGAGCGACCTTCTGGAATTCTACTGCAACCTGAATCCCCTTTCAAACGATACCAACGGTGACGGGACAATCGATATGTTAATGGATTACATTACGTATGACATCGTAAGGGATGAGGTGATAGGAGATGATGAATCCAGGAAGTTTGCAGAATGCAATGAGCTTGCTGTAGATACCGACGGAAGCTTCTACATCAAGGGATACTCCGACGATACGCTCCTCAAGATCAGTTCTAGGGGGTATTACAGATGGTCGAAGAAGTTCACTCAATGGAACGATGCATACCTGAACGAGGTTGAATCCGTATTTGTGGGCCCCAACGGAACCGTTTACGTGGGAACCTACGGTTGGGACGGGGACATGAAGATATATCTTCTCAACGCCAGTAACGGAAACATAGATGCCATATGGTACAACAATCACATCGGTACCGTTACGACCATCTGGGTGGATCAAGATGACAACGTATACACCATGGGGATCGGACCCGGAGAGTTCCCTCATATAGTCATCTTCGACCCCAACGGAACGGAACTAGATTTCAGACAACTCCCATACTATTCAGGTTCGGGAAGCATAGGATCTAATCTGGGGAATTCCATCGCAGTTAACAGCTTCGGTGATATCTTCCTCCTCGATATCAAGAACAGGAAGGTGCACGTATATCATCCAGACCTGACAGATAATTTCACATGGCAGGCTACCCAGTTCGGAAAACCTTGTGATATCTTCATCGATGCTCATGATAACATATACATCTGTGACGAGGACCAGACATATGACAGGATACAGGTGTTTGACAGGAATCGCAGACTGCTATCGGAATGGAACACCGAACTGACCGAGACCTGCATTTATGTCGGAGATGATGACAAGATATATGTGGGAGGCAATACCGGATCCGGAACCTACAAGGGAAGGATAATCTCTTTCGACCTGAAGACAACATTGCACAGGGTCAGCGAAGACCTGCTGACAGAGGATACCGATGAGGATGGTCTGCCGGACGATGTGGAGATTGAAGGATGGACCTGCAATTCCACCTCTCCTGACGGAGAAGAATCGCGGACGGTATTCTCGAGCCCGAAACTATTCGATACCGACAATGACGGATTGAACGATTCTTTCGAGATGGAGCTTCAAACCGATCCAAATTCCACGGATACCGACAGGGACGGTCTTTCCGATCCTTATGAACTGGAGAACGGGACCGATCCCCTCAATTTCGATTCCGACGGGGACAGGTTGGACGATTATACCGAATTGCAGTACGGCTCCGATCCGGAGAAACCGGACACGGATGCCGATGGTCTCGACGATTGGTGGGAGTTCATGCTGAGAACGAATCCGAGGGATCCTGATACGGATGATGACGGTCTTAACGATTATGATGAGAAGACCATGGGGTACGATCCTCTGGATCCGGACCCGGACGGGGATTCTCTCTTTGATAGCGATGAGTTCGATCTGGGTACAGGAGCGTACAAGGCAGACAATGACGGGGACGGTCTGATAGACGGAAAGGAGATAATATTCAACACGGACCCGACCTCGAAAGACAGCGACGGGGACCTTCTTCCGGACGGATACGAACTGGACATGAAACTGAATCCGATCAACAATGACACGGACGGGGACGGAATGATCGATTCCAGGGAGCTGGAGATCGGCTACAGTCCCTTCTCGATTGACTCCGACGGAGACGGAATTCCGGATTCATCCGACATGGACTTCACAATAGATCTGGACAACATCACCATGATATCCGATGGGACGGTGGAGTCCGAAGAGTTGATGAGGGACCTCACCTCAAGCGGGTCCGTCGAGGGAGTGAACCTGACCCCGGAAGAGGGCAGGGGAACCAGCAATCCTTTCGTTGTAATCGTCGGAGAACCAACAACAGAGAACGGAACAGCCGGAAGATTGATCATGGACCTTCTCTCCGGCCACCCGGATCAGCTGAATGCCATGAACGAATCACTCGAGAACAGGTTTTTCATCAGGTACGGTGTCTGGTCTCCAAACCAGACCGTCATTGTGCTCTCACAACCTCTCGAGAACGATCACAACAGGATACTTGGGATGTTCAGAAGTGTGATGATGACCGTGCAAACGGGTCATGTGGTTGCCGATTACATCTCTCCGGTGGGATTCGTCAATCTGGATTCCTTTGACCTGACAAGATCCGTTGATGCGGCCGTATTCTGCTATTTCGATGACAATTCCACCCCATCTGTTGAATTGAGATCCCTTGTCGAGGCTCCGGTTCCAATGAACGGAACAACAGGCATCCCCATAGAGATGATACCCATGGGAAGATTCATCGAGGTCAATCTCACAGGGAACATCTCACTTAACAGAACCATCCTCCGTCTCTATTACACGAAAGGGGACCTGGACATTAACGGAGATGGTGATGCGGATGACGAGAGCGATCTGGACGAATCAACATTGAGATTGTTCAGGATCGAGAACGGAACTTGGATCGACATCTCCTCGATGATAACCATCAACACCACCGACCATGAGGTAAACGGGATACCATATGCCGGCTATGTCAGTGCCCATCTTGACCATTTCTCTGTCTTCGGATTGGCCGGAAAAGGATTCGATATCGGAACCTATGAGCTCGGCATAGGCCCCATAATGGATGAGAACGGCCTGATCCTCGAGAACGCTTCCGTTACGATATCACTTGATGGATTCATGAACAGCTCCCTGACCGACACGGAGGGAAACACCGTATTCACCATTTCAAGGGCTATTTCGGAAATGCCGATAACAATATCGATCTCAAAGGAAGGGTACCATGATCTGAATCATACAACCAATATCACATCCGGAGGTGTCCTGGAAGAACAGCCTCCTCGATTGAAGATCGTTCGGGAAATTACTGAAAATGAAACCAAATATTTCTTCCTGGAGATTGGACCGGTACTGAATTCAACCGGAGATCCGGTGGAAAGCTGTTCGATCCATATCGATATAGGAAATATGTCAATTGACGGTATCACCGATGCTCTCGGAGGGGCATCCTTCAATCTTTCGGAGGACCTTCTGGGCTCTGATATTCATATCATCCTTTCGAAGGAAGGGTACGAGAACCTCTATCACAACACCTCCATATCAATGGAAGGAACACTCGAAACAAACCTGCCGGAAATGGTGATGAAGGAAACCGATCAACCTGTTGAGAAACCCGATGACAAGGAGGAAAAAGAAGATACGGAAATCGATTGGATCATCGTTGTTGTCCTGATAGTACTTCTCGTTATCGTTGCAGCGGTTGTGATCATTTCCAGGAGAAACAGATCGGATATCGATGAAGAATGATCCCTCGAGAGTAACCATTCGTCAGGCGGAAGGGAATTGATCGATGTTATCAAGGGGTTCAAGTGCTGGGGCCTCAAATGGAAGATAGACAACAAAGTGTGCGAGCATCTGGATTGTTCCGATTACAGACTATAGAAAGTTCACCTTCTTTTTGATCTTGTAACTGATCCACAACAAAACAGATTTATAAAACTATTAAGGCCGTGTCACGTAGAACAGTTTCTTGATTGATAATTGGTCCGTGGTCCTTAAGTAAATTACGTTTAGGGCAAATGGCCACCACAGTAATGTACCCTGGATACCTTCAGGG
>CAYULA010000027.1:0-51480 GCA_964445525.1 uncultured Thermoplasmatales archaeon | reverse complement strand
CCAGCCAGGAATCGATCGCAGAAGCTGTGATGTTGCCATCGTCGAAAAGAAAGGTTTCCTCGTTGTTGATGGCGATGATATGGTCGAAAATGTAGATGATTACCTCTGTATCTGATTCGCACTCGTTCTTCAACCAATCAAACGCATCTTCGATATTGGAAACGTTTGCAGGACCGTCCGAATCAGGATCATCGGGATCCGTGAGATATTTGATATCATCTTCGGAAATTTCTTCCAGTAGATGATCCCTGAAAGATGATGCCTTTCCAAGCTCAGCCTGTGAATAACCATCATGACCCGAAACGATTATCAGGCATTTCCTATCAGTTCCTGTTCCTTCACCGTTCACGAAATGAGTAAGAAGAAGGAATCCCAGAAGGAGACCTGCCATACTCAGTACCGAAATATGTGCAATATACCTCATCGATGGAAAAAATTGATAAAATCGCCTTATAAACATTATCAAGGATCTGCTCAAAAAGGGGGTATGGGTTATAAATGAATTCGTACTTGACCTGTGTTTATCCCTTGGATCTCTTATTGTAGATATTCACCCTTTCATCGAATACTTTGATCCTCTCATTCTTCTTTATGTTATCATGGAAGGGAAATTCCATTGATGTCTTGAAATGAGTTAGGGCAAGGTCCACTTTCCCTTCCTCGATGCATACAAGAGAATAATTGAAATGCGCATCGGCTACTCCTTCGAGATCATTCAATCCTTCCATGATCTTTTTCGCTTTTCTTATTCTGTCCTTTCCTCTTCTGATCTGCCCTAGATTGAATGAGTAGTGATCTCCGAGGTTCATGTCAATAATCGCTCTCATCCACGGAATATCTTTATCCTTGGCTGCTTTCCGGGCTTTTTTCCATTGTGATTCCGCAATATCGAATTTTTCCATTCTGAAATACATCACTCCAATATTGTTCAAAACCGTGGTCAAAAGTATCGGAAGATCCTTCTTATAATAGACTCCCATGCAGTATTTGTATAGTTTCTCCGCCTCCCAGTATCTCTCCATAAAGGACAATGCATCTGCCTTTATCTGTAATATCATCGCTTTATGAACAGGGTTGTCTATCTGGAAATCAATATTCTCGGTAATCATCAAAACAGTTTCATGATCACCCTTGCCCATTATGCACTTGAGAAACCTTGTGTATGCAATTATCCATATATTGGGAGGTAAACCTGTTATTGAATTCAGGATACCGGAATAGATGGATATTGCCTCTTCCAATTTTCCCGAACGAAACCTGAACTCCGCGGTTGCAAGTGCAGATTTGTACCTGTTCGGGTCATTTATTCTGGTTGAAACCTCACCCGGTTTAAGACCCAGATTGGTGAGATCTTTCATCAAATTCTCGGGATTTGATGCGATTCCATCATCTTCTATGGAGAGGACCTCATCAATCGAGGACATATATCTCAGGTCCTCTCTGAGCACCGTTTCCATCTGGAATATCTTCAATACATTCAACCTCTTTTCAAGATGAGTATGCGATACTATCTTCAATACATTCATGGGATCGGAAATATACCTGACCAGAGGTGGAAACAGTGTTACCGATAATGCAAAATGCTTCTCTGGAGTGAGATAGAAATTCAATATCTCATTTTTCATGAGATAATATTTTGTTCTACCTCGCTCCTTAAGGTCATGACCGATAATACCATTTTTTGATGATGACTTTTCAATAAAACCGGATTCTCTTAATATCAGCAAGGTACGGTCAAGTGTAGACCTCGATATGCCCAAAGCATCCTTAAGGTCCTTTTTAGTTCGCACCTTTTCATCCTTGATCTCCTCGATATAACCCATACCGAAGATAAGGATGTCCTCGATATCAAACCGCATTCCTGATATCCTCTGGGTAGGAATGTTATTATGTCTTATTTATTGGTATCCGATCATTTAATCATAGAAAACTCATCCATTCTTACCCGCATTCTTCAAGATATTCAGATCAACGGTCCTCTTCACCACCATGGTGTCCGGGATTATGACCAATACATCATCGGCGAAGCCCTCCCTCCTGTACCTCTCTATCATTGTATCCATCTCGTGGAGGTCCTTCCCGAAGGACCTCATCCATATTCCCGGAGGCTCCTCGAGAGGCATGCAGGACCATATTCCCTTTCCTATCCTCTGGGTCTCGCTGTAGCATGTTGAGAAAGGACTGCCCTTCCCGAAGGTTACAATCGTCGAGAAAGTGGGGAAGGGCTGGACAAGGTCCTCCTGGATCACAGGTCTGACGGTGAATACCTCCTGGTTGATCATCTTGGATATTCTTTCGGATACCTTTTCCGGTTTGAGCTTCACCAGACCCGAGAGGTCCTCGGCAGTGGCCCTTCCGTCCTTGACGAGGTATTTAAGGATCTCCAGGTCCTTTCCCCGGGGAGGTTCCGGGATGTTATCCGGGAGCATCGGCCTAAAATGGGTCGAAACCGTCATGGGTTTGGCAATCCTCTCAACCGCACGGATCACCGACCTCAAGGTGTCCATGTCCCAGTGGACCACCTCCACCATCATGAAATCATCCAGATTGGGATAGACCTGGGCAACCTGCGGCATGGAGGATACGTCCTCGATTATCCTGTCCAGGTCCCTCATCCTGTAATGGAGCTTTAGATAGGTGGTGTCGTATCCGAACATCCTCCTGTCGAAGAAAGCCGAAAATCCCTTTATTATACCCGACCTCTTCAAAAGTGCAATCCTCCTTTCGACATTGTCCGGAGTGATCTCAAGTTTTGAAGAAAGGAACTCGGCATCGGCAGTGCTGTAATTGCACAGATTGATGATCAGTTCCAGGTCCTTGGCATCCATTTGAACGGGTCACAATTAATATGATGGGTATTTATTGGTTATTATCCGTTATTTTCCTCTCTTGACTCTCTGCATTATCCTCTCCCTCGCCGGATAGTAGGGTTCGGCGGAAGCCAGGTGAAGCGCCGCAGCGGCCAGTCCCATCTCTACGGCCTCGTCCTGATCCCTTCCTTCCAGCCTCGCTGCAACATAGCATCCGTTGAAGACGTCCCCGCACCCGGCAGGATTCTTGGGAACGTAAACCTGGTAGGGGGGATAGTTCTTCCTGCCGTTTTCGTCTATCACCGATGTTCCCCTGTCCCCTTTGTGAACGACCACCGTCTTCACACCGTTGCCGATCATCATGTTGGCTCCCTTGGAAATATCCCTGGTGCCGGTTATCTCCTTGATCTCGTCAACATTCATCATTATGATATCGGTCAAAGGAAGAAGATCCAGGAAATATTCCAGGAGCTTTCCCCTGAATCCACGGGGATCCGTACCCGGGTCGAGGGAGGTTTCAACACCGGCATCCCTGCATGCCTCGAAGAGTGTCTTCACACCCCCTTCCGCCATCTTTCTCGTGAACCAGAATCCCCCGTAATGAACATGTGCTGAGCCCTCGATATCCACCTTTTCGGGTTCAATTATGAAGGTCGAATTGGCACCCGGAAAGGTCAGAAGCCTCTTCTCGCCTGAAAGGTTGGGAATGGACATGGTGGTGGAGGTCCTGATTCCCTTCAGCCTCCTGGAATGATCCTTTATCTTGGCCTTCTCCATCCATCTTCTGAGAAAGGTTCCGAGGGGATCCTCGCCCATGGCCCCGTGGAAGGTTACCCCGGCTCCGAAAGATGCTGCCGCAAGGGCGAAGTTCATGGAGTTCCCTCCCGGAGACAGGTTCAGGTCCTCAAGAATGATCTGTATATCCTCGTCGCCCAGATGGGAGATAGGCGAGCAGAGCAGATCGCATGACATATCACCCACCGATGTAATTAGTCGCTCTGCCATGGATTGGGGTATGCCTTCATGGAATATAACCAATACGAGTTTCAAAGAGGCAGGTACTTCTCTATCTCCCAGTCGGTGACATGGTGCCTGAACTCCCTGACCTCCTTGGATTTCTTCTCGATGAAGGTGTCGAAGATCTCCTTGCCAACCGCTCTCCGGATCACCTCGTCAGAAGCTGCTGCTTCCACCGCTTCATGAAGGGAGGTCGGGAGCATCTTGATCCCGAGCTCGTCCCGCCTTTCTTGGGTCATCTTGTTGGGATCCTCCGATGTGGGGGCAGGGGGTTCTATCTTCTTCCTGATTCCGTCCAGGCCCGCCTCGACAAGGACAGTGAATGCCAGGTAGGGGTTGGATGAGGTGTCGCCGTGTCTCACCTCGATGTCCCCCACCCTTCTGGATCCGGGGGAGCCCGGGATCCTTATCATGGCTGTCCTGTTCCTCTGGCCCCAGGTTGCATAGACCGGTGCCTCGAACTCGGGGATCAGCCTCTTGTAGGAGTTGATGGTCGGATTGGTGAACAGGCAGGTGGCACCTGCATGTTCCAGGATTCCTCCTATGTAGTATCTTGCGGTCTGGGAAAGGCCTGCCTCATCCTCCGGGTCGGCGAAGGCCGGACCCTTTTCGGATTCCATCCACATGTGAACATGCATCCCGTTCCCCGAATCGATGCGGGATATCTTCGGCATGTACGAAACCGAATAACCGAACTGCCTTGCGGTGAGCCTCGAGAGCAGCTTGTAGAGCATGGATACATCACCGCATTTCACGATATCCGCCACATGCTTGAATTCAACTTCCACCTGCTGGGAGCCTCCCTCGTGATGGTGGAACTTGATATCGATACCCGCTTTTAGCAGGTTATTTGTGAACTCGTTTCGGAACTCGTCTGAGTTGTCCCAGGGAACAGCCGCAAAATAACCCTGCTTGGGATGAATCCTGTATATGTCATCACCGTGATTGGAAACGGCAGTGGGATTGACTCCCTGCTTGAGCAGGTAGAATTCCAGTTCCGGCTGGAGATGAACGGTTGAAAATCCCATTTCCAAAAGGTTTTCTTTTGTTCTGAGCGCGGCGTTCCTGGGGTCCATGGGATAAGCCTCTTTAGCATCCGGTGTCAGGGTATCGGTGATGACCCTGGCAACCTTCTGGACACCCTCTCCGTAGGGAAGGATAAGGAGGGTTTCCGGATCGGGTATGGCTCTCAGATCCGAGTTCTCGGTCTTGGCAAACCCGACGGAGGAACCGTCGAAGGTCATACCGTCCTTCCACAGTTTCCCGCTCAAGAAATCCGAAGAGGGTACCGTGAATGATCTTATCTTGCCTTCAAGGTCGGTGAACTGGCAGTAGACCCAGGTGACACCGGCTTCGGTCAGCTTCTGATTGGCTGTCTCCACGTGATCCGAATTCTCTGTCATGATCTCCACTTCCAAGGGGGTTTTCCGGAACGAACGCCTTGATTTTAAAGATTGCCTACATCCATAACATACAACAGCTTAAAAATTCACGATATCTCCCAGGAGATAGGTGGGACCGATACGTTCCGTTTTGATGTCAACGAACCTTCCCAGCAGATCCTTTCCGCCCTCTATGACAATTGGTGTGTAATTGAGATCCCTGGCCATCATGGTTCCCTCCTTACCCACCTCCGTTACCAGACAATTCCTGTGAATCCCGAGTCTTTCTCTCAGTTTTACCTTTAAGATCTCTTCGTGGATGCGGTGAAATTCCCTCGACCTCTCCTTGGAGATCCAGCCGTGAACCTGGTTTTCCATTTCGGACGCGGGAGTACCCTTCCTCGATGAGAATCTGGTGATGTTGAGAATATCGGGTCCGACCTTGCTGATAAATTCCACCGACTTGCGATGGTCCTCCTCGCTCTCGCCGGGAAAACCTGTAATTACATCCGTTGACAGCGTGGCCTCGGGATACCTCTCCCTTAATGAATTGATCACACTCTCAACATCTCCCGGAGAGTAATTTCGATTCATTCTCCCCAGAACCTCGGACGATCCGGACTGGACGGGCAGATGAAAGAATTTGAATATCCTCTGATCGGCAAATCCGCTGAGGATGCTTTCCAGGTTTTGGGCAAGATGATCGGGATTCATCATCCCCACCCTGATCCTCATCCTCTCACAGACGGATGAGGATAAAAATCTCAGAAGGGTTCCGAGGTTCTGTCCATTTCCCAGATCCCTGCCCCAGGAGCCTGTGTCCTGGGAGGAGAGAAGGATCTCCTTTCTTCCATTGTTGAGACCCGCTCTTATCCTGTCGGCTATGACCGAACCGGAATTGGATTTCAGAGGACCTCTGGCCTCCCTGGTTATGCAGTATGTGCATGAACCCAGGCATCCGGAAGATATCGGGACTATATGATCCAGCCTCGAGGGATCAACATAGGATTTCAATCCGGTCACGTTTCCTGTCATGTTGAAGAATTTCCTGAGGGAGGTTTCGGTCCTGTCCAGTCCCATGGTGTCCAGGATAACAGATTCCGGATATTTTCTTTTGATCTTTTCGGCTTCGATGGAGGCAAGACATCCGGCGGCATACAGCCTCTTTCCGGACCTTTGAACCTCGTCCATCAGCTTCCACATCCTCCTCTCGGTGGATGAAATCACGTCGCAGGTGAACAGCAGGACCCCCTCCGCATCCTGAATACCGGATGCTTCGAGGCCGAAACTGACATCGTGTCCCAGATCGGCAAGAATCTCCCCCGCCGATCTGGCCTCACCGTGGTTCATGGTGCATCCGAAGCTGTCGATTATTATCCTCAATAGGGGTTCACCGTCTCTAAGAGAATGGGGGGATTTATTTAGGGGTTCTGATAAGGGTCAGGCATCTTCAAGCTCTTCCAGCTCCTCTAGCTCCGGCGCTTTTTTCATTTTCTCCGGCCTGGATCTCTTCTTATCGGCGGGAGACCCATTTCCTCCGAGATCGCCCAGTGAGGAGGCTTTCTTCCTGGGAGCTTTCCTATCCTTTTTCCCGGCAGGTTCGGATCCTTTTCCCGAAGGACTGCCTTTCTCCTTCTTCTCTCCCTCTTCAACTCTGGAGGAGGGAAGGCCCGGCCGCTCCCTGGCGGATAGGGACCTTGCCGCTTTCCTTCTTCCAGTCTCCTTCCTGCCTGCAAGTGCCGGGGCTTCTCTCTTTCCGTAAAGAGATTCGTACTTCTCCCTCTCCACGGCCTCCTTCTTCTCCAGGTCCTTTCTGACCCAGACGTAAAAGGCGACAAATCCCGCTATAATGATCAGCATTATCGATCCGAATACGACCATAAGCAGGATCGGAGGCTCTCCCGGACCCGGGTCGATGTAGATCTCCTCGTCTGTCCTCGCAGTGGGGATCTTGTCCTCGGTGGTGAACACGTCTCCGGTTATCTTGAGGGTTGCCACGTTGTAGTATCTGGTGGAGAGGTCCGCCTTCCAGGACTCGTTGAAATCCATTGTCTCTCCCGGGGCTATCGGGGGAACATCCCCTTCTATCAGTGTCTTGCCGGAGAGCTCCACGGACCACCTCAATCCGGTGGTCTCGTACGGATAATTGTTCTTGAGGGTCCAGATGAAGTTGATAGTGTCCCCCACCTCGTACTCGGGTTCTGGATAGACGTCGAGGTCGGCTCCTCCGTCGCCGTCAATATCCAGGATCTCGATATCGACAAGAATCAGCTTTATGGCCGCCTGGAGGACCTTCTGCTCCTGGAATATACCGTACCTGTATTTCAGCGTGAATACACCCGAATCCTGTGTCGCCCCGAGAGGGATATTGGCCCTCAGGTAGAGGGTGGCGGTCTGGCTCGGGTCGAATGTTACTGAAAGCGAGGTCAGGGGGTCCTCCTGGAAGAGGTACCTCCTGTTGAACTGGCCCGAGATGTTCAGACCGAGAGCTCCCTGGACGGAGGTCTCGTTGGATCCCGATCCCACGGACAATGAGTGGAAGGAAAGAGGGGCCCAGTCGGGCCTGCTCTCTATCTCCATGGTGATGTTGTCGAAAAAATTCCCCCTGTTGACGACTTTCACAGGGATCAGATTCTCTCCCACTGTCATCCTGTAGGTGTTGTCAGATCCCGATTCGGTGATTGTGGTCAGCTCGAATGAATCCTGCCTTGCGATCTTTACCTTGAGCCTGATCTCCGTCAGGTTCGTTGTTCCCTGGGCCCTCAATATAACTTCATGGTTCCCGGCCACAGCGTTGTTGGGGGTGAAGATCACAGGATGGATGATCCTCTCACCCTCCGGATCGATGGTCACCGGAACGGAGGTGGGATCCATGGAATCGTTGAACTGAACGTCCCATCCCGAGGGTTTTTCGAATTCCGAAATGGAAACCGTGTCGTAGTCGATAGCCCAGTTTTCAAGGGTAACGACGAACTCCACACTCTCTCCGGGGGATATGAGCTGATAACCCAAAGGCATCACGCTCACCCTCAGATCGTAGATGGTCTGCACCTTGAATGTGATTGATCGAGATTTGAAGGGCCTGGTGACCCCATCGACATCAGCGGTGACGGATGTGACCTTCTGGGAGCCCACAGGTTCCAGTTCGGGTGGCCATACCGTGACCTCTACCGTCTTTATCCTACCCGGTTGGATGCTGGTCTCCTTCTCGGAGAATATCACTGTCCATGAATCCCTGATCCTGTTGTTTGAGGTTATCATGCCCTCCATCTTGAGGGAAGCGTTCAGGACCGTGTTGCCGATGTTTTCCAGGGAAAGATCGAAAACAGAAGGTGAATCCCTCCCAAGCGCCATGTTGGCGGAGGGGACTGATACCACCAGAGGCCCCTTCTGGCTTATGATCCTGAGGGTCAGGTCCCACTCGTTTTCGGTTCCCTCCTCCCTTACAAGTATGTCTATGTCCCCTGTTTTCTCAGTGGGAGCCTTCATGTTGAGGTCCACCGCCCTGCTTGATAGCCCCTCCACGGTCACCAGTACCTCGTCACCTGTGGAGCCCAGGAAAACCAGCCAGTCATCGGGAGCCTCCCTGAGGATAACCCTGTATCTGATCTGTTGCTCCCTGTCGTTTATGAGATGGATCAGATAGTTTTCCGTTGATCCGGGCTGAAGATTATCCACATATGTGGTCGAGTTGGGCTGCTCCACCGCATACCCGCCGGAGAGCCAGATAGGATAGTTGGGCGGGAGGGCCTCTGCTTCATCCGGAACCATCAGCGGTATGAGTGAAACCGTGAGAAGCATTGCAGCAATTACTGTGAACCTGGGGGAACTGACTATCATTCGACCTCGCCGGCAGGAAATCTACCATAGCTCTATATAAGATTGGTGATCGGGTTAAAACTCATGTGTCCGAGGAGAGGAGCCTTTCACACTCCTCCAGTCTCTCCTTAGCCTGGACAAGGTCCGGATCGCATTCAAGAGCCCTTCTGAGAAAGATCCTGGCCTCCTTCAACATCGGAGGATCTATCTCCATGAAAATATTGCCCAGGTTTAGCCAGGCCCTCTCGTAATCATCGTTGTATTCCAGGGACTGGTTGAAAGCCTGTATGGCTGCTTCCCTCTCGCCTTTCTTCCTGAGGACCACTCCCAGATTGTTGAAGGCCCTGAATGACTTCGGATTTGCCTCGGTTGATTTTCTGAACCTTATCTCCGCCTGGTCCAGGTCCCCCTCCAAAAAGAATGCGTTGCCTAGATGGTAGAGGAGCTCGTCATCAAGAGGATATTCCCTCAGGGCCTTGTGCAGGATGGCTTTGGCCTCTCCTGGATCCCTTCTGGAAAGATGTTCCTGAGCCTCCTTGATGTAACCGTAGAGCTTCTCATCCTTACCGTGGCTTTCTTTTCTCTTTCTGACTATTCTGACCTTCCCCGGTATTACCTTTCTTCTGATCACGGACTTGTTATCCGGGGGGGATTGTGTGTCATCCGGAGAAGGTGGTGAGGTTGTTTCCGGACCTGGCGAAGGCTGTTTTTCAGGAGCGGGTGGGGTTTTATCCTCACCGTAAGCTTCCTTCCTGACTTCTTCTGCCTGTCTGGACTGATCGAGTTCCTTGATCAGATCGTCAATGTGATCTTCATCGGACCCTTCTGTTTCTTCTTCCATGTTTTTTGTTTTTTCGGGACTGTCATCCGGTCCGAACATGAGGTCCTTCACCATTCCCATGTCTATCTCCTCGGACCTCCTGAGCTCCGTTTCCAAGAGTTGTTCTCCGCCATCCGCATTGCCATTCCTTCCGGGTTTGATGCCTGATTCCATCTCCCCCAGGAGGTTCTCGATCTCGATCTCCAGCATCTCTTTTTGGTCGAAGCATAATTTGAGCTCTTCTTCCATCTCGAAGAGCTTCTTCTTGTCCACTCTACCTTCCAGCATCAGCTGGATCGTGAGGTCCTTCCTGAGTTCCTCAACTTCCCTCTTTTTTAAATCTATCTCCGATTTGAGATTATCCAGCTCCTTCTGTTTGGCCTTGAGCTCCTTTCTGGGATTGGACCTGACCGCCGAGCTCATACCCTCGGCACTTATCAAGGCTCCAAGACCCTTGCCCAAGCCGTTCATTATCATAACCTCTGGATTACGGAAAATGGTCGCTGCTAATCGGTTATAACAAAACTGTGATATATAAGCAATAAAGCCTTATTCTATTCGATCGAGAATAAAGAGGCCCGTGAGGGGTGCAACCTTAAATATGACCTCGTTTTTGCCCAACGGTAAAGACATGCTCCCATAGTGTAGTCCGGCCAATCATTCCGGCCTTTCGAGCCGGTGACTCGGGTTCGAATCCCGATGGGAGCATTCTCATTTTAATTTGAATATAATTGAGATCATTTTATCAAATTATAATCGACGTGAGGGATTCGAACCCCTGGGTGGTTGAGCATCGTTGGTTTTTATTTGACGGGTAAGATGCTCAACCTGAGCAAAAACCCCGTTTTTGCGTAATCGAATCCCGATGGGAGCATTCTCATTTTAATTAATCATTAATCGGGATCATTTTATCAAAATATAATCGACGTGAGGGATTCGAACCCTTGGGTGGTTGGGTATCGTAATTTTTACAATGACGTTATAGATACCCAACCTAAGCTAAACCTGTGGTTTAGCGGAATCGAATCCCGATGAAAAAGTGTTACAGGAGATTTATACCGTTTTTCATCTTAGGGGTCGCAGGTGAATACTATTAGACACCGATCTAACCTGCTCCCCCTCCCGATGGGAGCATTTTTGTTTTTATCTATATCAAATCGTGAACAATTTAACTGTATGTAATTGAGGTGAGGGATTCGAACTTCCGGAAACATAGGTTATTTATTTGATAAGACCTAGATCATCAACATATCTGCAAAAATGGAATAAAGGTAAGATTGTATTCCCCTCCCCATTAAAAAGGTGTCAGCCTTGCACGAGATGATACTCCACGTGGACCTCTCCAAATGCTGGATAGGAAGACTGAAGGACAGATTCCCGGTGGACGTTGCCTTACTGGATACCATTCCCATGGAGAACAAGGAGGAGGGGGTCCAGGACCTGGTTGACATCGACCTCAACGGGCAGGACCCTGACAGGATAGAGGAAACCATAGAAAACATGGAAGACATCGATTTCGTTTCGGTTTCCAGAAATGAGGGTACCAAGGTCAAGATGATAGTGGGGACCTCCCACTGCCTGGGCTGCAGGGCCCTCGCTCAGGCCGAAGCATTCCTCCTTTCCGCAAAGGTCCTCGACGACGGATGGGTGGAGTGGAGGGTTGTTCATGACAACAGGGAGGCCCTTGACAATCTGATCGAGAGACTGGAGAAAGCTGGTATGGGAACAAGGGTGGTGGAGATAACCGATTACAAGGACAAGGAATCCCTCACAAAGGAACAGGATCTGGTCCTGAAAACCGCTCTGGAATCCGGTTACTATGATTTTCCAAAAAGGGTTGGCGTCAGGGAGCTCGCCAGGAAACTGGGAGTGTCTACCGCCTACATCTCCTACACCCTGAGATCGGCGCAGAAGAAGACGATCCAGCTCTACTTCAAGAGATGATCCCCCTCACTTCTCAAGAGGTATGATATCCTCCCTTGACAGAAACAATTCCACATCCTCTCCCATTATACTTTCCGGATACACCAGTGCTTCCAGTCTGTTGCCGTTTGCATCAACAACAATGTGGAGGTCTCTTCCCCTGTACTCCCTTGAGATGATTCTCCCTCTGATCGGAATCCCATTTCCGGAGGACCTGAGCTTCTCAGATCTGAAACCGATATTTTCGGGAGCATTCCCTTTCCAGGGGATCCTCCCGATCGGGGTAACCAATACACCATTTCCGGATACCGCCTGAAATATGTTCTTGAATCCCATGAATCTGGCAGTCGCCGCCTTTTTCGGCCTCTCGTAGAGGTCCCGGGGTCTTCCGGTTTCTTTGACCTCTCCTCCATCCAACAGTCCCATCCTGTCCGAAACCGCCATGGCCTCCGTCTGGTCATGGGTCACATGGATTGTGGTGATTCCTCTGTCCCTGATTATGGATCTCAGCTCGTTGCGAAGGGAGGCTCTCAGAGATGCATCCAATGATGAAAGCGGTTCATCGAGAAGAATTATTTTGGGATCATAGGCCAGTGTCCTCGCAAGAGCCACGCGCTGCTTCTCTCCTCCGGAGAGATCGGAGGGCATTCTCTTCGTTTTACCCTCGAGGCCGACGAGTCCGACCAGTTCTTTCAGCAGTTTTCCGCCTCTCCTTTTCCCTGCACCGTAGAGGATGTTTTTCTCCACATTGAGATGTGGAAAGAGGGCATTGTCCTGGAATACCATTCCCACCTTTCTCTTCTCGGGAGCTGTACCCTTCATGTCTTTCCCGTCAATTCTGATATTCCCCTTTGAAGGTCTCTCGAATCCCGCAATTAGATTCAGTATGGTCGTCTTACCTGAACCGGAACCTCCCAGAAGGGAGAATATCTCCCGTTCCTCCACGTCGAGATCGATCCCCCTCAGAACCTCCTCTTTCCCGTAAGAGAAGTGGACATTTTCGATCTCGAGCATCACCGGAGCGACCTCCTGCGGTAGATCCTTCTTCCGGATACCTCGATCATGAAGAAGCAGAGAAAAGTGATGACTATCATCACGGCCGCATAAGCGGTGGCGGCACCATATTGTTTTCCGCTCCCAAGGAACCTGTAAAGGGCAACGGGCATCGTCATGTAGGTCGAGGAGGCCGATACCATCAGGGTGGCCCCGAACTCTCCGATGGAGATTGCAAATGAGAACAGGGCGGCAACCACAATTGAGGGGGCCAGAAGCGGGAGGTCCACCGAGAAGAAAGTCTTAACAGGCCCCGCTCCCAGGGACCTGGATGCTTTCCTCAGCTGATCCGGGATCGTGGACAGCCCCGCATGAATGGCCCTGGCACCGAAGGGGTAGGATAGAAGAACATGCAGTATGACTATGACATACCAGGTACCGGTGGGATCCGTGGAGGTCCCGGAATAGACCTTTATCATTCCGTATCCGAGGCCCACCGCCGATATGCCGAGAGGCATCAGCATCATGGTATCCAGCGGCAGCTTGACAGGACCTCCCTTCCGATGAAGAAGGTATCCCACCCCTATGGACACCGGAACCGATATCAGTGAGCAGAGAAAAGCGAAAACAAGTGAATTCAGGACAGCATCGAGCGGTGATATGCCTATGGAGGCATCCACCTCTCTGGATATCACCTGATCGAACCAGTGGAGAGAGAGAGATCCATCGGAAGTCAATGACTCCCATATGACCGATATCAGAGGGCCTATGATCACGATCGCCACCAATATCGCGTAAAGAAGGGAAAATGCAATGAAAATGGGTTTTCTTCCCATTTTCCGAATCCTCCCCTGGCCGGAGGAACCGAAACCCGAATCATCTCCCGATCTCCCGGAGGCCCAGACATACAATCCGGTTGTCAGGGTTACAACTATCGTTTCGACAAGAAGCAAGGCCCCCGCTCTGGAAAAATCAAGATTTCCGCTGAACTGACGGTAGATCTCTGTCTCCAGTGTCTGATTGGCTCCCCCTCCAACCACAAGTATCACACCAAAGGAAAGGAAACAGAAGGTGAACACAAGGGATGCGGCGGCTATCAGTGAGTATTTGAGCTGGGGCAGGGTGATCCTGATAAAAGTCGCCGAAGGACCCGCACCCAGCGATCTGGAGGCCCTTTCGAGATCGGGGTCCAGGTTCTCGTACCTCGACTGTATTATTCGGAGAGCTACCGGAAAGTTGAGAAAAACATGGGCAAGCACGATACCTTCCAGTGAATAAAGAATATCAAGGGAGGGCAGTTCCGCTCCGGTCCAGGTGTCCATATCTGCAATAAAATCATTGATGTGGCCGGAGGTCCCAAAGAGTGTGAAGAAGCCTATGGCAAGGACAAGAGGGGGAAGTATGAAGGGGACTGTGGTGAGGGACAGAAGGGCGGACCTTCCCGGAAACGAGTACCTTGTTACCAGATAAGCTCCGGGAAGGGCTATCAGCAGGGTTGCAGCCGTGGAGATCAATGCCTGTTTGAGTGTGAACACAAGGATCTTACCTGATCTGTTATCCCGGAAGACATCGGCCAATTCCTGAAAGCTCAACGTTCCGGAACCGGAGATGATCCCCTCGCTGATAACGGACAGGATCGGTACGAGGATGAATACCGCAACCGCCGTCAGGGGCAGGAAGTAAACAGCATATGAAAGCATGACCCTTCTATTCAATCGATGCAACCCCGATCAGCTGAAAGCCTGTTCCCAATCCGAAAGCCAGGTCTCCCAGTTTTCGTCAATGGTCTCCTGTTCGGGTTCCACGTGGGAGCCTGCGAACTCGCCGTTGTCCAGATATATCTGGTCTACGGGTGTTCCATCCACCACGGGAAGCATAACATTGTAGCCTACCTTCTCCTGGAATGCCGGGGTGAGCATGAAATCCAGGAAATCCTCGGCGGCATCCCGGTTGCCGGCATCATTCACGATACCGGCACCTTCCATCTGCCTGTAGCCCTCTTCATCGGGCACGATCGTGACCGTCGTGACCGAATCGGGGTCCTCGGCCCACATCATCTCCGATGCGGTGTCCAGACCGTAAGAGATTGCAATGGGGGCTTCTCCCGCCTGGAAAGCCGCGTACATGGCATCCCATGTTCCGTAAACGTTGAAGGAATTGGAGGATAAATCGTTGAAGAACGAGGACCTGTCCCCCCCTGCAACAGCGGATGCCCAGATCAGGAAGGATGATCCCGTTGATGAGGTTACGGGATCTATGAGCATGATGGAATCCTCGTATACGGGATCGGCCAGATCAAGAATGGAATCAGGATAGGGAAGCGAGAGATCCTCCATCATCTCCCCGTTGCAGATTATGGCAATATATCCGTAATCATAGGGAGTGAGGTAGCCTTCAGGATCGAATACAAGCTCCGGATCGACCGAAGACAATCCATCGGGTTTGTAGGTTTCCAGCAGATTGAGGTCCTTTGCCTTGTGAAGCATTGAGTTGTCGATTCCTATCACAAGGTCCGCCACGGGATCCTCCTTCTCGATGGCGAGCCTTGCCATAACGTTTCCCGCATCACCCATGGTCCTGAGCGTTACGTTGATTCCGTACTCCTCCTCGAAAACGGGTATAACCGCATCGGCCAATCCCCATGATTCGAATGAATCGTAGGAGTAGATAACCAGTGTGTTTATGTCATCATCGTCATCTCTCGATTCAAGGTAAACAACAGCGCTGACAGCAAGAGCTGCCAGAATCAGGACGGCTGCCACGATGGATACCGTGGTCCTGATTGCGCTTATTCCATTATCATTCATTTGATTTCACCTCTTTCCTTTTTTCAACTCTTTCCATTATCTCCAGAGCCTCCATCGCAACATCGGGGGAGCTCCTGCCGAAAATGTAGAGGCAGGGTTCGAGTCCGAAATCCCCAGGGTCCACCAGGAATCTCAGATCCTTCACGGAGGGATCGGAGAGTACATCCTCGATGGTGCTTTTTCCTCTGTCAAGGACCACCAGACCCGGGCTTCCAGCCAGCAGTTCCCCTATCATCTCTTCGTAGCGGAGGTTGATGGCCGCGGAAATCTCCGGACGGAGCTTCATCGCCCAAAGAAGTGTCTGGGCAAGATGCCTGGAAGCGCCGAACTCCGGGGGAAGAGCCCCTGTGATCCTTCCGTGTCTCTCCATCAGCCTTCCGGGGAAGGAGGCAACCTCCTCCCTCGAGGCAGCACCCTCGATCGCCTGAGCCAGGTTTACCTTGATGGCCGGGACCAGGGGAGATATGTCCCTGCCCTGCAGGAGTTTGAGAGCTCCCGAAAGATCGAAAAGAACCCTGGATCTCTGTCCCGGCCCTGAAGAAGATCCGAAACAGTCCACTGCAAGTTCCTGATGGAACCTCTCCCTGAATCTTGTTGATAACATACCCTCATTGGTGCAGGACCTTACAAGCGAGCAGAATCTTTCGGATAAATCCTCTCGTTCGCTTCCTGACAATATGGATGCTGTCACGTCCCGGGAGATTATCTCGCTCATCCTGGAAAGTGATCTGGGACAGTTGCCTTCTTCCCTGAGATACCTGCTAACCATCGCCTGGGATGTTCCGAGAACAGAAGCAATCCTCTCCTGGGACCAGCCGGATTTGCGAAGCGAACGGGCCACCCTTCGTCTCACCTCCGGCAGAAGCTCCTCGACTATGATTATGTGCGGGACATTCATATTACCTGGTTTTAGGATTTCACAACCGGAATATAACTCTTGCCCCTCCCGTCATAACCGTGTTATAGAGGTGAGTTTGAAATAGGGGAAGTAGTACTCAGGTCCCATGAGTCCGGTTGGGAGGAAGAAGAACTACAAGGTTCGAACCGGCGCCAGGACGGCATCCAAAGGGCTTGAGAAAGAGCTTAAAAGAAAAGCCAAGAGGCTTGCTCAGGACCCATCTCTTGTCCTTCCGAAATGCACCCAGAGCGTTCCCTACTTCAAGAGTCTGGAGAAGAAACTGAAGGACATACAGGGTCACAAGGACAACAGGAACGCACTGGAGAAAGCATCCAAGAAAGGGGACCGGCTGGCAAGGGCATACGCGGGAACCCTTCTCCTCAACCATGAGGACAAGATCCAGTACCTGGCGGTTCTCAGAACCCCTTTCGGGGACATCGGTTACGCACTCAGAGGGTCCACCAGCAGGGAGAAGCTTGCAGGTGTCCAGAATTATGATAACCCGAAAATAAAGATGATGGCATACCTGGAAGAGGTAAAGAAAAAAAAGCTCTTCATGTTCATCACCGAAGACGAGGTAATCTGCACAGGGAAGGACCCCAAACCCCCAAAAGAGGTCCTGGAACCCTTACCCAAAAGATTGGGAAAGGAATTGAAGAGGACAGGAAAGATCATACATTCCAGGGATATCGATCCGAAGAAGGTGGAAAAGAGGGAACCTGCCAGCGAACCCTATCTGGTGGTCAGATGGGTCCCTGCGGAACTGGACATGGCCAGGACCTTGACCCATGCCAGGCAGAACGAGGACAACATGTATGCAACCTGCGCCACTTACATGGCAACAGACAGGATATCCAAGCATTTCGAGGTTGATGTCATCGTCACCCCCGTATGCGACAGAGGTTCCTCATGTCCGTGCCATCCTCCTACCAAGCAGGAGGAGAAGATGGGTTTCCTTGAAAGACTGGGCAAGGTCAAGCCCCCCACCAACACGGAAAACTACCTCGAAGGAAAGATGATGGACCACAGGCTCATAGAAAAGGAACGCGGAGAATACGAGGAAAGGCTCAGGGAAGTGGGGAATACAGTTTACATAATAGGAAATATCTGCCACGGGGATTCTCCGGAGGAACTTCTTAAAAAGCTCAAATTGAAGGGTGACGAACTGAAGATACTGAAAAGGTTCCTCGAAATGGCGGAGGGGCCGATAATATCCGAGGATCCCTCTCCCAACAGGATAATGACACCGTTCTGGGATGAGATCGGATTGGAACTCCTGAAAGATATCGTGAAAAACGAGAAGATCGCCACCAGTGTATTCAAGGAATACCCGGTTCCCAGATATCAGCCGCTCACGGTAATAGACGAGGCAAAATATCTTCTGGAGGAAAAGAGGGTCAGGGACCTCCTCCCCAAACCCAAGGATCCCCCCAGGATGATACAATTCGCCTACGAATGCGCCATCGCTTATATCGTCAGGGGTGAGGCGGGAGCTTCCAAGGTACTGGACACCTTTTCGGGAGAGGAGATCAAACTCAAAGCGGCAAAATACGCATTCGTCAAGCACCTCGACCTTGCCAAGACATCGGGCTGGTCCTATACCACCCATGAAGTGGGTTACGCCCAGGGCATGGATGAGATTGTGGAGAGGATCATCACGGAGGACCCTGAAGGCTTTAAAAACGGTCTGAGAGAACTATGGAAGGCCACAGGGTCCACCAAGGACCTTATATTCGATAAATAATGGCAAGGGATCCAGGCCTTCCCGGGGACCTCCAAAGGGAAAAATATCTCCACATGAGGATTCCGAGACAACCATTAAATAATGACCATTGGCTATTCGTTCAAACGGTATTCCCTTCATGATATATTGAAGGTGTGGGTGATAAGATGGAAGGGGCTGCGGAACCTGTCAAGGAAGAAATGATAAAAACCGAAGAAAAGGAGGAGGAAAGCTCCCAGGCTCCATCAGTCGAAGAGAAGGAAATGGAATCGGAAATTGAGAAAAAACCTGCCAGGAAGAAATCCATTCTCGATATGAAATGGCTGTTTTCAAAAGGTGGAAAGGTAATAAAAAAGGCCAGGGAGCAGGAATTCGACCCGCAGGTCCTGGAGGACATGAAGCCCATGGAGAGGTTCCGTTACATGAGGCACAAACAGGACCTGGAAAACCTGAAAGGAGAGAAATTGTACGAAATCCCGAAGGTGGACGAGAGAGAATGGGAAGTGGTTGAGGAATTGAAGCCCATCAGGGAAAAATATTCCTACACCAGGCTTTTAAGAAACGTGAGGACAAAGGACATCGTCTACGAAGCAATAGAGCCCCCTCTGAACGAGGAGGAGCAGTATCTTCACGATTACCTCAAGCAGACCCTGGAAAAGAACATCGATCAGGACCGTACATCGGCAGATGATATCGAAAACGAGATGAAGCTGAGAAATCAGATGAGGAAGTTCCTCGCACAGGCCGGAAAGCAACTCGAAATCGCATCCTTCGAGAAGATCTTCTACTATCTTTCCAACTACTTCCTCGGCTACGGGAAGATCCAGGTAATGATGGAGGACCTGGACATGGAGGATGTTTCCTGCGACGGAACGGGGATACCGATATTCGTTTTCCATAGAAGGTACAAGAACACCATGACAAACGTCATCTTCAAGGATGAAAAGGACCTGGACGATTTCGTTGTGAACCTTGCACAGAGATCGGGTAAACATATCTCCATAATGGATCCCATTCTCGACGCCACGCTTCCGGACGGATCCAGGCTCAACGCCACGTTCGGAAAAGAGATCACCACCAAAGGCTCCTCTTTCACGATCAGAAAGTTCAAGGAGGACCCCCTGACCATGGTCAACCTGATCATGTTCAAGACCCTATCACCCGAAATGGCGGCTCATCTCTGGCTGGCCGTCCAGTACGGAGACACCATGATGGTATCTGGAGGAACCGCATCTGGAAAAACCACCACCCTCAACTCCATCTCGCATTTCATTCCTCCATCATCAAAGATCATCACCATAGAGGACACCAGGGAGATGCAGCTTCCGCACATGAACTGGATAGCGGGGCTTACCAGGGAAAAGAAGGGAGAGACAACCGGCCAATCCATAGACATGTATACCCTTCTGGTGGCGGCCCTGAGACAGAGGCCCGAATACATGATCGTCGGAGAGGTAAGGGGAAAAGAGACCATGGCCGTATTCCAGGCCATGGCCACGGGTCAGGTCACCTATGCTACTATACACGCTGATTCGGTGGCAGCTATTGTCCACAGACTGGAGAATCCTCCGATAAATATCCCGAGGATCCTCATCCTGGGCCTGAACCTGGTCATATTACAGGCCCAGGTCAGGGTCAAGAACAAGAGGACCAGAAGGATCAAGGAGCTGGTGGAGGTGGTCGGTCAGGATCCCGTTTCCCAGGAGATCATATCCAACAAGGTATACACGTGGAACCCTGCAAAGGACGAATTCAGGTTCTCGGGGCATTCCAATCTCTACGAGAAGATCATGGACAGGGAAGGAATGACAACCGAGGAGATCACCAACGAGATCCACTCCAGAGCCGATGTCCTGAGATGGCTTGCATACAAGGACATGACAAACTATCAGGAAGTTGCCAATGTCATCAATGAATACTACAGGGATTCCAAGCCCCTTATCCAGAAAGCCAGGAAGGAACTTACTATTTTAAGGACCGAGAACAAGGACCTCACTCTGTAATAGTCGAGATTTGATTTTGAAAACCTTTATAAGGTCCGTCAACAGGTCTTTGTTGCGGCTTCCATCAAGCAATAAGGGGATGATCCGACGGAAACCATCAAGGAAAGACTGGAAAAAGTGAATGCCAACATAATCGTGGGAATAGGCGGGGACAGCGGAGCGGGAAAAACAACTTTCTCCAACGGAATCAGGAGGCTCATGGGGGAGGATATGGTCTCGGGTTTCTCCATGGATGACTATCACAAGGAAGACAGGAAAACGAGGAAGGAAACCGGACACCTGCCTCTCGATCCGCAGTACAATCACCTGGACCTTCTCGCGGAGCACATCCAGGAGCTGAGGAAGGGGAAGGGCATTGTGAAACCCGTTTACAACCACAAAACGGGAACCCTCGATCCCCAGGTGGTTTTCGAGCCCAGGAGAATCACAATAATCGAAGGGCTCCATCCGTTCTATACAGAGGGATTGAGAAATGGAATGGACCTGAGGATATTCGTGGATCCCGTCAGGGATGTCAAGTGGAAATGGAAGCTCAAGAGGGATGTGGAAAAGAGGGGGCATGACAAGGAGGATGCTTTCAACGAGATCCTTTCAAGGGAGCCTCTTTTCAAGATGTTCATTGACGTTCAGAAGGTCCATTCGGATATCACTGTCAGGATCGAACCCTCAAGATACACCGACGACAGACTGGAGAATCCCCAGGTCAAACTGATAATGACGGGATCGGACGTCTCGGTCCATAATATAGATATAAATCTGGACCTGGCATCCCTCATGAGCGGATCGAGGAAGTACCTTTCCCTGGAATTCGGAAGGGACTACTATTTCGGAAAGAGCGCAAGGATCCTCACCATAGACGGATTGATTCCCCAGAGCAGTCTCACCGAACTTCAGGACAGGATCTGTTCCTTCACCGGAACCCGGTGCTCCAGGCTTTTCGATATAGACGGAGAGCATGTGACAGCCTCCGGAATGGCCCAGCTGGTTGTTGCATGGTGGTTTCTGGAAAAACTGCATGTAATACTTTCCGACATTGAAAGATTGTAAATGAGTCGGATGATTCAGAGCTTGGTCCACATGACGTACTTGTCCTTCAGGGTCAGGTCCCTGTTCAGCCAGACCCTGGCCAGTCTTGCTTTTCCGCCTGTGCTCATGGCGTTTGTTATCAGGCTCTGCTTCTGTTCTATGGACAAAAATCCCGGATCCTCGGGATAGAATGAGGATCTGACTCCTACCACCAGGGTCCTGCCATCCTTCCTGGCAGTGATCTTTTCCACCTCTCCGTCTATCTCATGCTCCTCGATATCCTGATATCCTTTCTCGAGAAGCCACTGCTCAACCGCCATGATCCCTGCTTTCTTGACGTGTAGATCGTCCAAGGGGGATTCCATGATATCTTCTTTGATCTGAGATGTATTTTTAGTTTGCGGTATCAAACCATACCACCATTGTAGCTGTTGAAGAGGTTCATGTAATCGAGCATGATCCTGGTGACCAGGAACCTCTTTCTTACGGATTCCCTGGCGTTTCTCTTCATCTCCTTGAACTTTTCTTCGTTTCTGAGGATGTGGATCACCCGGTCAGAGAATCCCTGATCATCCTCGGGGTCCAGAACGTATCCGTTGTATCCGTCTTCCACCTGAACCGACAGTCCTCCCGCATCGGAGCATACCACAGGAGTTTCCTTCCAGAGAGCCTCAGTCACGGTAAGACCGAAACCCTCCCTCCGTGATTTCTGGATCACAACCGAGGAGAATCTCTGGAGAGCGTTGATGGCCAGATCGGTCTCATTCGCCCTTATCAGGATCTCCCCTTTGTCGATCAGATCACCTGCGGCCTCCTTGACCTCATCGTAGATCTTGTATCCTTCGGGGTCATCGGAAGCCATGCTGCCGCAGAGGACCAGTCTGCAGTCCTCCTTCTTCCTTACCTTCTTGAACACATCTATGACCCCTATCGGGTCCTTCCACTTGTCGAACCGGGATATCTGGGAGATAATCGGTTTATCGGTAGGTATGTCCAGCTCGCCGATGAGCCTGTCCTGTTCGGAATCGGAAAGTTCCCTGTTCTTGGTTGAAAGAGGATCGATCGCCGGATAGATGAGGCTCTGATCCACCGGAAGTGCCGGATTCATGAAGTTCTCATTCGACAGTATGACCCTATCGTACCTCAATATGTATCTTTTGATGAAGTTCCATATCTCCTGGTTTGGAGAGGAGAGATCTATGTGGCATCTCCACAGCCACGGCTGCTTCTTTCTGTAATATTTTATTAGTGGCAGAGGTTGAGGATCGTGGATCACCACCCAGTCATGGTCCAGGTGAGTGTATACAGAGAAATCCTCGTTTGTGTGACGATAGAGAGACAACCGGTCCTCGTTGAAATCTATCTCCTCCTGTCCCTGAAGGGCATTGTGAAAATCCTTTGTCAGAGAGAAGAAATCGGGGGTCCCGTGCAAAACCCTCCAGCCGGCATCGATCCCAACATCGTTCATCAGGGGTACTATGGTCTTCAGCATCTCCGCCACACCACCGCCGTAATAGGTCGAATTGATATGAACCACGCTCTTTCCGCTCAAGGTGGTTGCTTTCCGGTATATCTCGGCTATCACGTCGTCTCCTACCAGATCCAGGTAATCCTCAATTCTTACCATCTTGAAACCCTCGCCTTTGGTTTTTCATATTCATAATTGATGTCTTCAAATCCAAGTGAGAATCCCATCCATGTACGTTAATGGTGTAATCCTCATCGGACCTCAAAGATATCGAACCTCTGTTTGATTTTTAGATTTGCACTGGGGATTATTTAATTTTATCTGTGAATAATTGACTAGAGCAAGAAAATTTTTTCCTTGTTCATTCATCTTCCCTCTTCCTTATTATCATGACCGGGCAGCAAGCCTCCCTTACAACCTTTTCGGCAACACTTCCAAGCAGAAGAGAGGTTATCGGATTATGGCCTTTTGAACCCATTATTATTATGTCATGGTCCCTGGAAAGTTCAACTATCTCGTCGGCGGGATTTCCGTGCCTGATCTCCGAATTCACCTCGATGTCGCTTTTTTCAACCTTGTGCAGGTAATTTCCAACAAGGTCCTTTGCGATCTTGGTCTGGTCTATCTGGACCGGAATACTGGCGGGGCCTGCAGGACCCACAATATCCTGGATCACGTTGACGATCGTCACCTTTCCATTTACCATCCGGGCAAATCCCAGGGCCCTCTCGAAACCCAGATCGGAGAGTTCCGAACCGTCTACCGGAACCAGTATCCTCCTGTATCCCTTCATCCTTTCCACCTTCGGAGACTCATATGGTTTTAACTGGTATTCCACTTTTTCTAGTCAGTAAATGGCAAAGGGCAGATCAAAGAATGATTTTTTCTAGAATAGTGGTCTGATTGACATTATCGGATTTTAATATGAAGGTGAAATCCGATGCGAATCTTACCTTCCCTTCACGTAAACCTTCAATTCTCCATCGTCGGTAAGGTGTACAAGTTCCATACCCAGGTGATCTGCAGCGTTGAATATCCTGTCGTCTCGGTAGAACTCCCCGAATACAATCCTCACTATTCCAGCATTGGCAATTATCTTGAAACAGTTCCAGCAAGGGGAAGCTGTCACATAGAGGTCCCCACCCAGAACGGAGACTCCATTCCTGGCTGCCTGTGCGATGCAGTTCTGTTCCGCATGGGCGGTCCTGGTGCAGTGTCCGTTTTCCATCATGTGACCTATCTCGTCGCAATGGGGCATTCCCCTTATTGAACCGTTATAGCCGGTTGCCAGGATGGTTCTGTCCCTGACAATCACACAGCCAACCTGTTTTCTGGAACAAGTTCCCCTTGTGGCCACCTGGGCCGCTATCTTCATGAAGTAAATATCCCAGGGATCCCTTCTCGGGGCTGGTTCCTCGTCCATCAAGATCTCGTATCTGCAGTCGCCCTTGGGTGGGCATTCCCTCGGAGAGTCTTCCATGTCGGGTTATCGAAAAGGGGGTATTTAACTTTAAAATCGGTAATTGAAGCCCCTCTCTTCCCGGAGGCCTCCCGAAGAATGCCCGGGACCTCAAGGGTCCCGGACCGGGTTTCAGGGTATGTCAGATCTCAAGGGGACACGGAGTGACAATTCTGTCCCCAATGCTTGGTTGTCTGAAAAGGAGTCGGATGTCCATCACGCATTCTTTCCCTTTCTTAACCCCAAAGCAATTGACCATCGGCCACTTGGATATAAATGGATTTTGAAAAAATACCATCCCACAGGTAGGGTTATTAAAACTTTTCCATCGAATATCCGTATATGGTTACCAGGTTCGCCTCAATTATGCTCTATTTTGGGGGGTATGGACACCTGATTACCCCGACAATCATCCAGAATACTTTCGTTGGGGTTACAAAACATATATAATATGAAATGGCGATGGTGGGTCGGGGGTATTTCTAGGTCCCCTAGAAACACACAGGAGAGCACTCTTTGGAGGAATGGCCGTGGGATTCAAGTCCATCATAAATGAATATATGAACAAATACGACAAGAAGGATCAACAAGAGGAGAGATCCGATAGAGAGGTTGAGGTAAGGGATTCGCCGGTACAGGTGGAGTCAAATCCCGAGGACGAAGAACTCAGAAGGATTCTCTCAACGCTTCGGACCAACATCAAGATCGTAGGCTGTGGCGGAGGTGGTTCCAACACCATCAACAGGATCGTGGAGGAAGGCATAATCGGAGCCGATCTTTATGCGGTCAATTCCGACGCACAGCATCTCCTGACCATCCATGCACCCCACAAGATACTGGTGGGAAAGAGAACCACCAGGGGTCTTGGCGCGGGAGCAAATCCCAAGATAGGGAAGGAATCGGCCCTGGAGGCCGAGGAGGAGGTCAGAGCCGCTTTGATGGGAGCCGATATGGTTTTCGTTACCGCCGGAATGGGTGGAGGAACAGGAACAGGAACCGCACCCGTGATCGCCGAGATCTCCAAGCAGATGGGAGCGTTGACCATAGCCGTGGTAACCAAACCCTTCCAGGGAGAGGGAGAGTCCAGGATGGAAAACGCCGAGTGGGGCCTTGCGGAGCTTGAGGAGAACTCGGACACCGTTATAGTCATCCCCAACGACAAGCTTCTGGAACTGGTTCCGAGACTTCCTCTGAACGCGGCCTTCAAGGTTGCAGACGAGATCCTTATGAAAGCGATAAAGGGCATAACCGAAATGGTTACCAAGGTCGGTCTTGTCAACCTCGATTTCGCTGATCTCAAAACAATCATGAAAGGCGGTGGTGTGGCGGTCATCGGCATAGGAGAATCGGATGACGGAAACGAGAAGGCCACTAGGGCTGTGGAGGAAGCGATAAACTCCCCTCTGCTGGAATACGATATATCCTCGGCAAACGGAGCGCTGATATGTGTTACGGGCGGAGAGGACATGACGGTGACCGAAGCAGAGGCGGTGGCGGATTACATCAATGAAAGGATCAACCGCAACGCCTCCATAATCTGGGGTGCATATATAGATCCGGAGCTCAAGGGAGCGATAAGGGTCATGCTGGTTCTGGTCGGGGTCACATCCGAACAGATCTCCGGCAAGACCGTTGGATCATTCGGAGAAAAGGAAAGGGGCTACACCAGAAGAGAAGAGCGTTACGGGGTGCAATTCATACGCTGAAGCTTCAGGTGATATAATATGCTCAAATGTCCCCGATGCGGGGAAGAGAACAGCGACAGGGAGCTATACTGCGCCAAATGCCAGCAGAAGCTCCCATCGGTCTCTGCCCTGCGGTCCACGATAAGATCCGGTCTGGAGGAAATGGATTCCAGGAACTTCAGGAAGGCACTGGACAAGTTCACAGATGTTGTGAGGCAGAATCCCGGAGATCTCGATGCCTGGTTTCTGATGGCTGCGGCCAAGATGAGATTGGGGAGAGGTTCCGAGGCATGGGAGGACCTTCTGGAAGCTGGATTGGCCAGGGAAACCGGAAGATGCACACACTGCCACGGAAACCACAAGTGCAGGGAATGCGGAGGCACCGGTATCTGCATAATGTGCCGGGGAACCAAGAAATGCTCCTACTGCGGGGGAATGGGAACCTGCCCCACCTGCAAGGGTGTCCGATCCGACGAATGCAATCACTGCAAGGGAACCGGTGAATGCATAAGATGCAAGGGAACAAAGGAGTGCTCCTACTGCGACGGGTACGGCCACTGTGCCGAATGCAGGGGAACCGGTAACTGCACATTCTGCGGAGGAACAGGGGTCGGCCACCAGATTGATGTCTCTAAAATTTCGAGGGAGTTCAAAGACCTAAAGAACTGGTTCGACTGATCAGCTGATGGATCTTCCGTAATGGAGCCATCTTTTTGTGTCGGTGTGATCGTCACTCTCCATCACATCATTTCTCAATGTGTAAATGGCCTTTTTCACGGTAATACCTTCCTCGAACAGGGAGAAGGCCTCGTCTTTGGAAAGGGTGGGGGACCTCAATCTCGACCGGATCTCCTCGAGTCTCTCTCTCAGGGATGACAGGACCCTGTCCTTGTGCGAAGGACCTTTTCTTGCCTTCTTGAGAATATCGGAGACCCTGGTCCATCCTCCTTCGTACATGACATGGGTCAAAGTGCTCTCCCCGATGAATCCCAGGGGGTTTTCCAGTTTCCTCATCAGGTCGGATCTCACGGCTCCCGAAAATGCAGCATCCCCCGAATCATCCATTTTTGCACCTGGACTTCAATCTCCTAATTCCTAATTAAGTTTTCACGACATCCATTGGAAATATGTCACAAACAAGGAAGTATAGTTTTTATATGGGAAATGGATATCGGGCTTTGCCGACAGCATGCGGTGGTAGCTCAGTTGGGAGAGCGTCTGACTGAAGATCAGAAGGCCGGGTGTTCAAGTCACTCCCACCGCATCTTTAATATATCATGATCCATAGGTAAGAATGAGGGAAGAAACATGTCCGAAACACTCTACGACATCGAGATATTCCAGGGAACCAGCTACTTTCTGGCGAAGATAATCGCCCACAAATCCAAGGAGAAGCCGATAAGGGAGTACAAGACAGACACTCTCGAAGAGCTCCTTGAAAACATTGCCAAGGACATTCTCGAAGAGAACGAGTGATCTCAAATCTGTCTTCTCATTCTCATCTTCTGTTTACCGGTGAGCTGATATTCCTTTCCCTCGTATGTGGACCTGCCGGTTACCGATCCCTTCAGTTCAAGCATTCTGAGCTCCCTGTCAACCTTCTTCTTTGAATAACCGGAGGCCTCCGATATCTCCGCTGCATTCAATTTCCTTGCCTTGTAGAGTATGTCTAGGATCTTTCTCTGATATCTGTTGAGGGCCAGAGGTCCGTCCACGAATGCCCCCATCATGGGAAGGAACTTCACCCCCAAACCATCGACAACCGCCCTGGCCATTCCATTCTTTTCCAGATGATCGATGGTTGCGATCAGGTCCCTTCTCGGAACCTCCGATCTCTTCTGCAATTCGGCAAATCCGATACCTGGCATGTCCTGTATCTTGGAGAGGACCACCTCCTCCCTGATTTCTCCTCCCTTCAATAGAGCAAGCTGCAGTGGAAATGATGTTCTTTCGATGAAAAGTGACAGGATCAGGATAATTATTATGAGAATCGTGAAGAAAATCAAAATCAAGGCAAAGAAGGGAAATTGTCCGTCATCCTCCAGTTTTTTTACATTATCGAGGTCAACCTCAAGAGTGTGGTTCAACCTCCTGGTAACGTCCTGTGTGTTGTTCACGATAATATATCCAACGACCATTACATCACCACTGAACATGGAGAAATCAACTTCAAGGATATCTCCCTCCTCCGGGTCCTGTTTGGCCCCGGTTCCTATCTGCGAGGTCGAATTTGTGACAAATGATCCTATTGTGATCACAGGGAGGTCACCGCCGTGATCCATCTCGACCACAAGTTTCGATCCTCTCTTTCCTTTTATCTCAACATCCAGCCAGGGATCCCGAAATGATGCGTCGGTAAGGACCGTGAAGTTCCACTTGTAAACAAAAGGATCGGGATTGTTCCAATCCAGGAGTTCTATCGATATGGAATGGTTTCCCGAATCCATATTCCAGGGCCTGACGGAGATCCTTCCGTCAGTATTCCCTAGTCCTTCAGGTCCCGTGAGGGGATTCGATTCGAAACGGTAGAAAAACCTGGGTTTAGAATCCCAGATCTCACCCTCCTCATCGGATTCCAGATCGAAGGAGTATTCTGTTCCGGCGATCAGCCTCTCCGGGAGAATGTCCTGATTGAGGAGGACCGCGGGAGAGTTGATTATCAATATTTCCATGGAACCATTTGTGGAAGCTCCGTTTCCATCCTCCACCCACACATCGATGGAAATGGTATCAGTGTCAGTGATGTCCGGAATTATCTCAATCAAACCATCCGAATTTAGGATTGCATTCTCTCTTGTGGAAATGGTGATCATGTAAGCCGTGAGGCCGTCACCTTCGTATTGGGACTGGAAATCCAGAGTCAAAGGGACCTTTTCGGTGCAGTTGTTAATATCCGGCATGATCAGGTTGGGGGGGAGATTCGATACAACCACATCCCACTTATACCAATCAATTCCTCCGTTACCGTCATCCATGGTCAAATTGAATGTCCATGATCCGGCGTGTCTATTTTCGGGAATACCCGTTACCATGCCTTCTTCCGATATGTCCAGCCAGGTATCATTTCCATTCGATGTGATCTCCGTTGATATTGTTCCCCCTTCCTCTTTCAGATCGAAAACGGCCCTGTATTCGGATCCTTCCTCTATAAAACCGGGGGCCTCAAAAGCCTCTATCATGGGCACCCTGTTGGCAACATAGATAGAGATATCAACAGTTGTGTTCGTACCCCTGGAGGATGCGGTGAGAGTGAGATTGTTCCACCCTACGTTGCCGTTGTCAGGGATCCCGTAAACCGTGAATTCGTATAATCCCCCCGAGAATACAGGTCCTGCAAAATTGATCCATTCAGGGGCATCAGGATGAGAAAAACGGAGGGGATCACCGTCGGGATCGGTGAAGATCAGAACCTCGTTCAGTGTGGAATCCTCCATCATCTTTATCGATGTATTACCCTCGATGAAGTAAGGAGGGTCCTCCTGGTCCTCGAATCCCTTTATCAGAAGTCCGGATCCGTTGAAATCCAGAACGGAAATATCAACAATATCATTCTGGACCACCCCGATTGATCTACCAGGAACGGAAGCTGATGCGAGCATCAATCTGCCGATGTATACTCCCGATGAATTGTCAATTTCCCTGAGATGGACCCAGGATTCGGTGGAACCCTCCTCTCTTGAGGCGACTACCCTTGCTTTGATAATATCGGGTTCGGTGACATCTCCTCCCGCAGCCTCGCAGACTATTCTGACAGTATCACCCTGCTCTGCCGTTGCTATCTCGTCCGATCCGCCTTCTCTCTGAAATTTCAGGCTCTGAATCTCGAAGGGGAGAATGTTCTCGGGCATGTCCAGCTGTCTCAAGCCATTTCCAATTCCAAGGAAGATATCAGGCAGGTGGTCCCCGTTGTGGTCCTCCAGAAAATATACCCCTTCTCCAAGTGCGTCTCCGGGATCCTCTCCGATGAAAACCGCATCGGGGTCAAATGAAAGATTTCCAGACAGGTTCCGGGAAGGATCCCCGTATCTTATCATCAATCTTCCTCTGCCTCCGTCATTTCCCGGGAGGCCAATGATGAGATCGTCTGCCTGATCCCCGTCCAGGTCTTTCAATATTATTCTTTCGGATCCGTCAAAGGGAACTGACACGTTCCCCAGCAGGTTCAGGCCTTCCCCGTCGATATCGGTGTCGAAACCGATACCCCCGCCGGGTAGTATCTTTATACTTCCATGCGGAGCAGAATACGATGTCCGAAGGATAAGATCATCGATACCGTTCCCATCAAGGTCACCATGATCGATGGTTGTGACCCTCTCCCCGGATTCCAGGACCGCCATGGGAGTGAGGGTCAAACCGTGGTAGATCAGAATTGTTGAACCGGATCCCGAATCGGTCCACATCACGATCTCGGAAATGCCGTCACCTGTGAGATCCATACCGGAAGCGAGGTTGTCCATCTCAAGAGGGAGATTCAACACAGCCCTCCCCTGGGAGGATGGGTGAGGTCCTTCGAAGAAATCCAGGGATCCTCCGTCGGGAGATAGGTGGACAATGTCATTGATATCATCCCCCGTCACATCTCCGATGGCAATCTCACCATCTGTTCCGGTGTAGATTATATCGGATTCTCCAAGTGGATGGGGAGCTCTTTTATCAGGATCCAAGGGAATCCCGTAGAGGTTCCCTTCATCATCCCTCAAAATCACTTCCATATCTTTTTTGGTTCGAAGCAGTCCATGTCCAGAAACCATCCAACTCTCCAGGGTCCTGTTGGTTGAGTTCAGGACCATATTGATCGTCGAATTACCGGGCCTCTTCGTCCCCAGGACAAAATCTGCCCCTTGATACTCGAAGAATGGTATCAGGAGGACCTCTCCCTCGAGATCGAATATTCCATCACCGGGAGGACCCCATGAGGAATTGAGTGCCAGGTCGGTTGAATTTTCCGAGATCGGAGCCTCAATAACCTCGATCCTTTTCAAGGATGAGGCATCCGCTGGAATCAGTGAGAGGGCGAGAATGATCATCAACGAGAGGACCTCCGCCTGCTTTCCCATGTCAGGACCCTTCTCCGTATCGAAGGGGGATTATTTCAAGTTTCACCGTGTGTTATTAACAAATCGCAATCGGTCCAGAGGACCTCTCGAAAATGTCATATTTCATAAGGTTTATCTATGACCTCCTCTTATCCATCTTGCCCCGTGTGGTATATGAGTCAGTGTATATCATGCGGAATCTTTCCAAACAATAGCGGGGTGGGGTAGCCAGGATATCCCGTCGGGCTCATAACCCGAAGACCAATAGTTCAAATCTATTCCCCGCTATCTTTCTTTAACTAACTTATGTAAAATTATTTTGTTAAAGAAAGACCCGCGTAATGAGTTTACTAATTGACGATCTAATTACGCTGGGTCTCGAAATTGCGAGGTACTATATGATTGACGAGAGCAATTTACGAGATCGTTTTTTCAAACAGATAATAAAATGATTAAATGTTTGAAAAAAGTTCGCTGAATGAGATTTGAAATTGACGATTTAATTCAGCTGAACCTCGAAATTGCGATTTGATATGATATCTACGAGAGCAATTTACGAGATGAAATCAATTTCTTTAACTAACTTATGTAAAATTATTTTGTTAAAGAAAGACCCGCGTAATGAGTTTTCTAATTGACGATTATATTTCGCTGGGCCTCGAACTTCCGTATCATATTTACATTGACGAAAGGAAGTTACGAGTAGATCTGAATAATAATGATACTTTTTTATGCACCATCGATGAGAGTAGCCTTAGATGGTGCTGATTCACAAGGGAACAGATTTTAACTTGAGTAACCTTTTGCGACGCAAAAGGTCCTTTTAATCGTCAGATTAATTGTCAGAATCGTCAGATATTTATATACCATCACACTATTTACCGATCATGAAGATATCAGAGCTCCTCAAGTTCATCTCGGAGGGCGAGAACAATACCATCGAGTTCAAACGCTCCATAACCCGAGAATCGGCAAAGGACATTACCGCATTTCTCAACACAACCGGAGGGATCATCCTTTTTGGGATAGATGATGATGGAACAATTGTCGGGATTGAGGAGGGAACCGATCCCGACAAGGTCCTCGAAAGCATCGAACCGAAGCCGTTCAACCTTGTCGAGAACGATAAGATATCAATCGAAGAAAAAAACATAATCGCATCCAGGATCAAAAAAAGTCAGAGAATGCACATGTATCGCAAAACGGTTTACATGCGCATAGGAACCATGAACAAACCGCTCTCGGTGGAGGACATTCTGGAAAAGGCCTCGGAGAGCCTCCTTCTGAAATTCGACGAGATGGGGAACCAAAAGGCATCCGTCAAAGACATGGATACAAAATTGATAGAATCATATTTCAGGAAAAGGTCGGATTACAGAAATATCGAGGCCCCCGACACCGACATCGACACCAAACTCGACCTCATAGGAGCTGTAATCAGGACAAACGGAGGGAAGACCCCTACCAATGCCGGACTTCTATTCTTCTGCAAATACCCGCAGAGGTTCCTGCTCCAGTCCTCGCTCAGGATCAGTTTCTTCAGAGATCACAGCATGATGGATTCCACGGACAGCAGGATATTCGAGGGACCTCTGCCCGAGATTGTCGAACAGGCATGCTCCTTCATAGACCGACATATTCCCCTGAGAAGCAAACTGGAATCAGGGAACATCTCAAGAACAACCCGAAAGGCATACCCTCTCCTTGCCGTGAGGGAGGCTCTTATCAATGCACTTACCCACAGGAATTATTTCGATTCGGCAGATGCAAGGGTGTTCATCTTTCCGGATTCAATGGAGATAATCAATCCGGGTGGTTTTCCCCCGGGAGTTACTCCGGAAAATCCCAAACACAAACCGAGAAATCCTTTGATATCCCAGTATTTCTTCGATCTGGGATACATAGAAAAATACGGCATGGGCCTCAGAAGAATGATACAGTCATGCAGGGAATTCGGCCTGGAGGACCCCGAATTCGTGTTGAGGGAGGCAGAAACCAGGGTGGTATTCTTCTCTCCGGGAAACGACGACATACAATCGAGGATCCTCTCGATCGTGGACAGGAGCGGCCAGGTAACCTCCGGTGAGATAGTGAAACAATTCGGCGTAAGCAGGGATACCGCCAACAGACATCTGAGGAAATTGCTGGAAGAAGGTAAATTGAAAAGGATCGGAAAGGGAAGAAGCGTAAGGTATATCAGATGAGTTTGCGACGCAAAAGGCCCTCTTAATCGTCAGATTAATTGTCAGAATCGTCAGATTATCATGATGCTGCAGAGTCCGATGATAAAGATCGGACCTGCAAATATCCACCGAATCCGAAGTTCAATTCAACGTGAATCCGTACTATTCCCGGCCATATCGGTAAGCTCTCCGATATCCAGGATCAGAGGAGTTCCATCCATGGGAACCACAACGAACTGAACATTGCTCTCGGGATCTCTCAAAGCCGCGATGTACCTCAAAGAGAGAATGTAGTTCATCATCTCGTCTGTCATTGCCTCAGATTCCTGGGCGAGAATGCTAATGGATTCGGCCTGGCCCTCGGCAAGAATTATGGTCGCATTGGCCTCGGCCTGGGCCTTGACTTCCTCTTTCTGGGCCCTGGCTCTCTCCGCCTGAAGTTCATAGGATGCCGTCTCGATATCTATCTTTGCAGCGGCCCTCTTCTCGGCGGCATCCAGGATCTGGGCAGGCAGGTCCACATTTCTTATGTTGACAGATTCAATCTCTATGTAGTAAACATCGGATTTGGTGGTAACCCTCTGCTCAACCATTGCCTCGAGGGTGGTCCTCTTTGTATTGATCTCGTTTCCGGTCAGATTCATGTCGGCCGCTGTCTTCCTGACCTCGGATCTCAGAACGTTCCTTATCACGGTGATCTTGTAATCGGGATTCTCCTTCCTTATCTGGCCTACCTTGTCCTCCCGCAGGTGATAGGTCACTTGAAAGTCTACAGGTACGTTGAACTCGTCCTTGGTCAGAACCGATATCGTCTCCTCCATGGACTGGGTGTTCCATCTTATGTATTCAACTTGTACAAAGGGATTTATCAATCTGAAACCCTCGTCGTACTGGGATCCTATCTCCCCCAGACCGCTTACAACAACCGCCTTATGGCCTGCCGGAACGTTAATTGCGGCCATGCTGGCAAGTATTAATGTGACCAGCAGTGCGACCACAATGAAAACACCGAGAATTATCAATCTTGATTTATTCTTTGGAACATTGTCTATGTCAACATAGTCCCCTAATTTCTTCTCTGCCATAAACACACCTCTGTTTCATTAATGACGATATCGTTTATCTTTTCATTGATCCAGCAGAAATGAGAGATCGGAATCCGGTTCATATTCGACAGGGTCCTCACCTCGCCTGAACAATTTGGCCCCGATGGGACCCTTCAATGTCAATCTGTCTCCCTCGAGATGGACAATGGCACTCTCCCTGAGTCCAAGAACTGGAATATCATTCAGCTGGTGAAATTCCTCTATTCTCTTTATCCTTGTTTCTCCCTTGTGAGTGGATTCCGGATCGGGATCGATGTAATGGGGATTCAAAATAAAAGGCACAATTCCGATTGCGTCGAATGTGGGAGGATAGACTATTGGCATATCGTTGGTGGTGTTGATTGTGGCGCAGGCTACATTGGATCCAGCACTTGTGCCGATATACTTCATACCCTCTTCCACCCTCTGCTTTATCAACTCCACAACATTGTCCTCGTACAGGGACCTCAGAAGCAGGAAGGTATTTCCACCTCCGACGAAAACAGCCTCAGCCTCCTTGACCGCCTTTTCAGGGTCCTCCATCCTGTGAAGCGATTTTACATCATATCCCATTTTCTCGAACCTCCGGGATACCTTCTCCTGGTATCCGTCCCTGTCGGGAGAAGCATAGGGTATGAACAAAACCTCCTTCATATTTCCAAGATAATTCTTGATAGCATCTTCGCAGTGGTCGAGGTATCCGCTTCCGTGGCTAGTCGAATTGCTGATAATAAGCGCGCTTTTCATCACAACAGCTCCCTTGCTAGTTTTGTCGGACGGTATATGATCCAGTTCTTTTCCTGTTTTCCCTCGATCAATCCAGAATCCTTCAACCTGGATAGATGATATGACAATCCGGAATCGGATAGGTCCAGCATCTCCTTGATGCAGCAAACACAGAGGGGTTGGACCATGAGAATGTGGAGTATCCTGAGCCTGTAAGGATCTGATAGGGACTTGAATGCCCTGGCCATCCTCTCGGTTACAGCCTCATCGGGTATTTTCTTCAGGATGGCGTCAAGACCACCGGCCTTTTTAACGTCATCCTTGATCGGATCGGGTATCTCCATATTCAACACCTATTTCAAATAATCTTGAAATAGAAATCATTATATACATCCGGGCCATGACCTATTTCAAGGAAATTTGAAACAGTTTGGAGTAATGAACTCATGATAGATATCATTTTGGAAGCACTGCTATCGGGATGGGATGCACTCCTGGATTACGTTACCAACCATACGGTAACATGTCTGATCCCCGCCCTTTTCATAGCGGGAGCAATCGCTGCTTTCGTCAAGAAGGAGGCGATCCTCAAGTACCTTGGTCCCAGGGTGGGGAGATATATCTCATATCCAATTGCAGCCACCTCTGGAGTTGTGCTGGCTGTCTGCTCCTGCACAATTCTTCCGTTATTTGCGGGCATATACAAGAAAGGTTCGGGGATCGGACCTGCCACCGCTTTTCTTTACAGCGGACCTGCCATCAATGTACTGGCAATATTCTACACCGGAAGCGCCCTGGGATACGATCTGGGAGCTGCCAGGGCCTTCGGCGCCATCTTGATGTCCATGGTCATAGGAGCATACATGTCCCTTATGTTCAGGAAGCATGACAGGGAGCTTGTAAGGGATGCTATGAAGAATCCCACACCCGTCCAGGATACCGGGGGAAAAACGGGAAAATGGATCGTTCCCGCACTCCTCGGTATTCTTCTGGGAATACTGATCTTCGCCGCTTCCTCACTGTCCTGGACGATAAAAGGACCCATAGTTGCTGGACTCCTGATCGTGCTTGGATTGATGCTCTGGAAACTGTTCGAAACAGAGGATCTCAGGGACTGGTGGGACGAGACCTGGGACCTCTCCAAAAAGATAGTGCCCATCCTTGTTATTGGAGCGTTCGTGGTGGGAATAATTGCATATTTCCTTCCCCCCGAGACGTTCGCTCCAATCGTGGGAGGAGAATCGATAATCTCGAACCTCACCGCTTCGGTGATAGGGGCCCTTCTCTACATGCCGACCCTTCTTGAGGTTCCGATAATCGGAACAACTTTTGGATACCTGGATGGGCAGATGGGGGCTGGCCCTGCTCTTTCCCTTCTCCTTGCGGGACCTGCGGTGAGCCTCCCGAACATGATTGTTCTTTACAAGGTGATGGGGGCGAAAAAGACCGGAGCATACATACTGTTGGTAATTATCATCTCCACGATGGCAGGACATGTTTACGGTAATTTAATAGTATAAAGGAGGAAAAACAAATGAAAATAGAGATACTTGGATCCGGGTGCGCCAAATGCAAGAGACTTGCAAAAAACGTGGAAAAAGCCGTTAAAAATACCAAGAAAGATGCTGAAATAATCAAGGTCGAGGATATGACCGAGATAATGAACAGGGGAGTGATGATCACTCCCGCTCTTTCAATAGACGGCAAGGTCGTATCCAGCGGCAAGGTCCTCAAACCCGATGAAATTTCCGAGCTTTTGGGGTAATGCCGTTAAATACCAATCTGCAATTAACAAGGACCGTGAGGGCAATCAAACAACTGTCCATAGAGAAGGTGGAAACCGAAAAGCAGCTTGAAGAGGTCCACTCAATCAGAGAGATTGTCTTCATAAAGGAACAGAATGTTCCCCGGGACCGTGAATACGATGAGTTCGAGGAAGAATCCCTGCATTTCCTTGCAAGGATCGACGGAAAACCCGTAGGTTGCGGCAGGATCAGGTCCTACGGTAAATCCGTCAAGATCGAGAGGCTTGCTGTACTAAAGGATCACAGGGGTAAGGGAGTTGGGACCTCCATAATGAAGAGTATGGAGGAAGAAGCCCTAAAAAGAGATCCCGAAGAACTAATCCTCCATTCACAGGTGATTGCAATGGATTTCTACAGGTCCTGCGGTTACAGGGAAAGGGGAAAAGTATTCCTCGATGCCGGAATTGACCACATGGAGATGTTCAAGGAGGTCCGCCGATGAAAAAGAATGGAAGCATCAGGGAAAGAAGCGAGATACCGGAGGAGATGAGATGGGACCTCCAGAGGATGTACGAAGACGAAGATGTGTGGGAAAAAGAACTGGATTCCGTCCGGAACAGGATCGGTGAGATAACCGATCTGAAAGGGACCTTGAAGGATACCAAATCCATTGCCAGGATTATCAGGTTGACAGACGAGATCTCCAGGATCCTCGAGAGGGTCTACACCTACTCCCATCTCCGACATGACGAGGACCTCAGGAACAGAAGATATCAGGAACTCCACGACAGGGCCGTGAACATGGTGGTAAAGCTCGAAACAGCAGGTTCCTACATCATACCGGAGATACTGGAGCTCCCCAAAAAGAAGCTGAATGACCTTCTGAAGGAAGATGAACTGAGATTTGCGGAGGTCCCGTTGAAGGAGATAATAAGAAAGAAGGAACATTTCCTGTCAAAAAGGGAGGAAAGGCTTCTGGCAATGGCAGATGAGGCCCTTGAGACACCATCAAAAGCGTTCAAGATGCTCAACGACGCAGACCTGAAGTTCCCCACAATAAAGGATAGGGAAGGAAATGAGGTGGAGCTGTCCCACGGAAGGTACATCTCTTTCATGACATCGGATAACAGGGAGGTGAGAATGAACGCCTTCAAAGCCCTTTATTCCGTATACGATGAACACAAGAACACGTTCGCATCATTGATAGAGGGTGAGCTGAAAAAGAGAATGTTCAGGTCAAGGGCCAGGAATTACTCCTCTTCTCTTGAAGCTTCCCTGGACAGCGACGAGGTTACAGAGGACGTATACAACTCCCTGATCGAGGCGGTGAGAAAACATCTGCCATCCATGTATGATTACCTGGACCTGAGAAAGAGGGTACTTGACCTCGAACAGGTCCACTTCTATGATGTCTATGCACCACTCGTCAAGGACTTCGACAGGAAGATACCCTATGAAGAAGCCTGGGAAATGGTCATCGCAGCAATGGAACCACTGGGAGACGAGGTGGCATCAATACTGAAAAAAGCCAGGGACAACAGATGGATAGACGTGTACGAGAACAGAGGCAAGAGGTCCGGTGCGTATTCTTCAGGTTGCTACGACTCTCCCCCTTACATCATGATGAATTACGAGGGGAAAGTGAACGATGTGTTCACACTGGCCCATGAAATCGGCCATTCCGTTCACACATATCTTGCAAACGAGAACCAGCCCCATATTACAGCGGATTACAGGATATTCGTGGCAGAGGTGGCCTCCACCGTCAACGAGAATCTCCTGCTCAGGCATCTTTCGGATATCTGGACATCGAATGATGAAAGGATATACCTTACAAACCACCATCTGGACAGCTTCAAGGGAACCGTTTTCAGACAGACAATGTTCTCCGAATTCGAAAAGGAGATCGCCTCTCTGGTGGAAAATGACAAGCCGCTCACAGCTGAGGGGTTATCGGAAATATACGGAAAACTCAACGAGGACCATTTCGGACCCCGAACATTCCACGACAACGAGATAGATCTGGAATGGGCCAGGATCCCGCATTTCTATTACAATTTCTACGTATACAAGTATGCAACAGGTTTCTCCGCCGCTACCGCAATTTCAAAAGGCATAGTGGAAGGAAAACTGGACCTGGATGATTATCTGGGAATGCTGAAGAAGGGCGGATCAGAGCCTCCTCTGGAATTATTGAGGGGAGCGGGAGTCGATCTCTCCACTCCCGCACCGATCGATGAGGGATTGAAGCTCTTCGACTCGCTTGTGGAGAACCTCAACCGTCTTATCTGAATCACTTGGGCTTGTGCCTGCCCCACTTTTCAAGGGCGAGTGCAAGCTCTTTTGAGGTCTTGGCCTTCTCCTCCAGGGTGACGTCATCCATCCAGGCCTCTATTGCCTGCATGGCCGCCTTTGCTCCTGCCCTGACACCCTTGGGATGGCCGTGAATTCCTCCGCTTACGAGCATGACCAGATCTGTCCCGTATATGTCCATGACATCAGGTACAAGACCGGGATGAAGCCCTCCGGATGCCACAGGGAAGGCGGTCTTTATGGTTCCCCAGTCCTGCTCCATAAGGATACCCTTCTTTTCCGGAGTTACCCTCTTCCTCAGAACATCAGCGAGGGAAGCCACCTCCTCTCTTGATCCGACAAGCTTTCCCACCGCGGTTCCGGTATGTATCTGATTTACACCCAGAAGCCTCATGGTCTTTGCGAGGAACTGCATTGTCATTCCTTGTTTATTGTTCCTGGTGAAGGAGGCGTGCATCGCCCTGTGGGCATGCACGGACATACCGAGGTCCCTCGTATGGTCCAGGATGGATTGAACGGCTGCATGACCGACGATCACCACATCCACCATTGCATATCTGAAACCATGATCATGCAGGACTTCCGCCCTGCGCTTCATCTCCTCGACATCGGCGGTTATGTTAACATAGGCGTCCTTGATCTTACCAGTCTTTTTCTCCGCCTTATTCCTGTACCTTGCCAGCAATTCCACCCTCTTGTCGAACTTGTTGAAACCAAGGGATGACAGGTTCTCATCGTCCTTTACGAAATCAAATCCTCCCATCCAGGTTTCATAACCGACCTTTGCATGTTCGAGAGATGAAAAACCGATCTTGGGCTTGGGAACAGCACCGGTCAAGGGCCTCTTGTTTACCCTCATCATCCTCCTGATGCCCTTCATGGATCTGTTGGGTCCTTTGAAGGAGGATACATATTTTTCCGGAAGGGTGGCATCTATCAATCTCAGGTTGCGAACGCCCTTCATTCCGAAAATATTCCCTGCTATCCCCGAAAGGAGCTGGCATATGTTGCCCCTCTCCCAGAGGTCAAGGGGATAGGAAACCTTGAGGAAGTCTCCATCCATCTCGTATGCAGTCGCCTGCAGGTTCTTCATTCTATCAGGAAGTTTTGAGAGTGTTGTCCAGGTTCCGGTAGAACTTTCGGAGGCAATTCTTCCGGCGCTCTCCTTCCTCGACATACCGGATGGGGGATCGAACCTGAATAGAACCAGTAATTCATCTTTTCCCGGCTCGTGGTCGAGGTCCACGAACTGGTCGTACCAATCAATTTTAGCCATGATTCGACTTATTTCTGAGAGTTTATTAAACTTTCTGATACGCTGATCAGACATAGCCGGTCATGTCGTAGCTTATCGGTGTTGAGCCTTTGAAGCACTTCTCCCTCCACTGTCCGAAATCCACTATGGTATTTTTCAAAATGGTCTTGTTCACGGCTCCCACTATCTCCCCGATGGGCTTTCTGTGGCAGAAAAATTTGAAGGTGGGAACAGACTGGACACCGTACAACATTGCTATCTCCTGATGTAGCTGTGCGTTTACCCTGCAGAACCTTGCCTTATTTCCCATGGTTTCGGCCAGATTCGTGTATATTGGTTCCATGTTCTTGCAGTTCGGACATGAATTGGTGTAAAATTCTACTATTACCATCTGGTCACAGTTGTTAATTACCTCGTCAAAGTCCTCCCTGTCCAATTCCATGATCTTCGTCATTGAGGTCCCCCTAATCATCTTGATATACATTTCATAATTACTTCAATGTTGCCCAATCTTCACTGATGACACGGACAAAACACTTATAAGGGAACTGTATTGGATGGTTCGATACACAGGAAATGAGACTAAACGATGGTCAGGATGGTATTGACCCGGTAAGGGAAAGCAGGGCTTTCCCGCATAATCGATGAAGAGGGCCCTTTGGCAAATCAGGATCCTTTTTTTACCTCACCGTTTCGATGCTGTCCAGACCCAAAGAGGAAGGTATTGAAGGCATGGTTGAAGGAAATGAGATCAAATGGTGATAAACTACCTTCCGGACCCTGTGTGCTTGATATGGTGATACTATGAACAAGGTCGAAAGATTCGAGACCGAATATGCAGGAAAGAAATTGATAGTGGAACAAGGAAGGATGGCAAATCAGGCCGGAGCTTCGGTAACGGTTCAGATGGGAGAAACAATGGTACTGGCCACAGCTACAATGTCCAAATCCGCAAGGGAGGGGATGAATTTCTTCCCCTTGATGGTGGATTACGAGGAGAGGTATTCAGCAGTTGGCAAGATCAAAGGCCCCAGATTCATGAAGAGGGAAGGAAGACCCTCCAGTGAAGCCGTTCTTACAGGAAGGATGATCGACAGGGGACTGAGGCCATTATTTCCGGAAGGGCTGAGGAACGATATCCAGATAATCATCATGCCCCTGAGCCTGGACAATGAGAACAAACCCGATATACTTGGCATAATCGCGGCAACCCTGGCACTGGAGATCTCCGACATCCCATTCGACGGACCCATAACCGGATGCAGGATCGGGATGGTGAACGGAGAATACATTGTAAATCCATCACCGGAGGAGATCGAATTCTCTGAACTTAATCTGGTGGTAATGGGCGATTCGAACAGGATCACCATGGTGGACTGCGATGCAAGGGAGCTCCCGGATCAGATGGTGATCAAGGGGTTCGAGATGGCGATGAAGTCCATGGAACCCATGATCAAGTTCATGAAGACCATACAAAAGAAGATCGGAAAGGAGAAGAAGAAGGATTCCGAGCTCAGCTGGAGTTCCGAGATGACAGCCGATGACAAGAAGGTCTGGGAAAGGATCAAGAAGGTGGCGCTTCCGGAAATGGACAAGTACCTCTTCAACAAACCCAAGGGTTCCAAGGGAGAAAGGAAAAAGATCATAAAGGAACTCGAGGAGAAGATAATAATCGATTTCAAGAAGAAGCTAAAGAGAAAGGACTGGACTCCTGAAGAGACCGAATCCTACATCAGGGACCTGATGTCAAAGAACTTCTTCGATTTCATAGAGGAGCAGGTAACCGAGGCGATATTGGAGAAGGATCAGAGGGTGGACGGAAGAAAACTCGATGAGATCAGAACCCTTTCTGCAGAAGTGGGAGTGGTTCCCAGAAGCCACGGAGTGGGTCTTTTCAGCAGAGGAGAGACCCAGGTCCTCTCGTTCTGTACACTGGGTGCACCAGGTGACGACCTCCTTGTGGAGACGATGGAAAACGACGGAAAGAAGAAATATTTCCATCACTACAATTTCCTTCCGTTTTCCGTGGGCGAAGTCAAACCGATAAGAGGTGCCGGGAGAAGGGAGATCGGACACGGGGTACTTGCCGAAAAGGCCCTTGTTCCGGTGCTCCCAAGCCATTCGGAGTTCCCTTACACCATAAGGGTGGTGTCCGAGGTAATGGGGTCCAACGGGTCATCGTCCATGGCATCGACATGCGGTTCCACACTTGCATTGATGGATGCCGGAGTACCGATAAGAAAACCGGTTGCAGGAATGGCAATGGGCCTTGCCTCGAAAGGTAAGAAATGGAAGGTCCTGACCGATCTCCAGGATCTGGAGGACGGTAAGGGTGGCATGGATTTCAAGTTCACATCCACCGAAGAGGGAATAACCGCCATCCAGATGGATACAAAAACCCCGGGGCTTTCAATGGATATCATCAAGGCGACATTCCCTCAGATGAGGAAAGCCATACATGAGCTTCTGAAAGTGATGAAGAAAACAATACCTGAGCCCAATAAGGAACTTTCCGAGTTCGCACCGAGGATCATATCCCTTACCATCGATCCCGAAAAGATCGGTGATGTGATAGGTCCCGGCGGAAAGATGATAAGGTCCATGACAGAGGACTTCGAGGTTCAGATAGATGTGGAAGACGACGGCACAATAATGATCACATCCGAGGACTCCACCAATGCAAAACTGGCGGAGAAGAAGATAAGGTCCATAGTAAGGACCCTGGAAGTGGGAGACATCTTCGAGGACGCCGAGGTGGTCAAGATAATGCCGTTTGGAGCCTTCGTCAAGCTAACCGAGAAGGTGGACGGACTCCTCCACGTTTCCGAACTGGACTGGGGCCATGTGGACAAGGTAACCGACAGGGTGCAGCTGGGAGACAGGATCCGGGTCAAGGTCATAGCAATAGACAGGGGCAAGGTCGAAGTATCCATGAAGGCCCTCACTCCGAGACCTGAAGGTGTCAAGGAAACCAGAAGAAAACCATCCAGGAGAGGTCCTCCCAGGGGAAAACCCCAGTCAAGAAGAGGAAAACCTCCCTCGAGAAAACCCCAAAAGAGAAGAAATGATTGAGATTTCCCATATCGGACCGGACAAATGAGAGATTGGAGTCGCTTCAATCTCTCATTGTACTTTCAAAAATATTTTATAACAATAGATTGTGGACCCTAATCATCAGGAGTTGAAAGGATGAACAAGGGTTTCTCGGACCATATCGTTGAGGCCAGAGAGGTGGTAAAGATCTACGACACGGGCAGTGTCAAGGTCAATGCTCTCAGAGGTATAGATCTCAAGGTCAAGAAAGGAGAGATGGTGGTCATCATGGGACCCTCGGGCTGCGGGAAGACTACCCTTCTCAACTGCCTTTCCGGTCTGGATGATGTAACGTCCGGTTCCGTTTTCATCGAGGGGACGGACCTTGCAAAGATGAAGGATAACCAGAGGACCGAATACAGGGCCAGCAACATGGGTTTTGTTTTTCAGTTTTACAATCTCCTTCCGGTTCTCACAGCCGTGGAAAACGTCGAGATGGTTCTTCTATTAAGCGGCGTGAGGCCGAAAAAGGCCAGGAAGAAAGCGGAAGAGGCTCTGGCACTTGTGGGACTGAAAGGATTCGAAGGACACAGACCCTCCCAGCTTTCCGGAGGACAGCGACAGAGGGTCACCATGGCGAGGGCTCTTGTAAACGAACCAAATATCGTATGGGCCGATGAACCCACCGGCGATCTGGACAAGGCTAATTCAAATGAGGTTATGAACCTCATGAGGAGTCTTAACGAAAGGCTGAACATGACGTTTGTGATCGTCACCCACGATCCGGATGTCGCATCCAGATGCAAGAGGATAATCCACATGGAGGACGGCCTCATCGTTAAGGACGTTCCCATCACGGCAAAGAATGCCCTCAAGCATCCAAAGGTCGGTGCCTACGAGAAAAAGGGTGAAAAAGACGCAGGGGCCGCGAGGATCTCCATGCAGCAGAAGGCTGAATTGTGAGCCGATGGTGGTATTCTGATGCAATTGAGGAAATCCCTGAGTATCCTGGCAGAAATCGTTCTTGTAATAGTTCTGGTAGTTCTGGTATCGGTAGTGATCCTGGGACTGTACGTGGTTCCGGGACAATTCAAACCAGCTCTGACCTTGATCGCACTGTTCTTCCTGGTATCATCACTGTTCTGGATGGGAGTGCTGGCACTCCTTCACAGACTCCAGTTCAAGATGGGATTGAGAAACCTGGTCAGGCACAAGAGCGACACCGTGATAGCCATACTTGGTTTCATGGTGGGGACCTCGATAATCTGCTCTTCCATGGCAATCGGGGACACCATGACATCCATGATCGAGGACCTTGTCTACGATTCCTATCATCTTACCGATGAATATATGGTCATCAATGATGCCAGCGGAGAGCCTCTTGATGTGAACGGCACCTTCGCCAACGAGATCTCCGATATCGTCTGGTCGCTCGAGGAGGAAGAACTTGTTGACGGAGTTTCCTGGGAGTATACTCACCAGGTCTCCGTTATCGATATGGAGACTATGTTGTTCGAACCCGTGATAACATGCAGGGCCCTCAATCCCGCAACATATGATTCCTTCGGACCTCTGACCTCAGACCGGTCAAACCTGGAATATGATCTTTCATTCGGTGAGGTTTACATCGATTCCGACCTGAAGAAGGATCTGGAATCCGATGTAGGAAGTGTCCTGACATTGTCCACGGGTCCGAGGTCCTTCAACTTCACCGTCAAGGCTGTTGTTGATGACGAAGGAAGGGCGAATAGTCTTGGAGGCGCAGGTCTGTACATGAGCTTCGAGTCGGTCTGGGCCCTTGCAAATGTCACACCAAACGGGGATGGTCCTCTCGGTGACAACAGGGATTGGAGCGGTGGATTGTACAATGTCTTGTATATCTCCAACGAAGGCGGAAGAGTCGAGGGGGCTGACCTTTGCCCGGATGTCGTGGACGAACTCAACGAGAGATTCCAGTCAGTTGAGCATCCTCTGGGGCCGTCAAACGAATTGGAGATAACGGACAACAAGAAGGACAGCGTGGACCAGTCAATAAGCTCCATGGATATGTTCACCAGACTGTTCCTGGTTCTGGGGACCTTCACCATCATAGCCGGAATCACCCTGATAATCAACATCTTCGTCATGCTCTCGGAGGAGAGGAAAGAGGAGATGGGAATATCCAGAGCTATCGGTATGAGGAGGAAGGACCTGAGGTTAACCTACCTTTTCGAGGGATTGGTATACTCGGCTGTCTCCTCGGTGGTGGGCGTTCTCCTGGGGATCGGTTCGGGATACGCCATGATCTGGGGCATGCAGTCCATATTCGATTCCCTGGGAGCAGGAGGTCTGGACCTCCTCGGAAATTACACCGTAACTCCCTTCTCTCTGGTCCTCAGTTTCATCGCCGGCTTCACCATCACCATAGTGACCACCTTGTTCATCACAAGAAGGGTGGCAAAACTCAACATCGTATCCGCGATCAGGAATACCCCTGTTCCCAGGAAAAAACCGTATCTCGTCACACTCAGTCAGGAGATATGCGGTGTCTACGATGTAAAGACCTGTTCCGGGGACAACTCGCCTCTTTCCAGGTTCCTGGAATATGCATTTGACAAGATGACACTTCTGGGGGCGGCTTCGATACTCGTGGGAATACCTCTTCTGATGCTGGGAATCCTGATTGAACATTTCGCCCCGACCAGTTTGGGTATATCACTTATCCTTATCGGTGCGGCACTTCTTATCAAATATTTCCTCAATGAACGGCTGACATATACAATAGCTGGGATACTGGTGCTTGGTTTCTGGATCGTTCCACTTCCTGTATTCGAGGATTTCGCCGGGGACCTCGAGATGTTCATCCTCTCGGGTATCTTCATGGTATCATCCGCGGTCCTGCTGCTTATCTGGAATACGGATATCCTTCTCTGGATTGTTGAGAAGGTTGTGATGTTTTTCAGGGCTTCTCCCGCTTCCATCAAGACAGCAATTTCCTATCCCGTCAAGAAGAGGTTCAGGACGGGTGTGACCATCTTCATGTTCGCCCTGATAATATTCACTATAACCGGAATGTCAATGATAGTCCACATAATGTCCATAAATATCGAGGGATGGGAGACAACCCTCGGCGGAGGATACAATGTCATCGGGATCTCCAACGTGGGAATACCCGACATAGAACAGGCGACTCTCGAAGAAGAGGCCACCAACCCCCTGGACGTGGAGGTTTACGAAAATATTGATTGGGACAATACCATTTCGCTCTCCATAGGGATCCTATCGATCAATGTGTCTTACACTTTTCAGGGTCAGACATTCGAAAATGAGATCCCGTACCAATGCGCCGGTGTTGAGGAGAGTTTTATCGAGAAGAACACCTACGGTTTCTCCACAGTGGACTGGGACCTCGTGTATCCTGATGGAAACGGGGAAGAAGATAGAAAGGATGTCTGGAGAGCCATCAGAAACGATCCCGACCTGGTGATACTCGACGGAAACCTGGGAGGGGAGAGCATGTTCGGACCGACAGGCGGCGGAGGGGGTTTGATCGAGGTGGGTGACGAGATCGAGCTCAAAGCAGCTGACGGCAGGATTGTCAACAAGACTGTATTGGGATTTACCGAGCAGGTGGGTCTTAGTGCCGTGTTCATGTATAACGAGACGGCTCAATCCCAGTTCGGAGTCACCGAGAAAAAGGTCCACCTGATAAGCATCAAGGAAGGCAACTCCGATCAGGAGGTCGCAAACGATCTCAAGAGGGTCCTCCTCAAATACGGCCTCTATACGGTGATAATATCTGACATAGTAGATGATATCCTGGAAGGCCAGAACGCTTTCTTCAACCTCTTCAACGCTTTCCTTTCCCTTGGTCTGATCATCGGAATAATCGGTTTGAGCATAGTCACGCTGAGGGCAGTATACGAGAGAAGGCACGAGATAGGAATGATGAGGGCAATAGGATTCAGGAGGGCCTCGGTTGTGGGATCCTTCATGGGAGAATCCGCCTTCATAGCGGGTTCCGGTCTGTTCATGGGAACGGTCCTAGGGATAATTCTCGGATGGATGCTCTGGAGGGATTCCTTCGGAGAGACCATGACAGAGTTCGGAGTGCCATGGCTCAAGCTCCTGGGAATAGTGGCACTGGCATTCGGAGTTGCGATACTATCCGCCATTCCACCTTCGTTGAAGGCTGCAAGGGTAGCTCCGGCAGAGGCCCTTAGATATGATTGATTCAAAATGACCTTGAATGATTATAGGTCCAGGGAGCTCTCCCAGAGGCCGTGGATGTTGCAGTAAGATGTTGCAACAAGAGACTTGAAGTCTTCCACATTCACATGGAAATCGGCCGATGGTTCGGTGTAAGAAGGAGCGAAGTTGGTCTTGCCCAGATCTATGACCATTCCGTTTTCCTTGATTCCGACGAGCTGTGCCCATGCGATGTGGTGCTCGATCGTATTGGGGTGGGGGACCTCCTTTCCGACAATGATCCTTACAAGGTCCTTACCGCCTTTTCCATCTCCCTTGCATATCTCCAGCTCAGGGACGTGCTTTTCCTTTCCTTCGTTCTCTCCGGTCTTGTATAGTTCACATGTATGCATCAATATCACCCGATCCCTTAGAGGCCCATGGAATAAAGGACCTTTCCAATTTAGGAACCGATTTGGCAGCCTTTATCCTGTTGATTATCCATATGCCTGAAATGTTAGAGAGCATGTCCTTTTCCTCAATCTTTTATTATCACAACCCCGATAACCTTTCATGGACAGAAGGGTCCTGATCGGAATCCCCGCAGTGATCATTGCAATCGCACTTGTAAGCGTGGTGGTGATAAACGCCGACTCCCTTCTCGGCGGCGAAGAAGAAAACATTGTCATAATCGATTTCGATCATCAAAAAGCCGGGAACCATGTGAAAGAGCTCGTCAAGTGGGGTCCGAGAATGACGGGATCCCAGGCCGAGCTCAAAGGAGCCGAATACATCGCCTCACAATTCCAGGATGCGGGGCTCACCGATGTTCATATCGAGGAATTCCAGGTCCCGATGTTCAAGATAAAGAAGGCAGAGGTCTCCCTCGTGGAATATTATCCCATGAAAAATGTCCCGAGGCCCATGGGCAGGACCATCGAATTCGAACATATGACCGAATTCGTGCTCCAGGGATATTCTGGGTCGCTGTACTGGAACAATTTCAGGGACGATCTGGATGTGGTGAATATCGGAAACGGAACCGATCCGGGATCCTATTCAAGGGCCAGCGGCAGGGTCTGCTTCGTTGAGCAAACCGGAGACACCCCGGCAAACAAGGACCTCTACTTCCATGCATATCAGGCGGGAGCCAAGGGCATCATACTGCAGAATACCTGGAGAGGTGAATCCATTGGATACCTGCCCATGTTCAAGACCAATCAGAATCCGGTTGAATACGACGATTACCCGGACATTCCATTTTTCATGGTTTCAAAGGATGCGGGAAACGAGATCCTGGAAGCCACCTCCTCGAACTTCAAATTGAGAATTGATTTCGATGTTGAGATCGGTGATTTTCCCTGCAGGGTTGTTGTAGGAGACATCAAGGGAAGCTCCGAGGAGATGCTGATGTTCACCGCGCATCACGATACCTGCTACAACACCATCGGAGCTATTGACAACACGGTAGGTCCTGCCTCTCTTATAGAAGTGGCGAGGGGTATGGCAAAGCGTGGTAATTTCAAGAGGACCGTAAGGTTCTGCACATTTGGCGGGGAGGAGGAGGGACTCTACGGTTCAACAGCGTACCAGAAGGCCCATGCTTCCGAACTGAACGGGAAGCTGAAAATGGTTATGAACTTCGACATGGCCCACACGGACAAGGAAGCAATGACCGTGGGCATGGTCACCGACTGCAACAATACCAAGGGGAAACTCGAGGATATACGGGAAAAACTTCTGGATGAGGAACCCTCACTTGAGGCCTACAAGATCAACATCAATTACGGGACCTTCGACATACCCTATTCCGATTACTGGCCCTTCACCAACGCAGGTGCAAACGGAATTGCGGCATGGGGGTCGGGCTGCGAGGAATACCATACATACCTCGATAACCTGGACCACCTCAATCCCGAATCTCTTCAGATCGAGGGGAGGATCCTCGGAAGCTATGCACTGATGGCCTCAACATGATCACTTTCGGTTATCAGACCCCCAAGGGAAACATAATAAATGGTCAGATAATCAAGCGTTCTTGTTCATCAATTCCAGATTCCACAAGAATCCAAAAACAAGAAATAGTAAAGAATTCTTACATTCTTACGATATCATGTCCGAGATAGCCTATGCACGATTGTCCTCGAAGGGTCAGATTGTCATCCCTAAAGAACTCAGAGATCAGATGGACCTGCATGAGGGTCAATTATTTGCATTGTACGGAAAGGATGACACTCTGGTGGCAAGAAGAATTGAAACTCCGACCAGGAAGGAACTGAAGGATCTTCTCAAGTGGGGGGCGGAATATGCAAAACGAAAAGGGATCACAAGAGAAGACGTCAATAAAGCAATCAAGGAAGACAGAGAGGATAAAGGAAAAAAACAAGAAAACCAGGATTGTAATTGACACCAATATATTCATTTCAGGATTTTTCTTCGAGGGAAACGAGAGAAGGCTCATGAAAGCCGTATATGATGGAAAATACTCATTGATAATTTCAAGATATATAATCGATGAAATCGAGAGGGTACTCTCACAAAAGTTCCAGGTTCCCAATAGCAAGATACGTTCATTGGTGGAAAAAATCGAGAATTCAGGTGAGCTTGTTCCAACTCTCGGTTTTTTGAATCCCGTTTAAAGAGACCCAAAAGACGATAATATTGTAGAAACTGCCATAAACGGGAATGCTCATTTTTTGATCACAGAAGACAAGGACCTCCTCTCTATGGAAAAATATGAAGAATTAAAAATCATCAATTCATCATCATTTTTTAAACAGAGAAAGATCCATGGGAATGAGAAATAGTTATTAGAACTAGAATTCTCATACAAGGATTGGGGGCTCTAATTTGAAAAAAGATGATGATAGCATATTCAAGAAGCTGAGGATCTTCAATCTTGTAATGGCCGTACTACACTTCCTTCAAGGAGTGCTGATGGTCATTCTGAGCACGGATTTCACCATTACCGTAACAAGGGGTTTTCTGGACCTTGATCCTGTAACCGACAGACTGGTTCAGGACTCGGCTGAAGTGATCGAGATACCGCTCGGGCCGATGATTGCCTCTTTTCTGTTCATTTCATCCCTGGCCCATCTTCTGATAGGGACAGGACTGTTCAAGAGTTACGTCAAGGACCTCAAGAAGGGAATGAACAGGTACAGATGGTATGAGTACTCCATCAGCGCCTCGGTAATGATAGTGGCGATCGCAATGCTGACGGGAATATACGATCTGGGAACCCTCATTCTCATATTCTTCATGAACATGATGATGATACTGTTCGGGTTGAGAATGGAGGTCCACAACCAGGGAAAGAAGAAGCCGGACTGGAATCCTTTCATCTACGGCTGCATCGCGGGGATCATTCCATGGATAGCGATAGGGATATACCTCTTCGGAGCCGGAGGAGGTGACGGAGGACCTCCGGACTTCGTTTACTACATCTACATCTCAATTGCAGTGTTCTTCAATTGTTTCACCTTGAACATGGTTCTTCAATACCTGAGGGTATGGAAGTGGAAGAACTATCTATTCGGCGAAACCGTTTACATCGTGTTGAGCCTTGTAGCCAAATCTCTCCTTGCATGGCAGGTGTTTGCCGGAACGCTCAGACCTGATTAATTCCCATACTTATTTAAAAAAGGGCCTTAGGAAAAAGATTATATGTACGTAAAGCATATGCTTTACGGATAATAATGACAACTGTTCAATTGAATATCAGAACTCCTGAAGGTTTAATCCAGGACCTGGATCAAATGGTGGGTTCGGGATATTTCAAGAACCGAACAGAAGCAGTAAACGAAGGCATCAGACTGCTAGTTCGAAGATACATGATTATACAGGTATCAAAAAGGATCGATGAGATTGGAGAGAGTAATTTCGGCGAGGGGAGTCTCACCGAAGCACTTATAGAAGCAAGAGAAGAAGAAGATGATACGTGAAGCAGTATCTCGATACCTCAATAGTAGTTAAATGGTATAAAAAAGATGAGCAATATAGGGAAGAAGCTCTGATTTTGAAACAGCTAATGACATGTGGTTCTACCACTTTTGGTACGAAAATCCACCGCAAGAATAAGAATGTTTAGAACACCTAATTCTA
>CAYULA010000026.1:0-51984 GCA_964445525.1 uncultured Thermoplasmatales archaeon | reverse complement strand
TTGAAAACGGTTTCACAGTTTATATTCCTATTTTGTTTGTGCAACACCCTGTTCAGGAATCATTGGTCTGGCTGGTCCTTTAATTCATCTTCTTGTTCAGATTGAAATCATTACCTTACCTGGAACAATTGCCTGGATCCCTGTGGTATTTTGGTTACTTGGAATCTTTTTTTCTGTGTTTGCCTGGAGGAAGAAGGGATGAGCGATCCCCTTGACCTTCCCCTGAGAAAAAGGATAACCGAATTTATCAGAAGGAATCCCGGGGTTCACTTCAGACAGATATCCAGGGACCTGGATCTTGCAATTGGACAGCTGGATTTTCATCTCAACGCCTTGATAAAGGGAGAGGTCCTCGTGAAGGATTCCTCCACTTCCAATGCAAGATATTTCGTGAGGGACAGGTTCTCAAAAGAGGAAAGAAAAACCATGTCCTACCTAAGAAGGGAGATCCCCAGAGGGATCATATTGTTCATAATGGAAAAACAAGAAACAACACCCAAAGAGATGATAGAATCCTTTTCCTTTACCCATGCCACTCTATCCTATCATCTGAAAAGACTGGAGAAAGCAGGTATTTTATCAGTCGAACAAAGGGGAAGAGAGCGTCTCTACAGTCTCACCGATCCGGACCTTATTGAGATGCTTCTGGTACTCTACAGGACGACCCTGATGGACACGATCGTTGACAGGATATCCTAATCCTTTCTGTAGTATCTGTTGTTTTCCAGATCGAGATCATTTCCACCGGTCTGGACTTGTTTCTTCGAGATGAATATGACTGACAGGGCGATTACGGTTATTACCAGGGCTGTTCCTATTGCAAAAGATACGATATGCTCCTTAACATAGGATACCGCATCATCTCCGGCTTCTCCTATCAAATGCATCATTTCCTCGAATATTCGAAAGCTTCCTGAAACGGAGTAGGATTCGATGTTATCCGAGATGGAAGAGGAGATCATCAGGTTCTGTGAATCTCCCAAAGATTCCATTTCAATATCTGTTGAAACGGTCCCGTTTCCTTCTGATGTTTCGATGTTGGCTTCTTCCTCGATCACCAGCTCTCCCAGTCTTTCTCCTTTCTGGTTATTATAATGGAATCGATGGCCTTTTTGTTGTTTCGGATCAAGACAGCAGTCATCTCCCAAACCCTCCGATCCTATCTTCATCCTCATTGTCATATTGCCGTTGCCCGGAGGATCGTCCATTTTGAGGTCGATATCGATGGATCTGTTGTCATCTCCCCATCTGTAATGGAAATTGAGTGTGATCCTGGATACGTTTCCATTTTCCTTCCATGTGCAGTTTCCTTTATACGTGACGGTTTTTGCGCTATCATTTTCGGATTCTGTAACCTCCCAATCCGTCTGGTTAAGTGCAATATTTTGGTTTTTTCCATCTCTCTCGTGGGTTATCGATTCCATTGATATCTCAATGCCGGAGCTAGCCTCGTCATTCTCGATGGATGCAGTTGGTGAACCGCTTCCGTACCTGTATGCAAACCCTTTTTCAAGAGGTCCTCTTTTGGATTCATGATCCATCATGGGTCCGTTGCCCGTATCGCTTCCGGGTCCCATCATCCTCCCCATTGCCGGAATGGAGAGCAGGATCATGGTTCCGATCAATAGTACCACGATCGGCAAGACCTTTCCTTTCATGGATGATGTATTGGCCGGGATATATAAGTCGGATTTGGAACACCGCTCTAGATGAGTTGTCATTCTTGTGTATATTATGAATATTATTGAGGTGTTAATCGGGATATCTAGAGAGTTGTACCACATCTAGAGATGCGTTCCAGAAGGAGGTTAAATACCAGATGGTATGGGAATGTCGTGGAGCACAAACATATCCACGGAGGTACTGAAAAATGATCTCAAAGGCGATGATACTCGGCGGCTCCGCCGCTCTTGCACTTCTGATCGGAACGGCCCTTTTTGCGGCTGCAGCGGGAAGTGACGAAAGCGGTTTGATCGGGGATAACCCCATCGGAGATATGCTGAGGAAAGGGACAGACAACGGAAAGGGCGATATGGATCGAGCCATGGACGGGGACTGCGACCCCGGGGATGTGGAACAGGCTCGCGATCGGAAAGGAGAAGACTCCTCCAAAGAGGAAAAGGAACAGAACAGGAATGAATCCTGCGATCAGGAAATGAAGCAGGAAAGAACCGGTGAAGGCGATCAGGTCCGTGAGCGGATCAAGGACGAATCCTCCCAAGATGAGATGAAACAGGAAAGATCCCGAGAGGCTGAACATATTCGCGAGCAGTCCAGGAACGAGTCCTGCGAGGGAAATAAGACTCAGGAAAGGACCGGCGAAGGCGACCAGGCCGGGGAGCAGAAAAAGGACGGTTCTTGCCAGGAGGAAGAACCGGAATCAATGGATGCGGAGGTCTCGGAAGAGAGATCCGGTGTCCAGCAGCACGACAGGGACAGGGACCAGACCAACGGAGGGACAGGTCCTCAGAACAGATACGGAAACGAGTGATGCTAAAAGGTCAGCAGGGAATCCCCCTCTCCCTGCCTGACCTCAAATTTTTTATGAAAATTCAATATTTTTTTCCTTCAATCTTCGAAGGGCAGGTCCGTATACCTCGGGAGAGGTGGGAATATGCACTCCCTTGAATTCTTCCAATTCTCCCTTGAGTATCATCTCGGTCCCTATTGCCGCGGGAAGACCAACGGTCCTGGACATGGCGGAATCTCCTCCGGGTATCCCGTAATCGATCATGGTGGACCTGAGGACCTTTTCTTCTTCATCGGGTAGTTCCACCCTGAAGGTGTGCTGGAGAAGGATCATGTCCCTCTCTCCTTCCTTGTAGGTCAATCTCTCCTGAAGCAGATCGGAGAATGAATCCATTCTGCTTACCGGACATGACAGGGGTTTATCGGAGAACAATCCCAGCCACTCGAAATTCGAGATTGCGGTATCATCCTTTCTTGTCTTTATGAAGGATCGCGTCCTCTCCTTCAGGTCGCCTTCTCCCGGAATGAGGTCTTCCATGAGTTCTCTGAAGGTTTTCGCACCGGTTGGTTTCTCTTCCAGTATCCCTATGTCATGTAATCCTTTCCAGGTGTCGCACCAACCTATGTTCCTCAGTGTTCCTCTGAGTACGGTTCTGGAAACCGGTATTCCGTAAATATCGGCATATGGAACCGAATCCCTGTTGGGGTAGCCCTCGAACTCACCCAGTCCGGGTATGTCTATCATCTCGTATATTCCGAACAGCTCCTTTCCGGGAACCTCGATTATTTTATCATCCCTCTTGAACCTGGCCTTGTTCTTGGAGGCGAGAACAACTCCCCTCGGACTCCAGGAAAACTTGTATCCCCAGGGATTGGTGTTTGCTTCAGGGGCAGGTAGGCCCCCGCAGTAGGAGATGAATTCCTTTACCTTGCCTCCTTTCTCATGGGTCTCATCGATAATCCTCTGAGCCTCCATGTGATCGATGCCAGGATCGAGTCCCATCTCGTTCATGATGAGGATACCTGCGTCTTTTGCCTCCTTGTCATATCCTTTCATCTTCTCCGAGACATAGGAGGTTGTGACCATGTCCCTCCCCTCCTTGATGCAGGCTTCCGCCACCAGATGATGGCAGGTATAGGGAAGCAGTGAGACGGCCACATCGTTTTCCCTTACCAGATCGTCGAGGTTTTCATCCTCGTTTATTTCGAATCTTAGTGGGGTCCCTCCCCCGCAGCTTGATACTATCCTTTGGGCTTTTTCCACCGTCCTGCTGGCGACGGTGACGTCGAATCCCTTGTTGACCAGATGGTCCACAAGCGGTCTGGCTACAAGACCCGCTCCAAGAACTACAACTTTCTTCATATTCTACATCCCCTCTATGAACTTCTCCATGTATCTGTAATTTTCAGTGAACTCTCCCCTGTAGAGGATGACAGCTTTCCTTATTGGTTCGGGAAGCTTCCATTCCTCAAATGGTAGCTCCATGTCAACATTTGCCAGTGCCGGGAGGAACTCCTTGAGCTTGTCGCCGAAATACTCGGAGGCCTCCAAAGGTATCTCGCAGGGAAGATTATCAACAGCCAGAATGACAGGTCCCGTCCCCTTCCAACCGGGGTATGCAGAATCCTCCCAGGAATCGTATACATAAACGGGATCCTCGGGTGTGGTGGTTTTGAGGGTTGCTTCTATGGCCCCTTCCAGATCGCAGGATATGTCCCCAATGACCCTCAATTTCGGTGACCTGTGGTCGCGGTATAGTTCCTTTATGTTCTCCTTGGTGAGAAGCCTGGGGTATCTTTCCTCCCAGTATATCGTGTTCATGAGGACCGAGAGGTAAGGAGCGTACCTGTGGAATTTCGGCTTGTACTTCTCAGGATGGTCGTAATAATCCTGAAGTTCGAACTGCTCGGATTCGTCGATGGGTTCCACCATGTCCCATTCGTTGAAAACAACCTTGTAGATGTTGGTTCCCGCCTCCTGTCTCTTGTTGAGGTCGAACAGTTCCTCCGGATTCACCTCCTTCACCGGAAGAAGGTCAAGTATCTCCTGTGCTCCCTTGGAAACATTCCCGTTGCCAGCTATGCCTATGACGAATGGTCTTATGGAATATGGTATCCCGTATGTGGTGATCATTCTCCCTATTGCCGATATATGCTCCCTGATATTGGGCAGGCTTCCGTATTCGTGGGCCTTCATTATGGAACTGAATGGATTCCTGACACCTTCCCATTCAAGCCTCCTTCCCGCTGTCCATAACGTATCAACCATTCCGGCAACGCCCGCATGCCATCCGAAGAAAATTAGGCGTCTCCCCTTTTCGTCCACTACCTTTTCATAATCGATCAGGGTGCAGTGTATGTCGCACATCTTCTTCAGCATCTTCATGTTCTGCTTCTGGCCCTTGGTGGTGTGGGAGAAGAACATGTAGCACATCTTTGGTATCAGTTCCTGGATTGGTATCTCCTTGACTCCGAGGGTTATGTCAACCTCATTGAGCTCCTCTTCAACCCTTGCTCCGGCTTCTTCGTAATCCTCGGTGGGAAATACCCTCAGGTCCGACGGTTGAACCGTAAAGGGTATCTCATGGTCGTTGATCAATCTCTGGACATGCTTGGGAGTAAGCGGGACCCTCCGCTCCCACCTGTTCTTGCTTTCCCTTCTGATACCTATCCTGTTCATTTTATCGAGATGGGGAATGTGGAGGTTCCATTAAAATTAGACGGAGATCAGTCCATGGGCTTGTTGTATTTCGGATACTTGCCGTTCCTGTCGTAGAACTCTTCCATGGCCTCTTCCCAGGCCTTCGCAGCATCTTCACCGGAGTCATAGTATTCCACCGAGAAATATTCCACATCCTCTGCGGGGGCCGGGCCATCGGGAAGATGCTTGGGTAAATGCTTTTTGATGTTGCCTCTTCCTATGAACAGGATCCTCTTGGACCTGCCGGCCAGCTTGTAAACCCCCCACCTCTTCTCTACCTTCCCTACGTTCTTCTCGTTGTACGGATAGTAGGTGAACTCCATTATCATGCTGCCTCACCCGAGACGTCATCAATATATGAGTTATTAAAATGATTCTGTTTTTCTATCTATTTTACCTGATAATCTGCCAAGGGCGATAATCGATCCCGCCTTCTGTTTTGATCTTGTCTTGATATTTTTCGGATCATATTTCAGCCCCCCTCCTTTCTCGTTGAATACACCGAGTTCTTTTAGAATACGGAAGGAGAGGACCTCGCATGCCGGATACGATCCGTCCTCGATCTTAACGGTAATTCCGAGCCATTCGCCGTCAATTTCGGCTGCCATTGTCTGAAGGCCGGCGGCTCCCGCTTTTGATAAGAGTTTTTTCGGATGGTCCCTCATCATGATCGTATCGAATCTGTCCGTTCCCGCTATCAGATGGGGATGTTTGATGAATGCATCTCTCATCCTTTTCAGATCCTGTTCGTATTTTGTGTTTTTGGGATCTGCGAGGATGGAAAACAGCTGTGCCATCTTCGAGATAGGGATTGCGAAATTGGGTATGTCGCATCCGTCGGCCCCGAGAAAAATTTTAGATTCATCAATTGATACAAGTTCGGAGATCAATTTGATTATATCTTTTGTAAGAGGATGATCCAAGGATGTATAGCGAGTAGTATCCCATCCCATTTTTTTACATATGGCTATGGCTCCGGTATGCTTTCCGGAGCAGTTATCATGGATCTTACTGTAATCTCCCTTGAGTTCCTTGGCAGTCTCTTTATGGAAAGGAGGATGCCCTCCGCATCGGAGGTCCTCTTCCGTTATACCGATCTTATCCATCATACTTTGGATAATTTTGATATGTTCCGCTTCCCCGGAATGGGAAGCGGCGCACATGGCAACCTCTTGTTCGGTGAAATCGAATTCATCCGCGGCTCCGAGGTATAATACGGGAAGTGCCTGGATGGGTTTGATGCAGGACCTGGTGTAGGTGAAATGGTGGGGGTTTCCCGATGAATAAAGGACCTTGCCATCCCTGTCAACAACTGCGACATGGGCTTTGTGGAGAGCCTCTATCAGGCCGTTCCTCTCCTCTATCACAATATGCTCCCCTTCGGGGAGATTCAGGAGGTCCTTTGAAAGCATATTCCATGGAGATGGTAGATTGATTTAAACCTTTTTTTTCACTAAGGTTTTATTTTCCATCAGGATATCAACCATTTATAGAGGGGGATCACCGTGATATGTTGTTTGTCATATTCCAACATTTTCTCCTCATTCCAGGTTATTATCTTTAAATCTTCACATCCCGTATTCCTGGAAGCATCCAGCAATGCAAGAACCTCCCTCTTTTGTACGGTCTCATCCTTAAGGGAATATGTAACCTGGATTAATTCCTCTATCTTCCTATTTCTTCTTAAGAGAAAATCAACCTCCTTTCCTGAATGATCCTTCCAATAATAGATTTGATTATCGCTATCCAAATTCGAGATCCTTCTTCTTAGCTCCACCGCAACCAAATTCTCCATCAACAATCCCCTGTTTTCCGAGATGTTGAATCCTATGGCTTCGATTATTCCATTATCCACACAATACGATTTTTTTGGTGAATTGTACTGTTCGGATAACTTTTTTGAATATCTTTCAAGGTGGAAGTACAGTCCCACTTCTTCCAGAATACAGGCAAATTCGGAAACCATATTTTTGCTGGTTATACCACAAACTCTGGCAACTCTTGAGAATGTGAATTCTCTTGAATAATTGGAAATGAGATATCTGGACACCTCGTTGAACGCTTTTCTGTTTCTTATTTTGAACCTCAATATGGCATCCTTTAGGATAATATCCTTGTATATCCTTGCCAGGATGTTACCGCCTATGGTGATTGATTCCGGAAATCCACCTGAAACCAGGTACTCCTCCAGTTTACTTCTGAGCGTTGATGAAGTCGATGTGCTGTTGACATTGATACTTTCAACATCTATTTCATAGAATCTCAGGAATTCAATGAAGGAAAAAGGAAACATCCGAATGTCGATGTATCTCCCTGTTAAATGGGTGGAAAGCTCTCCTTCAAGGAGATTGGCATTGGATCCGGTGATTATCACTCTCTTGGTCCTTCTCATTCTATTGATAAAAAGCTCCCACCCTTTTATATTCTGGATCTCATCCAAAACGATTAGATCCGGCTCCTCTCCAAGGACCTCAATCCATGCTTCCAGAAGAAGATTCAACTGCGAAGATGGCATTCCGTACAACCTCTCATCATCCATATTAACATAGCCGAATTTCCCTATGCAATTTGCAACCTTCAGCGCATAAGTTGATTTCCCCGATCTTCTGACACCCAGTATGGCAAGAATATTCGGTTTTTTCAGAAAACCCGATGGATCGGTAACATCCCGTTCAATCAGGGTTTGATCATTTAGAATCAGTTCAACCTCTTCCAATTGATCAGAGATCACCTTCTTTACTATCTCAAGATCCATATACATAAATTGTTAAGCTATTATTAAAAGCTTAACATCATGTTGTTATGCTTTTGAGAGGTCCTGTTTAAAGAATCACATTTGTATTGAATAGCAATCAGTGAAGATCCTTGGTCCCGAAAAAGCTCTAAAGATCAATCTTCTGCTTCGTCGATCAGGTCCTTCTTCTTCTTTTCGACCTCGGTCTTCTCAATTTCCAGGAGGGAACCTTTCAACTTCTGAGATCCTTCCTTTTCGTCGAGGTCCTCAAGGGCGGACCTGAGGTTCTTTCTCAGTTCCTCTTTCTCGTCCATGGAAATTCATTGTTCAGGGGAATATATAACCATGACGCCTTACGGATGGCCTCGATCATGGAGAATATCATTCAAATTACACCGGTGTGGCAAAGGTTTAAATGATCAAATTCACGCTTTCGTTGACGGGATGAGATTAGATGTCAAGGTTTTATCCGGCGTTAATCCTTTTTCTTCTTACTTTTCCCACGGCCAACACAGTTTATGATGGGACCGGGTATGATCGGATACACGACGATGTGGTTATTGAAAGGATATTTTCCGAAAATGGAAAGCAGTTCGGTATGGATGGACTATTCATCGAGAACCTCGGTCAACTGGAAGATGAGAATATCCTTTTCTATTATCAGGGAGAGGTCAATGTATTCATTTTCAATGATGGAATAAGAGTGGACCGGTACACAGGGAAAGAGAAGATCTCCTACAGCCTCCGTCTTGATGGAGCGGACGCATGTAGAGATATCAAATTCGGTACTGAAGGACCCAGGTTGAATTTCTATTTGGGGAACGATCCCTCCAAGTGGATAAGGGGTGGAAGGACATTTGAAGAAATAAAACTGGAAAAAATCATACCCGGTGTGGATATGAGACTTCATATCTCGGAAGAAGGGCCCAAATGGGACCTCATTCTCGAAAGAGGTTCTCTCATCGATAAGGTCCGAGCAATCTATACGGGAGATTTTGAAAAGGCAAGGATCGTAAAAGATCATATCAGATTCGAGAAGGGTGATTTGTCACTTGTGGAGGGTCCTTTCATACTCCTTCAAAACGGCAATGAAGTTGAATCGGAGTTGGTTCTTCATAACAACAGACTGTCTTTTATTGCCAGTTCAATTGATCGGGACGATCCATTAATTATTGATCCCCTGATGGCCTCATCCACTTTTGTCGGGGGTCATTGGTGGGACATATATCCGGAAGTTAAGGTCCATCCTTCGGGCAATATTGTCCTTGCTGGAACGGTTGAATCAAGGATGCTCGAAACTACCGTAAACGGATATGACAGGTCCCACAACGGAGACAATGATGTATTCGTATGCATACTCTCTGAAAACCTCTCATCAATGAGATATGGAACCTACATTGGTGGAACGGGCAATGATACCCTGGAAGACATCTGTGTCGATGATAAAGGAAATATTTACCTTGCGGGAAAGACAGGATCTTTCGATTTTCCCGTCAGTCCGAACGCCTTTATGGAATCCTATCAGGGAGCCGGGGACGGATTCATCTTCAAGATATCCCCGGATCTTTCCCGTATGAATTTTTCAACCTATATCGGTGGGTCCGGAAATGACGTCTTGTCGGGGATTTCCTTGTCGTCAGAGGGATTTCCCTGTTTTTGCGGGAGTACCAGATCGGATGACCTCCCTTTTTCAACTGATTGCTTCCAGGAGGATTTGAATGGAATGGGAGACGTATTTGCCGGAAAATTATCCATTAACGGTTCCGAAATTGGTTATCTAACATATCTTGGCGGAGGAGGATTCGGATCGGATATAGCCTATGATATTCAGGTAGATTCCCATGGAAGATGCATCGTTGCAGGCTATTCGCAATCGGACGATTTCCCGACAACCGAAGGTGCCTTCAAGAACGGATCCGGAGGAAACATGGGTTTCATCTCGAGGTTCTCTGAGGATGGTAATGAACTGAACATGTCCACATTTCTGGCCCTTGGGACCAGGATATTTTCATTCGTTTTGGATGAGGATCAAAATCTCGTAATGACCGGTAGAACCGATGTGGCCAGTGATAAGTTTCCTGTAACCTTCAATGCCTACGACGGAGACCTTGCCGGAAATGTTGACGGATTCGTTGCAAAAATGGATCCGGATGGTAGGGTAATTCTTACCTCTACCTATCTTGGAATGAATGAGATGTATGGACAACCTCCAGGTGTGGATTTTGCGGAGGAATGGTGCAATGACATAGTAATTGACAATGATGGAAACATCATTGTTGCGGGTCAGACCGAATCACTTGAGTTCCCCATGTCTCTTGATGCACTTGATACCAGAAGAGATCTGGTCGAGGCCTTCCTGGTGAAGTTCGATCGCAATTTATCAGAAATTTTCTATTCCACGTTCATCGGAGGGTATGAAGAGGACAGGGGATACGGTGTGGATGTCGATGATGATGGTTGGATTTATGTTTCCGGCGATACCTACTGCGACAGGCTTGTCCACGATTTTCCGGCTATAGAAGGAGCTTATCAGGAGAATCATTCAAGTCAGTACGACTGGTTCTGCACCAGATTCAAGATGGATCTTTATCCGCCAGGTCCTCCCGATAATCTTAGCTCTCATCCTACCAACAACAGTATCAATCTAACCTGGGAACCACCCCTGTTTGACGGGAATTTGCCGGTTTTGGATTATTACGTTTTCTGGGGTAACAACGAAAAATCCGAGATATTCATTGACAAGACGGAGAATCTATGGTATAACCATACGAATCTTACAGAGAGAAAAACCTTTTTCTTTACCGTAAGGGCCAACAATTCCCTCCCAGGGCTGGGACATCCGGCAAAGATCTCGGATATGATAGTCGATATTCCGAAGCCACCTCTGATCGACAGGCTAATCTGGGGGGATTCTCACATCAACGTGACCTGGTACCCTCCCTGGGATCCTGGAGCTCCGGGCAAGATACTTTATGAACTTCACTGGGGTGAGGATCCCCTTATCCTTTATAACAGGGTTGATGGGATATCCAATGAATGGTACAATCTAACCGGATTGACAAATGGGGTAACATACCATTTTCAGGTTTTTGCCAGAAACCAGGTCGGATTGAGCAACGGTTCAAATATCAAGAACGCAACACCGTATTGTTCTCCCTCCGTTCCTCGTAACTTCACGATCTCTTCCACGGACAGGACCATCTTTCTGAATTGGGGCATTCCCGAAGAAACAGGAGGAAAAGCGGTATTGTACACGGTTTACAGGTATTACGATGAAAATTATACACTGCCCGTTGCCGTGGATATCGAGGAAACCAGTTTGACATTCTATCCGGCCGTCAACGGTCAGGAATACACTTTCTATGTGATAGCGAGAAATCCTTTCGGTTCCAGTGAACCGACGAAAATGCTATCAACCATTCCAATTGGCCCGATCTCGGAACCGATGAACCTTAGAGGTGAAGAGCACGGTAATTGGGTTCATCTGTTTTGGGAAAGACCCTTCAAAACGGGAGCGTTCGAGAATATTTCCTATACCATCTTCATGGGTCCTGATGAGATGGATCTTGATCCCGCTTATGAGAGGATCGGTGCCGAGACATGTTCAATAAGGGATCTGATTCCGGGAATGGTATATTATTTTGCAGTTATGGCCTTCAATCCCCTTTTCAACAGCACTCTTTCGAATGTCATCTCTCTGAGGCCCATGGAGGTTCCCACCATGGTCAGGAATCTGGATTTTGTTACTGGAGACTCGTATGTGAATCTCTCCTGGAATGAACCGGATTATTTCGGAGGGGATTCTGAAGTTACTTATTCGGTTCATTGGGGTAATGAGGAATCTGATCTGTTGAATGTAATCGATGTGGATGTCCTCTATCTTAATGTAACTGGTTTGACCAACGGCAAGACATATTATTTCTCTGTTAGGGCAATGAACTCCAAAGGATATGGCCCATTTTCTCGGGTTTTAAATATCACCCCTCTGAAGGTTCCCTCCCCTCCACAATTCTTCGAATACAGCGATGGGGATGGTTTCCTCAATCTTTCATGGGAGAAACCTCTTGATTTCGGCGGTACCCCATATGTTACTTACACTCTCTTCATCGGTGAATCTGAGGATGAACTTCTGGTTCTGGAAGAGGACCTGTTTTCAAGAAAATATATGATCGATGGTCTGGTAAATGGTAAGGTATATTTCATTGCTGTTGCGGCTGTCAATGAAATCGGAATGTCTCCCCTTGCAGGACCTTTGATGGCAATTCCCATGACCTATCCGGGTCCGCCCGTTATCACCGATATCACCGAAAAATCAACTGGGTTATTGATCGAATGGGCTCCTCCTAACAAAACCGGTGGCTCGGATATCTGGTTTTATCATATTGACCGGGTTGATCAGGATGGAGAAAAGAAGAAATTTATTGTTGCCGGGAATCTTGACAACTATCTCGATGAGGATGTTGAAATGGGTAATGTGTATAATTATACGATCTTGGCGGAGACATCTTACGGAAAGGGAATTCCGAGTGAACCGGTATCTAAGGAGTATCCACTTCCGGAAGAGGAAGAAGGATTCCCATACTGGATAATCGTACCTGTTTCGATTGCCATCCTGATGATAATTGCCGGAGGGGTTTTTGGAGTGATCAGGTCAAGAAAAAAGAATGAAGAATAGGAAGTTCCTATTTTTTCTTCAGTTTGACCGCTGTTCCGTACGCCATGATCTCCGCGGCCCCGCCGGCTATTGCGGATGTCATGAATCTAACGTTTATTACCGCGTCAGCTCCCAGTTCTTCCGCTTTCTTTGTCATCCTTGAGATGGCAATCTCCCTTGATTCCGCCATCATCTCCGTGTATTCCTTGAGCTCTCCTCCGACCAGATTCTTGAAGCCCGCGACAATGTCTTTTCCCACGTGTTTGGCCCTCACCACATTCGCTCTGACCAGTCCGAGGTCCTCGACAATCTCGTATCCTGCCATACGGTCCAAATTCGACATTTTCATGGTCTCAAATCCTCCTCGTTGATGTTTTCCTTCATCTCCTTGTTGTCCTTTCTCATCTCTCCGACAAGCACTATTGTCAAAGCGACTGCGCTTATGAGCATCAATATTCCTCCAACACTGATCAGTGAGAGTCCCAGTTCGGGTATCATCATGATTATGCTCCCGATAACCATCAGGAGGATTCCCAGGAAGAAGACCCATGCCCATAGGATCTTTGGTTTCATGTTCATGACTATGAATTTGGATATTAAAAGGATTTTTGTTTATTAAATGAATTTTTGTTTATAAATCAGGTATTAATAAACTCTGATATGTCCATCTTCCAGACACCGAAACCCGGTAGACAGAGGATGAGATGTTTCTTGTCAGGGGTTATGTCCATGTTGTCTGCAACATTGTCTCTCATGTAGATCCCCTCCTCGGGAAGTCCGTTGTTGATAGGGTGCCATGAATTTCCCGCGTCAGTGCTGATATAAACACCCTCCATCGAAGAGAGAAATAGTACGCTGGAATTGTCAGGATGGATTATCAACTGATAATATTCCGCCCTGTTGCTGAGATTGTTCATGATATAGTTCCAGCTCTCGCCTCCGTTCGTGGATTTCATCACAACTCCCCAGAAAACATTGTTCTCCGGAAATCCCATATTCATTCCGTTCTTTGTTGCTGTATACATTACAGACGGATTCCCGGGATCGATCACCACACAGAATGGCCATTGTTCACCTGGCATACCTCCGGAAGAATTGGTCCAGGTCCGACCCTGATCGGTGGATTTCCATATTCCGTTGTAGGTCCCTGCAAACAATGTCTTGGGATCCTCGGGATGCATCACAAGCGAGAAGATGCCGTCATTGCCCAGTCCCAGACTGGAGCATTTCCAGGATGCTCCGTTGTCCTCGCTTATGAAGAATCCTCCCGGGAACTGACCCAGGTATATTCTTCCTTCAACGTTCGGATCGAATAGTATTGCACTGTACTGATAGAGCCTCCGGTCCCAGGCGGCCCATTTCCCTTCTCCCAGAGGTTTTTTCAGATGTGTCCAGTTCTTTGAATCCTTGTTGAATCTGTATACGCCGTATCCGTTCGTTCCCGCGAACACCCTTCCGTTTTCGGTGATGTCAATGGATAGGATGTCCAGGGTTCCGAGTCCGTCGTTGATATCCTCCCAGGTCCTCCCGCTGTCGAGAGATCTGTAAGCCCCCTCGTCCGATACGAGGTAGATGTTTGAAGTGTTGGAAGGGTCGATCGCTACCCTCTTGACATTGAGCTTGTTGAAATGATTGCCAACATCGGATAGAGCATACATCGGGAACCATGTATTGGCACCGTCCCTTGAAACGTAAACTCCGTGTTCGTATATTCCCAGATAGAGGTTGGATGAGTTGTCCGGATCTATCTCCAGGGAATAGTATCCCTCGATGACCGGATCGAAGATCTCGAAGCTGGGAAGAGCGAAGTTGTACTCGCTCCAGGTGCTTCCTTTGTCCGTGGACTTGAATACCCCTCCGGGGAACGCTGTGGCATAGAGGGTATCCGAGTCATTCGGGTCGATTTTTATTTGAATATTGGAGATGTGGGGATTCGGTCCTGTGGAATCTTTCCAGTTAACCTCATTGCTTTGGGTAACCGTCGCACCGTAAACACCGCCCCCCAGGGTTCCGGCATAGATCCTGTCGCTTCCTGCTGCGAATGAACCGATGCTTCTGAAATCCAGGCCTGTATTCTTCGGGTTCCAGGTGGTGCCTCCGTTGGTTGATATGTATACTCCCGTCTGGGTTGCCGCCAGCAGCCTGGAATCATCCATTGGTAATATGCATTTTACAGGCCCGTTGAAGGGATCATCGTCCATCAACGGAATCCAGTTGTCTCCTCCGTTTGCAGACATGTAGATTGAATTGACGATTTCTGGATCATCTATTCTGGGAGATCCGTACATCCCCACATCGCATCCTCCGGCAAGGTAGAGGGTTCCCTCCTTTTCCACGATCTCGTTGAATCCCATGTCAGGGAGGTCCCCCGTGATATTTTCCCAGTTGTTTCCGTTCAATTTGTAGACACCGGAAACGTGGCTGGCCGCAAAAAGATTGGAACCGTCTGACACGAAATCGATAACGGCCCTTTTCATCTCTCCCCCCAACTCAACAGGTCCCGATTCATCCATTCGGAATGTTGTTCCTGACATGGGGCCGTCCCTGTAGAGTGAGATCCTGTCCTCCTGGATGTTGAACAATGAGACATACAGGTTGTTGTTGTGGAGGATCATGTCGCTTACCCTGTAGACCATGTCAATATCGAATTCCACGATCAACTCGAAGCTGATTCCACCGTCCCTTGATTCGTATACCCTCGGTGCGGTCCTGTCCCCGATTATAATGCGGGAGCTGTCATCCGGATCGATCAATATTGATGAAATCGAGGAGGTGGGAACATCCAACTCCGTCCAGGTGGATGCCGAATCAGTGGATCTGAAGAGCCCTCCCCCCCAGGGAGCTGCATATACCGTTTTCTGATCCGAAGGATCCACTGCCAGTTCATGGATGGTTGAAAATGTCAGGTCCTCGTTCAGTATTTCCCAGGAATCTCCCCTGTCGTCTGTGAAATAGATCCTCCCCGGGTCCCCGGTTATACCTGTGTAAATCCTGTTTTTATCGGTCGGGTCAACCACCACGGAAGTTGCCCCTGAGGTCTTGTCGACCTTCAGCAGTTCTCTCCAGCCGAAGTTTTCTTCCTTGCTTGAATCGTATCTCCAAATCGATGAATGATTTTCAAAGATCTTGGGTGAGTATGTGGTGTACAGGACCTCACTGCTTCCCGGTTCCAGTTCAAGGTCATAAGCGTAATCCGGACATCTGAAGAGATGCTTCCACTCATGAACGGCCTCTCCCGATTGTATGTATTCATCCAGTCTGTCGAGGTCCTGTATCCTGGAGACTCCGATCCCGTTCAGGGAAGCATAGATGGAGCTGGAACCCGTTTCCGTGGCTTCCAGATCGAATATTCTCGTGGCCGAGAATTCCTCCGCGGACCTCTGCCAGGTACCGCCCATGTCCCAGGATTCGTAGTTATCCGATGTCTCCGTAATCATCAGCAGGTGGTTTGGATCATGGGGATCGAATTTCAACTCGTCTGCCATCGTTGTCCCGTTATGGAGGAGGTTCCAGGAATCCCCGAAATTCTTTGTTATGTAGGGCAGATGGGCGATGTTTCCGGATGTTGCCATTATGTTGCTGTTTGTTGGATGCATTGCTATGTTGGATGGGAGCGAATTTGGAATCCCCCCTCCGATGAAATTCCATGTCTTCATCCCATCCTCGGACAGAAGAAATCCTCTCGATCCGAATTCCGAATCCAGCTGTCCGTAGACCCTATCGGGATTGCCGAGATCGAATTCCAGCCACTCCATCCAGTTCGATGCCACATCCCCGAAAACCGGCATTGGGATTGTCGAAAAATCATTGGGGTCCTCGGAATCAAATTTGATGATGTGGTCTCCGAACCTTGAGACGTACACATGGTTTTCATGGAACTCAATATCCTTGATCACCGAGTGGTTCTGACCGTAGTTGATATCAACCCTCGACCATGTCTTTCCTCCGTCATTGGAGCGTTTGAGCATATCCCGGAGGCTCCTTCTGCCGAAGTCATCATTGGGTAATTTGCTCCTGGCACCCACAAGAAGGTGCTTTTCGTTTTCGGGGTCCTTTTCGATTACCAGTGGTATATGCCTTTCTCCGAAGTCTGGCGTGGTCCTTTCAATGTTACCTTCGGCTCTGTCAACATGAAAGATCTCGTGCCTGTCGAAGTCGTAGGCGAAATCGTCATCATGCTGGATCATCACCATGAATAGAAAGTCGTTTCCTGTTCTCAGGAACCTGGTGACGTTTATGAAACAGCTCGTGAGAGGGTTGTCCTTGATCCTCATTTCCACCTCCGAATCCACGATCAGTGTGGAATCGTCCAGTGAGGGGTCCTGGTCGGGGGAAGATATGGTTTCCTCCCATATGTATGCATGAAAGCTGTCAGGGTCCCATGTTACGTCGAGGAAGTAGACCTTTTCCTCGTGAGAACAGGTCAGATATTTTCCATCTGCAAGTTCATTGAAGATACTTCTATCAGGATCATAAGTGTGGATCCTGTCGGCTTCGATAATGAGAAAATCCTCATGGAACCTTATAGAGGTGAAGTTCCTGATATGAGATGAGTTCGGGACCTTGTCGAAATCCTTACCGTTGTCTGTGGATTTGTACAATCCCATGGTGGCTCCCGCATAAACAGTTCCCGGGTTACCAGGGTCCTGAACGAATGCCTGTATGTCTCCTCCGGGAGGTCCTTCCATGGATTCCCAGATGAACCTCTCGAAAGGATTGGTGTCATTCCCTCCTCCGTCACCTCCGTCGTCGTCGTCCCCTCCGTTACCATCATTATCCCCGTCACCGTTTCCATCGTCATCCCCTCCGTCCCCACCACCGTCTCCATTGCCATCGCCATCATCGTCTCCTCCATCACCGTCCCCTTCGTCAGCATCATTGTTGTCGGAATCATCATTGAAGTTGACAACGGAGATGAGGACCACTGGCGGGACGATAATCAATATTGCAATCACGATTGCGGCGGGTATCAGAAATTCCTTCTTTTTCCAAAATGGAACAGGGTCCCAATCTTCTTCCAATTAAAATCCCCCTCACTACGTTTCAGGAGTTTCGAAATATAAATAATTGTTCAATATCGGAAGGTCCCACATCTCCTGTGATAACACACTAACACTCTTCAGCCCTTGAAACGCAAAACACACCCAGATTCTCATTTTGTGCGATCTCGGCCATCAATTCCTTGATATTTTTCAGGTCCTCTCCCCTCAATTTTTCGATAATATTTCTTTCAAAGGCCCACACACCGATCCCATTCTTCTTTTTTGGTCTGATATATCCACATGCAAATCTTTCCTCCATTCCTTCTTTGACCAAACAGAAGGCGTCCTCTAGTGTATTGCCGCCGTCTATATCCAAAATAACAAGAACCTTCACGGATGGTGATTCATCGATTATATTCTGAAAAACTTCCACCTTTTCCTCTTGATCACATACAGTGTAAGCAAACTCAATATCTTCCTCTTCAAATACCCGAGGTAAATCCTTTTCGATTGTTATTATCTCAATCCTTTTCCGCATCCACGTAAGTATTAAAAATTCTAAATGATAAATATATTCCTGTTATTTTCTAAAATTTAGGATAATCCAAAGGACCCTAAGTTCTGTTTTTCGTCATACTAAGTTAAATCTAATCTTTGATAAGAAATGGATTGCGAGAGGCCTCCTTCGTGCAGCAGTAATTCTATGGAATTGATATTTCCAGGAACCCTTTAGATGGATTATCGATATGGTCATAATCCAGGTCCTTTAAAAAATTCAATAAGAAGGATTATGTTCGAACAGACGATTAATTATATAATCAGAATAAGGCCCGAAGCAGTTTCAAGATTGATGGAAATGATCGATACCGCTATGTCTCAGACAGTAAAATATTGAGGTTTGAATCAGCAATGGGGATCTATCATCCAACAAAAGGCTCAGGAATTTTTGAATTATCTTTCAGGAAAGAATAAAGGTATAGACTTCACGTAGCCTATACTGAAGCTTTACAGGATCAATAGCTAGGATCTCCGAGATACTCTACTAAACCTATCCTATACTGAATGGGAAAAGATGGGTTTCAGTAGAGGAACACTTCACTATATGAAGCAAGATGCTAAAGGAAATGGGCCCTTTACATTGAATAAACATGTGAAGAAAAGAATAGATATTCTTTAATTTCTATTTATTTCCTTTTCTTAATAAACGCCCACATTTTTGACAAAGAACTCTGTTATTTTTATTGAAAAAATATGTTTTCTCTTGACAATCTGGACATGTAACCAAATATGTTTTAGATGGATTTTTTACTATGTATTTCTTTTCTTCCTGGGCAAAAAATCCATAAATTGTAATAATACCTCCTATAAATAAAAATCCAATTCCAAGATAACAACAAGGCAATATCCGTTCCCTTTCTTTAGTTTCTTCTTCTGCTAATTCAGGAACATCATCATAATTCCCAGATTTTCCTGCTTCATATCCCTTATCAAAATATTTATTGAAAATTCGATTTGATTCTACATTATAAAAATATAATGACCCACCACCTATAAGGAGGAGGAGTATTCCTAACAACACAAATTCAGCTCTCAAATAACCCCTAATAATAATTGATAACCTTATATTTACAATTAGTGATCGCTTTTTTTTCGATTGCATTTAACACAAAGAGTCTGAAGATTTGATTTAGCATTTGTTCCCCCTTTTGAAACAGGAAGAATATGATCTATCTCAAGTACTACTTGATTTATATCTTTTCCACAATATTGACATGTGAATTTATCTCTCCTCCAAATTTCATGTTTCAATTCATTTGATATTGGAATCCTTTTTTTTGAAGAATTATAGTTACAGTTAGAATAATAATAATATTTTATTTCCTCTTTCAATGTATTTATTTTTTTATTAATATTTATACTTTCTAAATATGTATTAAGGAGACCTATTTGTAGTTCATATGATCTTGCATAAACAAAGGAATTATCCCTTAATTTCTCTTCAGGTTTTGATATGATATTATTAATAAATATTTCATATATTTCATTTATATCTTTTGAATTATTAATAATATTAGTTAATATTTTTAGATCTTTTTCTTGGACACATTTTTCTATGATAAATATTAATTGTTTAATTTCAAAATCCCAACCCTTATTTTTTAATATTTCTAATAAATTATTCAATTCTTTTTCCAAAGTAAAATTGTCTATTTTTACAATGTCTGTTAAAGGTGTTAATAAACTTGTAATATTTGTATAAAATTCATCAAATTCACTGTAATTATTAACAAAATTCTTTATTAATTGTTTGTCTTCTTTTGTAAAATTTTCTTCATATTTGTTTATTGTTTCTTTATATATATTCTTCCTATTATAACTATAAAAAATAACTATTATTAAGTACAGATTTATTATAATGAAAAAAACAATAATAAAATTATTTTGAGGTATAAATATAATCATTATAGTTAAAATAATAAATACTATTAATGATATTAACCCCCCATACAAATATTTATTATAATAATTCATATATTTATCACTAAAATACATGTTGATATTAAATATCGAATTGTTATTTAAATGTGACGTATTAATATAATTACCAAATAAATCTCTAAAGGATCGATAGCCAGGACCTTCGGGATACTAAACTAAACCTATCCTATACTGAATTGGAAAAGATGGGTTTCAGTAGAGGACCCATACACTATATGAAGAAAAATGCTAAAGGAAATGGGCCCTTTACATTGAATAAACATGTGAAAGAGCGCCTTGAAACTCTATAATGTGAAGATAAATAATTCGGAAATATTGTGGTACACGTGGTATACTTTCGTAGTACCTCGTAAACTAATTATATAACGTTACATGTCTTTTTCCATACTGAAGATAGAATATTATCGGCCCTTGGGTGCCTCCCAGGAGAAGATGCATCTGATTTCTGCTGGATTGCAGAATGAGATCGTCTAAACCGGACCAAGGGCCGGTTTCTTATAAGAAACAAAAATGATATGCACTGAGCGATTATAAGGGTAATTGAGACTGGACCAAAAGTATTTTCTAAATTGATTAAGAACAATTCTTTTAGGTATGAAAATAGGTGCCATGTCATATATTAAACTTGCCATGCCCTGTACGACATTTCACTCCATTTTTTGAAAAACAATGATCTGGAAGTATTATTCTTGGACGGGTAAAGGTTGGGATTTAACCTTTATTCTCCTTTTACCCTTACACTTTTATAAAACTGTCGTAATAACCATTGGGATTTGAGAGCATCAATATTTTCCATTGATAGGCGGACTCTCAAAATTCAAATTAAAGGAAGTTGGAAATCATGACCGGAATAAACAAGGAGAAGGTTTTCATAATCATAGCAATAATGATTTTCTTTTCAACATTTATAACAATAACATGGATGGACAGTATCCATGAATCAAAAAATGAAGGTATCGGCATAACTGGGGTAAACATTGATGTGAGTCGGAACGATGGTCATGTAAGGATACCTAATGTTCCAGATTCTCTGTTGGTCCTTGCCGCCGGTACAGACGCAAAGGTTGATTTCGAGGTGAAAAACAACGACCGTGACAACGATATCGATACCATTGTCGTTAATGTTCCAGGTTCGGTTATGCTAGACGGCTCTTCCGAATGGTATGATCCCAATTTCCTCGATCACGAGTGGGATTTCAATGTTACCGACACTGATGAAGCGATTTTTGAGGCTCGTGATGACTTGAATGGTCGTGTTTTCGGAGGTTCAGCTGAATATGACGTAGTTGGAAATAAAGATGATGCTCTAGATCATTTTTCACAGAACACAACAGTACCAGTGAGTGTGAGTGAAGGTGTTACAGTGACTGTTGATTTTATCACTCCTTCTCTTTCTGGTATCAAGAAAGGAAACAAAAGTATCCAGGTTTCAATTGCTGATTTTAAGACTGAGAATACATCTTCTTCTCTCGATCCCCTTTTCCCAAATGGATTTCCTTATCTTCTTATTGAAAATGGATATGAATTCATAGTGATCGATGTGAATTCCGAGATGATTTCCCTTGGGGTTCAGTATGGAAGCAAGACCCTATTCTTTGGAACTTCTAAATCCCTTTCAGATTATCAACAGGAAAATGAGGGAATTTGTTATATTAATGAAGGCCACACCTTTGCGATTCTCGAAGCTCCTTCCAACGATGAGCAGGTGAAACCAATTATCAAGGGAAATGAGGAAGCCAACGGTAGTGTTGAGGTGAAGGTTCAGCAGGTAATAGTCAAGGATAAAAATAAGACCGGTAAGGATCTTTTTGATGTTGTCAAGGACAATAGCACTACTGTTCCTATTCCTCCTGTAGGCGAGACCTATATTGATACTGATGGTGACTGGATCTATGATATTGACGATATAGATGATGATAATGATAATATCCCTGATGATAGAGATCCTGATCCTTTGATTCCTGGAAATATTTGGATCAATGAGAATCCGGTCATAAAAAGTGTAGGAGTACCTCAAGAAAAGGTAAGAAAGGGAAATAACTACACACTTACTGTGATTGCTGAAGATTATGATAATGATACTTTGACATTCAGCTGGATCCTTTCGGGTGAGAACTGGACTGAATTGGGTACCTCTGTTACAGGTCCTAATAATCTTGAACCAGGCACGTATAAATTCATGGTCACTGTGACAGATGACAAGGGTGGAGAAGCGATCAAAACTATTTCCGTGAATATTTTTGAAGAGGATAGAGATGGAGATGAAATACCGGATTCAGAAGATGCTTTTCCTGACAATCCAATGGAATCAAAAGATACTGATTTGGATGGAGTTGGAGATAATGCTGACAAATTTCCTAATGATCCGTCAGCAAGTAAAGATACAGATGGTGATGGCTATCCAGATGAATGGAACTCAGGAATGTCCAAAGATAATTCTACAACTGGTTTAAAAATCGATGATTTTCCAAATGATATTTCAAAATGGAAAGATAATGATAAAAGAAAGGTAATGTCCTAATTTATACCGCTTTATGAAACATTAAAAAATCATCCCATGTCCATGGCTTCTCCACAATACCTTCAAGCATCCCAGGAGTTGATCCCCTTCTGAACTTATTGATGAAGTTCCAATGAAATTGGAATACAAGAAGACTGCATTTGGCTCTCCATTTCAATTTTGAAAAACATTTGGTTTTTCTTACCAAACGTCCATTCCGTTCCCTCAATATACCATTGAAGTTCTCAACATTAGTTGTTTCAATATCACCTGGGCAAGGATTACCAAATATTATCCGTTTGATCTTGTCAACCACTCTTCCACCCTTTCGGATCTTGACCATTTGGCCATAGTCGATACAGGTATCAGCATAATAATTTGGCAGAACATACGTATAATCATCGTTCCCATCAGTATAGATCTCTATCTTGTCATCTGGAAATGGCAATTCCAACCGGGAAAACATCTGCTCCATCATTTCTCTACATGTTTGCTGTGTCCATTTTCCAACAGAGAATGATATCCAGAAGTAAGTATGTCGTTTTATGCTTGTATAGACCCACATGTCACCTTCTTCAAGGCGATTCGGGCTGCCGGGCTCAACTTTCTTTTGTTTTTTTTTACAAAGGACCAAAGCTCGTCACATTCAATAGGTGTCAATTTCATTTCATGAATCAGTAGTTCATTGACCATCTCAGCGTGTTCGGCCATGTCTTCTATCAGTCTTCCAATTGTGTCTCTATGATGTCCTGTTATTCTTTCGATGGAACGTATTCCATTCTTTTCCACAAGATGTTTGCATATGTTTATGATCTCTTCTTTGGAGAGATGCTTGTGAAAAAGTGGTGTATTTTTAGTCTCTACGAACCATTTATTGCAATGATTGCAGAGATATTGTTGATGACCTGCTTTGTTTTTTCCACGTTTAACTATATCTTTACCATTTTCCTTCAAATAATATTTGCAAATGGGGTTCTGACAGGTTATATCAATTTTACTTCGAGGCCTGGCCATGAACCATATAATGCATTATGGATATAATTATTATGCGGTCCATTCAAGGACACTACCTAATTTTTATGTTAAAAAAGAAAAATCATCATGATAATAATAAAGAGGATTCTACAGTTACTTCAAATCTCGATGATACAACAAATAATGATCATAAGTTTGATAAATGTCCAAAATGTGAACATGAATTGAATTTTCCAACAACACCAAAATACTGTCCATTTTGTGATAACCAAATAAGATTTGATAAATGTCCAAAATGTGAACATGAATTGAATTTTCCAACAACACCAAAATATTGTCCATTTTGTAATAAAAAAATAAAAAAATAATGATTTATATAGATTGAAAAGAGAATGTGATTTGTCGTTATAATAACATAATAAATTTTCCTTTTTTTATTAGTTATTTCTATATTTTTAGATTTCTAATAATATCGATGAAAAGACAGAGAAAACTATCAAAACGATTGTCCCGTTTTCCAGGACCCCGCAAAAAGCCTCATACGGGCCGTTCAAGGACTATCATAGCGGGAGGACCTATCGGGGGATCGAATACTGGAAACCCATGGATGAGGTCTTATTCGAGTATATGACGCATCCTGAGAGCAAGTTCGAGGGTGACAAGGGTATTCTAACACGGAAGCATGTAAAGGTCCGGAGGATCGTCTATATTGGCAAGGAATCGGATAAGTTGGAGGAATCCTCAGTTCTCGGGGTAAGAGAGGATGGGTATCCAGTTTATCAAAGCGATGAAACAAAGCTGGAACATTACCGGAAGATTATTTTCGGGATATCATACTCTGAAGCTGAGAAGCATGGGTTCGATAAAAAGAACTGGAGGAACAACAGGAAAATGTTGAAGGAGGGGAAGGTCCCGAAATTCCAGAAACGGATTATTAGAGCATTAATTGATATAAGAAAAAATAAAATGTAATCTTTCTATGTATACTTATGGGATTTTTTAAAAAGAAGGGGAAGGACGATACAAGAAAAGATGAAATATATGATTTCAAGGTTCTTGCCTTTGGTTTCATCCAGAAAAAATTTACAATAGATTCAGATTGTTTCACACAAAATAATATTAAATATGAAATAAAATCAATATTTGATAATGTTGTTTTTACTGACTATGATGGCATAATAATACCTTCAGGTGTATTTGAGTTCTATGAATATGGTGAATTAAAATATTATCAAGAAATTTTAGATGAGAAGAAAAAGGAGTTAAGAAATTTTATAAGTGAAAATAAATGGATTTGTTTTCTTGCAGATGAGATAAAGGATAGGATTAGAGAAGATTTGTTTAACTCTTATGATGTATCGTATACAGACCTATCAAAGGTAGTTCTAAATTGGTTTGGTATTCATAGAGAAATTCAGGAACAAACTTTTATTAAATCTAATTTTGATGAATTTAAGAAATATAATGAGAAATATGGATTTGGTATCACACGATATTCATCCAGTATAATAAATCAAGATGGAATAGATGTTTTAATTCAAGATGAGCATAATATATATGGATTTAGTATTTATCAGAAAATCTACTATTTACCATTTCATTGTGCAACGAAAGATTTCAATACCCTAAAAGAGATTCTAATAATTACTACCAAATCAATTAAGGACTTCAGAAAAAACAAATTACAAGAATCAATTGATTGGTTGAATAAATTTGAGTTTGATAATGAAATAGTATTAAAAGAAAATGTTGAAAAATTACATGAAATAATAAATAGAAAAAAAGAGCAAATTAATAAATATTTCAAATATAAGAAATTACTCCTTTATAAGAATGATAAGTTGAAAAATGAAGTCATTTCAGTATTGGTAGATTTTTTTAATTTAGAAGTAGATCCGATCGACGAAAGAAAAGAAGATTGTAAAATATTAGATAAAAATGGAAACATTTTGGCCTATGTTGAAATAAAGGGTACAAATAAGGGAATAAAAAGGGATCATGTCACACAGGTATCAGATCACAGAATCAGAAATGGTTGCGGTGATAACGTCCCGGGATTATTAATTATTAATCCCAATATGACGATACATTCAATTAAAGAGAAGTATTTAAAGGAACCTCCTCTAAATAATATTTCTTTAGCCAATAAGAAAAATATCCTAATAATAAGAATAATTGATTTATTATTATTAATGAAAATATGGGAAAATAATGATGATAAGTCAGAAGAATTTTTAAGATTACTAAATGAGGGGGGAGGATGGATTACAAAAAAAGATAATGAGGTGAAAATTTATAAATAAATTGTTTATTGCCTTATTTTTATATCAGAATTTTTAATTTGAATATCATTTAGACCATTTGAATTAAGGAGTCTCCTCACTTTTCTCTTAACAAATCTATTTGCATAGGGTGATAATACGATATAATTAATTAAATTTTTTAAATGACATGGAATTGAGATACCAACCCCAACTGGTTCAACTATTGGTATTAATCCATTTGGGATCATGTGATATCGAAATAATCTTAATTCATTATCACTACGAAAATACCTCTTCTTGAAAAACACATATCTTAAAAAATTTTTTTGTCTCCCTTTCGGGTGGTCTCTTAATAAGATACTATCATTTAATGTATTCCTATATTTAACAATACCAGGTATTATTTCGTGAGGATAGTCTTTTAAAGCATCAGAGAGGTTACTATATGTTGTTACAATAGCAACGCCATCTTTATTCCCTTTTGTGTATGTCTCCCAAAGATTATATTGCTCATAATAATGTAAAGACCAGCAACTAATCACTATGTGATTTCTATCTTCCTCAATCATATCACGGTATTTTGCATCTTCTATTGTCATTTCAAATGAATCATTTAGGGTTTCATAACTTGGAAAAAACAACTCACCAGTTTCAATTAATTGCTTAAACCTAAGATACTTCATATACCTCCACACTTTCGTACTAGCTTTCGGTAATGTCATCATTTTTGAATCCCTAGATACTGGCAAAGCCTTACCCTCCCCACATCAATTAATCTTTTACCAATACTTAATGGTTTCATAATGAAGAAGGACCTATTTGGCCGATTTGACCAGATAGGTCCATGTATGGAGGTTATATCGACAGATCTCCACCCGTCCCGAGGGGTGGGTTTAAACTTATCACAGTAATTTTGGATTCCTTGTTATTATTCCCATTAGAAATTAAATAGTAAAAAAACTATTTAGTAAATTGTTGGGGAAGAATATGAAGCTGATTACAAAAGCTATGATAATAACCTCTGGAATATTAATAATGACCATATTTGCACTTCAAGTAAATGGAGAAACAAAGAATGGTACTGAACAAATAGATGCGGGAGATAGCTTAACATTTACAGTCCAAGCAGGTGATGGCGATATGACATTTTCTTGGACAATCACAGACTATAATGATGATAATATCAACTTCTATATCGAAGCACCAAATGGTGGTGCATTAGCAGAAGTGACTGACACTAGTTCTTTTAGTGACACCCTTGTTGTCGAGGCTGGATATTATAGATTCGTTTGGAAAAATAACAACTGGTTTGAAGGATTAACTGTTCAGTATGATATAACTTATAAAAGTTATAAAGAACAGACAGAGGACTCAATTTGTTGTTCAAGTTTCTTAATAATCCCAATAGTAGGACTTGCAGGAATAATATCAATAATTGGATACATTAAGAAAAAATGAATTACTATAAGGTAATTGGGATTAATAATTCATTCCTTTTTATTTTACTAAATTTTGATTATATTGGAAAAGGACCTATGAGGTTTATATGAAGGGGTATTTCTGACAGATCGCCATCCATCCGGGGGTGGTGTTTTTTCACTTATTACTTTTACTAAGATTGCAATCTCTACATAGAGTTTGAAGGTTGGATATTGCATTAGTGCCTCCTTTTGACACTGGTTTAATATGGTCAATATGTAGTTCGACCTCATTTATTGTTTTACCACAATACTGACAAGTGTAATCATCTCTACGAAATATCTCATCCCTTAATTTTGGTGGAATTGAGTGCCTTTTATTTGAAGGGGTATAAGAATTTTTTAAGTTTTCAATTTTCGACAGTGCTTCTCCTCGTTTTAAATAAAAACCAAACATAATAGCTAAATAAATAAATCCAATAAAAGCTGCTATTCCACAAATATTGGCATCATTTGTAGCAATATATGCACCCCCTAATCCTCCTATCAATGATATTAAAATTAATGTTAAAATAAATATCAACATGTTGTAATAATCGAGGTCTTTACTATAATCTTTCATATTACCATTATCATTAGATTTATCATTCTATTATTTTTTTTCTTTATGGATGAAATTTTTTCACAAGAAAAATTATACTTACGGCCACGGGGGGTCCATTTTTCTTCTTATATATGCCTCGAATAATTATTGCGAGGGGCCTCCTTCGTGCAGCAGCAATTTCTTCGAAATGAGATTTCTCAGAGAATTGTGCGCAGTTGCAAGTTTTCAGATATTCTTCGGAAAACTTCCCCTGCTATCCTATCTTCGCTATCATTCGATAGCTTCGATAGAATAGGATGCGAGGGGCCGGATTCGTGCAGCAGCAATTCTTTCGAAATGAGATTTCTCAAGAATGGTGCGCAGTTACAAGTTTCCAGCCTCTGGCTGAAAACTTCTAACAACTACGTTCGAATCCGTCCCACGACATTACAATTGATCGCTTCGCAGATCAATTGTAAAATGGAGTGCGAGGGGCCGGATTCGAACCGACGAACCACTAAGGAACAGATCTTGAGTCTGTCGCCGTTAACCGCTTGGCTACCCTCGCATAGGTTTTCGGGTCCTCATGAATTGAGAAGGGTTATTTAAAAATAGGCGGTCCTCGACATCAATAAGAAAATGAAGGAGGACCTCAGAAATTATTGCGGAGGATCCTCTCCCATCTTGAAATGTATTAAAATACCAAATGAATGTTTTATGTTGCATGGGGTTAAAAGCAGGTGTAATAGCGGGAGCGGTGGCCGCGGGGATCATATTCATGATAATTTTGATCACCATCATCTGGACCGTGGCATCCTACAACAATCTGGTCACCATGGACGAGGATGTTGACGGATCCTGGGCACAGGTGGAAAATCAATACCAGAGGAAGGTGGACCTTATTCCCACTCTGGTTGAAACGGTGGAGGACTACCAGGAATTTGAGGAATCAACCCTCACCAACGTAACCGCCCTCAGGACCCGATGGATGGAGGCGGACTCGCAGGAAGAACAAGTGGAAGTCGCCGGAGAGCTCGACCAGGCACTCAGGTCCATAATTCTGACCTACGAGAACTATCCCTACCTCCAGTCGGTGATCGTCGTCCACGATCTCATGGTGGAACTCGAGGGGACCGAGAACAGGATCACTGTCGAAAGAATGAGGTACAACGAGGATGTCAGGGATTTCAACAAGGAGATAAAGAAATTCCCCAAGGTCATAATCGCCAACTCATTCGGTTTCGAGGAGCGCTCCTATTTCGAAAGCGATGCGGCACCGGACAATCCGTGAGGGTGATCCTCGTTGAAGATTTTCAGGGTCCTCGCATCGGTATTGATGACCATTTCCCTACTTGGAACCGTAAGCGGATACCCCGAACTCGAATATTATGTGACGGACCAGGCAGGGGTCCTCCTGATGCAGGATATCTACGACATAGAGGACCTCTGCTACGAAGTTGACACCGCAACCGGAGCCGAAATCGCAGTATTGATAGTCCCCACCACCTCCCCGGACACCATCGAGACATATGCCGTCAAGACATTCGAAAAAAGCGGTATTGGTGAAGAAGGCAAGGACAACGGTCTCCTTCTGTTGATAGCAGTGGATGACAGGGCCTGGAGAATTGAGGTGGGATATGGCCTCGAAGGGATCCTCCCCGATCTCAAGGTCAATGAGATAGCCGATACCTATCTCACACCATATCTCGTTGAATTCAACTACTACGAGGGGATCCTCTACACCGTTGCGGAACTGGGAATAATCATAGTGGAAAACCACACAGGCCCTCCACCGAAGGAGGATAAAGGGCCCTGGCAACCAGTATCTTTCATTCCCTTGAACTGGTGGCAGCTATTGATAGCCATAGCCGTAACCTTGGCAATTTTCATCCTGACAGGGGGCCGCCTACTGATCTGGATCGGAGGATCCTTCGGGGGAGGAAGAGGAGGATTCGGCGGGGGACGTTCCGGGGGAGGAGGATCCAGCGGAAGGTTCTGATCATTCCAGGTACTCTATATGAATATCCAGGGGCTCGAAAACCGCAACAAGGGTCCTCCTCGTCGCTTTTGATTTGTGCGCCTCTCCCTTCCTGATCAGTATCGCCATGTCGGGGCCGACATCCATTACCTTCCCTTCAACCTCGATAGAAAGATGGCCTTCCAGAACGAGGAACACCTCATCCTTATCGTGCTTGTGCAGTTTGTACTCTCCCTCGAACCAGGCAAGCCCGAAGTACTGATCGTTGAATCTGAAAACAGGCGTCTTCTTGAAACTCTCATGCAGTCCCAGTTTGAACTCGTTGGTGTCCACTATCTCGGCCATTTGTAATGCCTCCGTGAATATATGGGACTGGCTCTTATTTTAAGTTTGACGGAGGCTAACAGGTAAGGGGCAACGGGAATATCATATATGTTTCATCGCCAAACGATAAGAGGTATTCAAATGCCCCGAAAAGAGTCCTGCAGGTCCGATCCCATGGATACCACAACCTGGGAGAACTGTTCGATGTACCGAGGCCATCTCAGGCTGGCACTACTCAGATGCCTGAAGGAAGGCGAGATGCACGGTCTGGAGATGATAAACAGGATCAAGAAGATAACTCCCGGATCCTGGCAGCCGAGCCCGGGTTCGGTATATCCCGTGCTTCAGGAATTCGAGAAGCTGGGACTCATAAAGAGGAGGGACCAGGGCAGGGCCGTTTTCTATTCCCTGACGGAAAAGGGAGACGATACATTCTCGTATCTATACAAAGAGGTAAAAAAACACATGGATTTCATTGATTGGGTCCTCGAAGCAAAAACCTGATCGATTCAACATTTACCCGATAATAATTTAAATAGAAGCTTTCGCTAGGATATTCATGGGAAAATATTCCAGGATGATCTTGGTCCTGTTTTCATTATCTTTGATCCTTACCTTTCCAACCGTATCAGCCGTCACCATAGATGATTCCGAAGATGTAGATATCGACACCTACATCACAGAGGAGATCAAATTCAACGACGGAGAGGCCATTGACATCGATATAACCATAACGGCAGACCCAGACCCCATCTCCGTTTTCTTCATCAAGGGAGAGGAAGAATACGAGAGGTTCAGGTCCACAGAGGAAATCGACATAGACAAGATCCTGGCCGGTGAGGAGGTCACTCAGTCAAATGACACCTTCAGGGTTGTGGGAGCTCTCTCCATGAAAAATACCACATTCTTCGAGGGGTCCCTGAAGATCGGTGAGAAGGACACCTACTTCCTGGTAATTGTCATCCACAGAACCGAGGACATGTCCAAAGAGGAAATCTTATCCAGGGCCTCCAGAGTCAATTACATCCTGAAATATGAAATCGAGGAAAAGAACGTACCCTACTATCTCATCCCCATCGCCGTCATCATCTTCCTCATCGGTCTGGGACTGATAGTGTTCTATGTGAGATCGGCAAGAAAGGAGTCCTCCGACCTCCCGGAACCTCGGAGAATGGAACCGGAGAGAACAAGGCGCCCGCCTCCTCTAGGATGATTTCTTCTTGTTCACGAAATTTAGCTGCAGATCCGCAAGGATCTGCTTGAACTGCTTTGTCATCTCCTTTTCCAGGACCTCCCCGATCACGTCGAGGTTTGCTTCGTACAAATCGATGGCAAGCTTTGCCTGATCAAGATCCACCTCGGCCTTTTCGGTTCCCGGAACCGGTACAAGTCCCAGATGATGCCAGGCCTGGGAGGATATCATCGACATGTTGTAAACTGCCATGTCCTTTACATTTGTCAGGAGCTTTGCCATCTCCTCCTGGGCTCTCTCCTGTTCTTCCTCTGTCATCTCCCGGTCTTCTTCGTCTTCCATCCGTATGCACCTCTATCAAGGTGTATGCATATCCGATATTTCAACGATTTCTCCTTCTCCTCCCCGAATCCCACCCTATCTCCTCTTCTTCATCTTCCTTCTCATCATCTTCTTCGAAGTCAACCTCGAAATCATCCTCGTCCTCGTCGAAGCTTATTTCGTATCCGGTGTCCTCCTCATCCTCCTCGAATTCCACTTCAAGTCCCTGATCGTCATCCACGAGGCCCCAATCTTCGAATTCCTCCTCGTCCTCTTCGGTCCACTCGAGCTCCCATTCCTCGTCGTCCCACCAGCCGGTCTCGACCTCCTCCAGATCGATCTCGAAATCTTCTTCCTCCTCGTCCCAGATCGCATCAGCCCTGACCCTTTTGGGTCCTCCGCTATCGGACCTGCCGAAGAGGGACTTTCCGAAGGCAGGCCCTCCGCCTTCACCGGGACCGTATTCCACGGTGGGGACCTCCTCCGTTGGTCTCACCTTCTGTGACCTGGCAGTAAAATCCACAATGACATTGCCATTTTCATCCCTGGGCAGGTCGGTGACCGATTCGTTCGGATCGTAATATGTTGCCCCTTCTTTCGCCCTCGGATCCACCTCCATCTCCTCGAAGGCCTTGACCTGCTCCCGGATATACTTCTTGAAGGCCATTGCCTTCTCGATCTGATCCCCGTATCCCAGTTTCTTCAAACCTGCCATGTACTGGTTCTGGGTGATCTTCTTCTTCTTGTAAAGGTCGGTAAGTTCGTTCTTCTTTTTCAATCTCTTCAATTTCATCTTGTCTTCTTTCGATAACTTTTTCTTTTCCCTTGTCTCGGGCATGGAGAACTTCTTTCCGCATACCGCACAGTAATCGAGATTGTGGATGTTGTGCTGTCCGCATGCCGAACATTTTGAGGGGACCTGCCTCATGATGATTGAACCAAACTATTCGATTAAGTAATTAACCTCGTTATTAACCGAGCTGAGATACGTTCAGGGAGACAGCCTCTTTCACCTTTCTGATGTCCCATTCGGTAACGTGCTCGGGATGCTTTAAGACCGCCTTCTCGTAGAGTTCAAGCACCTCCCTGCACTTCTCGTAGATCTCCATTGCCCTCTTGAATCTTCCCAAAAGCTGGAAGTGGTTGCCCGCCATCAGAAGATTGTGGCACTGATCCTCTGCCAGAGCTTCCAGGTCCTCGGGATCGATCTCCTCGTTCTCCATCTCGTCAAGGCAGACCTCGAAGAGCTGCCACTGGGATTCGCAGATGTTCGAGAGCAGAGTTCCCTTGATGTCCTCGTTCCTGACTTTGATGAAGGGATAACCTCTCTCTCTGGCGATCTCCATCAGACCGTCCCTCAATCTGTTCTCAGGCTCAAGTAATGAGAGGGTCTGTTCGAGAAGATCAATCCTGCTCTCCAGGAGGTCCCGTTCCGAAAGCTCCTCGGGGCCCATCCTCTTTATCAAAGTACTCAACCCCTCCTTTTCCGATGTTCCGTGGAGGAGATTGCTCGCAGATGACAGACATTTGAGCCTGAGAAGAAGATTCTCCTTTCCCGGTGCTCCCTCAAGATGCTTGGCTATTCTCAAAAATCCCTTCACGGCAATATCGGTGTCCTCGGGTCCCAGGATCTCGGTCTGCCTTGCAAAGGTTGCGATCTGGTTCTCCATGGGAAGCGTTTCCTGGTTCAGTATCGACTCCATCTCTATGATTGCGAGAAGTCTCTGATCCTGCCTCTGTCTTGCGACCTCCCTTGCCCTCTCCAGGCATCTCTTCCCCCTCATTCTCCTCCCTGCAGAGGTATAGGACCTGAAGGCCTGAAGCGATGAATAGACCTCCCCTTCCCCATCCCCCTTTTCACCGAAAATGGAGGCACTCTCAAGGGCTTCCTGAGCGGATTCCTGGAACTCCCCCATGTTATACAATGCTTCGGCCAGGTCCAGCTTCTCCCTTGCGACTCCCTCGGAGTCGCCTTCCCTTCCCATTTCGGCGATGGCGGCCCTGTGGGACTGTATGGTCTCTATGAACCTCTTCCTTGACCTCGAGACCTGACCCCTGAGCTGGTTGAAGCGGGTCTTGACCTCTCCCTTGAGAATTCCCTTGGGGAATGATGCCTCGATGAGGTCCAGGGCGGAGGAAGCTTTCCGCCACTCTCCCTCTAGGGCATGCAGTTTGGCCCTGCTCAATATCAAAAGTAGCCTGTCATCCTCCGAAAGATGGGACCTCTCCAAACCCATGATCGGGACGGTCAGGATCTTCCCCCTGCCTTTGAGAGAGCTTTCGGAAAGAAGCATGAGGAGGTTCCTGGCAAGTTCCGGATTGCCGATGTCAAGAAGCCTCTTGGTCAGAGATTCGATATATCTCCTCAGAAGACCCCTCAGACCGGGATTATCCTCGTAAGCTATGGAGAGGTAGGTTTTCTCCATGTGCACCTTCACGCCCGAGGGGGGCTTCAGCTCCTCTTTGACAACCGGAGTGGCCCCCAGCTGAGGTCCGTCCCCCCAGATACGAAGCACAACGGATATCTGGTAGGCCAGAACCTCATGGATATCCTCCTCCCTCCTCTCTGTGGGAATCTTCTCCATGAGGTGGTCCGCAATCAGGTCATGGACCGAAAGCAACCCGTACCTGTCCTCTCTCAACAATCCCTTTCTCTTGAGAATATCGATATCTTCCAGTTTGATATTCCTCAGAAGCGACCTGTGAAACGGAAGGCCAACCAGGGCTGAAAGTTCCAGGGCCTTCTTCTGTCTGGGGGATAGGGGTGAAATGACTTCCAGGTCCAAAAACTCGTGGAACCTGTCGGAGGGACCCGAATCCAGGGCCGTCATCAGAAGTTCGATGAAAAGCGGATGTCCCTTCGTGATATCGAGAAGTATGTCGGGATCGGCTTCCACCCTCTTTTCCCTGACCATCTGTTTGATGGCGGTCTCGTCCAGCCCCTTCAACTCCAGAGAAACCAGTGAACCCCTAAGCTCGTATCTGGGATCGAGGAACTGGGGCCGGTCCCTGGTCAGCAATACCAGTTTCAGACCTGGATGGTCCATTGCGGCCTTGCAGAGGGCCTCGATGTAGATGTCGATGCCCCCTCCGGTCTTCTGAAGATCATCGATCACCAGGACCAGATTCTTCTGGGTGGCGCTCAGGTCCCTCATTGTTCTGGTCAATTTCCCGGGAGAGATTTCATCTCCCTCGAGACTTTCGGCGTCTTCCTGCAGACCCATCTCGCCGATTACGCTTGATATCTCGCTTATCAGCTCGATCCTGTCGGTCCAGGGTTCGCAGCAGATGTAGCCGCCATTGACGTTGTTTCTGGTAAGGGCATGCAGAATCAGTGAAGTCTTTCCCATTCCGGCTATACCCCAGATAAGCAGGACGCCGGACTTGGATTCCAGGAAATTCTTCACAACCGCGGTCTCCTTCTCCCTTCCGAAGAAGTGGTCGGGTAGCTGGTAGCTGCCGTAGAGGTTGGGTCCTTCACCGGCGCTGCTTCCCCTCGTTGATATTATGAGTGGCTCCTCCCCGTTTCTCTTGACCTGGTATACCTCCGCCATGGTCAGATTCAGGCCGTATTCCCGGCATCTCTTGTATGCGGCATCCACGGATGTTCTGAGGAGGTCACCTTCCAGGGTTATGGTCATTGTCATCCTGGAGACACGGTCTCGAACCTCCATCACCGTCTCCTCCCCTTTCGGTGTGAGGAAATAGGCTCTCTGTCTTCGCTTCTCTCCCTTTATATGTTTGAGCTCCGCTTTTACCAGGTCGTCGGCCTGGAGTCTCTTAAGTGACCTCGATACATTGTTCTCGAGTATGTCCAGTTTGGCAGATATTCCTTTTTGGGTGACCTCCTTGGGAACGTCCCACAGCTCCCTCTTGTTGGAAAATTCGGACAGAAAAAGCAGTATCCTCTCGTCCGAATGCACCTTGGTCTTACGGGTTCTATCCGCCATCTTGAATTTTCCTCCTCTTGAACCATTCCCATGTGCGCCTCATTCCTTCCAGGAGATCGATCTCGGCCTCGAAACCCACCTCTTCCCTGATCCTTGATACATCGGCGCAGGACCTCAGGATCTCTCCCTTTCTTGCGGGCATGTGTATTCTTTTCAATTCCCCTCCCGAGACCCTCCCCACAACCTCGGCAAGGTCCAGTATTGAGGTTTCCTTTCCTGTACCCAGATTCAGTTGTCCCGTCACATCGGACATCGCGGTCATCAAGAGGGCTCTTGCCACATCTTCCACGAATATGAAATCCCGGGTCTGTTTTCCGTCACCGTAGATCAGCAAAGGCTCATTGACGGAAGCCCTTTCCAGGAATTTGGAGATCACTCCCGAATAGGGATTGGAAGGATCCTGCCTGGGTCCGAAAACGTTGAAGAACCTGACAGAAGCCGTGCTCTTCTCCCATTGATGATCGTAGATGTCGAGGAGCATCTCCGATGAGAGTTTGTGCAGCCCGTAGGGAGAAAGAGGCTTCTTGTCCATGGTCTCTGTGACGGGTATTTCCGTGGTATCCCCGTACACGGCCGCCGAGGAAGCGAACACCACCCTGCGGACATCGTGCTTCAAGGCATAATCCAGAACGTTGAAGGTCCCCAGATAATTCACCAGAGCATTGTCCCCCGGCCTCTCGAATGAAGAGGTGACATCCACCCAGGCCGCGAGATGGAATATTGTTCCGATCCGAGGACAGCCCGATAATACCGCCGGAGTGAGCGATTCGTCCAGTGGTCTTTTCACATCCCCCCTGACGAACCTGAGATTCGAGTCCTCGGACCATCTGGAGAGGTTTTCCATGGATCCCGATGAGAGGTCGTCAAGGACTATGACGGTGTAATCCTCCTCCAGCAGGAGGTCCACAAGGTTCGATCCTATGAATCCGGCTCCCCCGGTTACCAGGATGGACCCATCCATTCTTCATCACCTCGCATTAATTTGACTCTGAATCGAGGGTCCGATATAATAATGGAACCCCGTTGCTTACATCGGATATATCCGAAGTACACGGAAAATGGAAAGTATTATAGACCCTCTGAATAATGTTGTAAAATCCCATGGATATCCAGCATCCCCGATATCCAAGATGGGGGGGCATTGATGATCGATCAGGATACCTCTGAGGTTTCACTATTTCGTCTCTTCGATGGAAAGATCATAGGAGAGGTGAAAAACCCCGTTACGGGCAATATCCATTCCAGAAAGGACATGATGGACCATTACAGGTATCTTATGAAGAGGGCCATCGATGATCCCGCCAACATCAGATTAAGGAAGCTGATGAGGATCGTGGCAGATCTTCTGGAGATTCCAAGAGATATACACGCCCAGCTTATCGCTGAAGCCTGGCAGGACCCCGCACTTCTGAAGGATGTGGAGATCAAGAACTTCATCAAGGCCGACATGGAAGCTCTCTACAACCGGATGACGGGAGATACATTCGTGGACAGGACCAACGGGCGCCCGAGTCCGCCATCTCCTGAAAGGAGCAAGAAGGAAGAGGATCTGGAAATGGAGAAGGGTCTGCTGGATCAATATCACGGAGTATATGATGATGAGGAGATGGAGACCTACTCACTTCTTCTCGAGATGGAGGAAGAGGACATCTCCATGGGAAAGCCCAGCGGTGTCATGAACCCCAAGAAGGACTCCCCGTTTTACACGGACGGCTGGGACGAATAGTCCTGTTTTACCAGGGACCTCAAAAGTGAGAGGTCCTTCCCGTATCCTTCTTCTCCGCCAGGGGTCTCCAGTATCATGGGAACATCCTTGAATTGGCCATCATTAAGTAGATATCCGAAAGGTTCCACACCAAGTGTTCCCTCCCCGATGTTGGTATGCCTGTCCACCTTCGAACCCATGTTCTTTATGGAATCATTCAGATGAATCCCCAGTACCTTCTCCCTGCCTATGATGGAATCCAGTTCTTTCATGGTCGAATCGTAAGCATTCTTCGAGGTAAGGTCGTATCCTGCCGCATGCATGTGGCAGGTATCGAGACAGATGAAGGTCTTGTGATCTGTACTTTCGATTATCCGGGAAAGCTCCTGGAATGTGGAACCTACGGAGTTCCCCTGGCCGGCCGTTGTTTCCAGTAATACCTTTGGTGGATTATTCTCCACCATGGAATCAGCCTCATCTATGTACCTGGATATGTTCTTGATACCGACTTCGACTCCCGATCCCTTGTGGGAACCGGGATGGAGTACGAGCCTGTCAAGTCCCAGACAGGAGCATCTTGTCATCTCGTCCGCCAGGGCAAGAAGGGACCTCTTCCTACCCTTTTCATCGGGATTTGCCAGGTTGATAAGGTAGGATGAATGGACCAGGACAGGCCCCAGAGAGGTTCTCTTCAAGCCTTCCCTGAAGGAGAAAATATCATCTTCGGTGAGTGGGGGCGGCATCCACTGCCTCTGGTTCCTGGAAAAGATCTGAAATGTATCCAGTTCAAGGTCCAGAGCCCTCCGGATGCTGTTAGACACCCCTCCGGAAATACTGACATGGGCCCCCAATCGGCCCATAGGAAAATCACTCCACCTTCTCGAACATGTCCTTGCCGACGCCGCAGACCGGACATACCCAGTCGTCGGGAAGGTCATCGAAAGAGGTTCCGGGTGAGATTCCGCCGTCATCATCGCCTTTCTCTGGATCGTATATGTAGCCGCATGCTATGCATCTGAACTTGTCCATTTTAACTCCCTCAAGACCTCTTCGGGTCTCTCTTGTATTCGGGCTTTGATAGATATTCTTTCCGATGGACCCTAGAACCTTTTGGTGATCCTTCTGAGAGTAAGAAGAAGGTTTGATTCATTGTCGAAATCACAGGATTCAACACTGTCGGATTGCTTTATTTCCTCAACCTTTTTCTTCATCAGGGGTAGTGCCCTGATTATGTTGTCAACTATTGTTATGCTGGCGGTCCTTGCGGTCCTGGAGAGGGGATTGAGATCGATTGTGATGACCTTCTTTCCCATGTCCCGCAGTGCCTGGCATCGGTCCCCGTCCTCCAAGGGAACCAGTATCACGTCAGCGGAGAATATTCCGTTACTGCAGCAAAATGACCTGGCATGGTCAAGTCCCGGAATTCTGGCATCCGGAACCTTTCCTAAAACATCCTCGATGCCGTTCTCTTTCATGTGGGATATCAGTCTGTCAACCCTTTCCTTGGTCCTGTGAAAGATGTTCACTTCCACCCTGCAGTCGAGTTCATCCGACAACTCCTTGATATCTCCGGCGGAAAGGGCGGCAACATTCCCATTGACGGAAATGACCGGGTGTTCCGCATTGACCAGCAAGCGGGAGGCCGCCTCTATCGCTCTTTCGGCTTCGTCGGTTGTTTTCTCACCGATCAGATAATCGAAAGCCTCCCCTCTTCCGTGTGCTATCAATCCCTGTGTCACGACCAAGCCCTTCTCCCAGCCCTCCACCAGCCTGTCCCTTGTAGCAAGCGATAGATATCTGGGATGACTCTTGGGAACCGTCATTTTCCCGCCTCGACGGACAATGTTTTCAAAGATTATCACCTTTACCTGATCGTGGTCAAGAAATTTCATGAACTGAGCATCGAGACATTCGTCCAGGCGACAGAGGATGGGTCCAAGGTTATGGAGGCTGTGAACAACCTGGTGGGAAGGGAAATCGATGATATCACGGTCCTGGATTCCGAGGGGGTCCACCGCAATCCCATCAAGATACTGAAAACCTCATTCGGAAGGGAGCGTGAGATCAGGGAGATCATCTCATCCTGGCAGGAAATGGATTTCTGGAAAACGGCCCTTGATAAGGCCGATGAGAGGATGGATGAAAATCTCGTCTATCACCTGAGAGTGGATAAACAGTCGGCCTTCCGAAATGAGATCAGGCTCTGGGAGGAAGGTGAATCGATTCAGATAAGGTTGAAGGTGGCCTCATTCCCGGCTTCGAGGGAGAGGGGACTTGAAGTGGTCAGGGAGTTGTGAAGGGGAATTTTGACAAAAAAACATTTTATCCCTTCTTACAAAATGGTATTATACGGTTTCTCCCTATCCCACTGCATCGGACCTCCGCACGGGGTCCACCCATCAATGAGGTGACGTTATGGTCAGTCCCGATGATACCAATGATTCACAGGTCCCGGACGAGAAAGTGGAAAAGGAGGAGATGCTGGATTTCCTCACCTCCACCGGGAAAGTGAGAGCATCCCTCGCGGAGAGATTGTATGACGAGGGGATGGATAACTGGGCGGCGCTCGTCAACGGTGACGATGAGTACTTCACCGGTTTCAAAGGAGTGGGTGTCAAGACATCCGAGGCATTGAAGGAACTGGGAGAGAAGAAGAAGGAGGAGCTTGCCGAAAGCGCCCAGGCTCCAGATCTGAACGAGGTCCTCTCGTCGATTCCAAGGGTATCCGAAAAGGTCATAGAAGAACTCAAGAGCAGCGGTTTCGACACGTTCGAAAGCTTCAGGGAACTTGAAGCCGAAAAGCTCCAGGAATTGAAGGGGATAGGACCCAAGCTCTCGGTCACCATCATAGAAAAGGTAAACGAGGTCAGGGAGAAATTCGGAATCCAGGACGGAATAGAGGAAGCAACCGCAATGGAAGAGGAAAAGGCGGAGGAAGAGGCTCCAGAGGAGAAGGGATTCTTCGAAAAGCTGATAGAGGGGATCAAGGCCATATTCGTCGGAAAGAAGGAAGAGCCCGAAGAGAAACCGGAAGAGGAAAAAGAAGAGTCTCCCGATGAGGAGAAAGAACCTTCCGAAGAGAAACCGGAAGAGGAAAAGGAAGAAGAAGCCGAGGAGAAACCTCCCGAGGAGGAGAAAGAACCCTCCGAGGAAAAGTCCGCAGAGGAAAAAGAAGAGTCTCCCGAGGAGGAGAAAGAACCCTCCGAAGAGAAACCGGAAGAGGAAAAGGAAGAAGAAGCCGAGGAGAAACCTCCGGAAGAAGAAAAAGAGGAACCTTCCGAAGAAGAGGTCCCCAAGAAAGGTTTCCTGCAGGCTCTGAAGGAGATCATCTTCGGAAAGAAATCCGAGGAAAAACCGGAAGAGGAAAAGGAAGGATCTCCCCGTGAAGAAGCCGGGGAAGAAACCAAAGAGGACGAGTCCGCAGAGGAAGAAAAAGAGGTTCCGAAAGAGGAAGAACCCGCCGATGAAAAGGACGAGATCGGTGCGGAAGGTCCTTTCAAGCTCAAGGGGGTCGAGGTGGAGGTCCAGGAGAAGCTGAAATCATCCGGATACCTCTCGCTGAAGGAACTCAGGGAAGCGGTTCCCGAGGACCTCACGATGATTGAAGGCATAGACGAGGAGACCGCAGAGAGGATATGTGATGCGGTCAAGGAATGATCCACCCAAAATCACCGTCCACCCCTTCACGGTGGAGTCAGGAAACCTCAGATCCTGGTTGGATCAGCTGGATGACATGATAGATGAGGATTCGCTGATAGTGATAACATCATCAGATCCGGTTTACGGACCCTCCCATGTATCATCCGCTTTCCACCACGCTTTCAGGGCAATAGGAAACGGAACCGCCAGAGCCAAGGATCCTTCCATAGAGGTCCTGAGGTGGCTCACGGGTTCAAGGCAGGTATCCCGGGCTCTGAAAATTTCGGAAATGAAGGAAGATTCCACCTTATTGGTGATGATCACAAAACCAACCGATAGTGACGGGCTTTTGGAAGTAAATCCCGACAGATGGGATAATGAAGAGATCCAGGGACTCATACCCGTTGATCCGGAGGAGAAAGATATCTGGGGTGGTTCGAGATCGAGGTCGGTCCTTGCCATCGGTCCGGAGGTTCCCGAAAGAGAACTTGAACTTGCTGTCCTTGAAAAGGTGGCCTTCACGGACCTCTAATTCCTTCCGTTTCGAAGCCTGAACAACATGTTCTGATGTTCCAGAGGTGATATGCCCAGCGCATCCCTCAATCCGTCAAGAATATAGGATTCGTCCCTGGTTATGACTCCATCCAGAAGGGCCCTCTTCAGAGCTTCCTTGTAAACATTCTGCCTGTCCAGGGATGATCCGTTGCCCGGACTCCTGTTGGGGGCCTTTGGTATTGTCATCTGCCTGGAACAGGATGGACAGGATAGAATATAGGGCCTGTCGATCGGAATGGCGGAGACCCGGGAAGAGCAGTGGGGGCATGCAAAGGTGTATGAGGTACCCCCGTTGCCATTGTTCACCGGTGCTCTGGACGGAGGTTGCCCGTGACCTTGAGACATATCGAGCTCCCTGTCGTGTTCCATCCTCCGGTCTATGTCCAGCAGCATCTCCTTTGCCCTGTTGATCCTCCTCATCTCCTCATCAGCAAAATCCCTCAGCTTGGGAGGAAGCTTTGAGACCATGTCCGGATGATACTGTGCAGCCAGTTTTCTGTAGGCTTTCTTAATATCGGTTGAGGTAGAATCTCGGGTTATCCCCAATATATCGTAACAGTTCATGCTTGCCATCGGACCACATCCTGGACCTGAAAGGTGGAACCACCTGTATCGAAAACCCCCTCGATCGCTATTTATTTCCTTTCCAGTTGGTTTCACCGATTGATTCTCAAGAAAGACTTTTGGTCTCGAAAGCAATACCCCTGGCCATTGATTGAAAGAAGACACGGTCCGGAAATGAGGGGAATAAGGGTCTCTCTCGGAACCGCCATCTCACTTGGTCTCAAGGAGGGAGCTCTGCCGTCACCCCCTACGACTGCCTACCTCATGCTGGGAGAGAACTGCCTGAACAACTGTGCATTCTGTACACAGGCAAGGGATGCCGACTCATCGGGAGAGCTTCTGAGCAGGGTTACCTGGCCATCCTTCGGAATGGGAAAGGTGATGAATTCCTTCAAAGAAGGCGGTAAAAACAGGTTCGAGAGGATATGCATCCAGTGTCTTAATGATCCCATAATGCTGGGCAAGCTTGAATGGGTAGTCTCCCAACTAAGAGAAGCGGCACCTCTCCCGATCTCCGTATCCGTGGGTCCGCTGGGAAGGAAGAAGCTGGAATCCCTCAAGAAAGCCGGTGTGGAGAGGGTTGGCATAGCCATAGATGGCGGATCGGAGAAAGTATTTGCAGAGGTAAAGGGAAGCGGAGTTGGAAATCCCTATACCTATGAGAGCACCTGGAGAGCAATGGATACGGCTTTGAGTGTTTTCGGGAAGGGTTTCGTTTCCACACATCTCATAATAGGTATAGGTGAAACGGATAAGGACGTTGCACAAACACTCCAAAAGGCAAGCGACATGGGTGTTACAGTCTCACTTTTTTCATTTACCCCCATGAAGGGAACAGCATTGAAGAATTCGCCTCCCACGCTGGGACGATACAGAGCTCTTCAGATAATGAGGGATTATGTTGATCTCCAGGGCAACCTCGATCCCTTCGGTTTCGATGGGGAAGGAAAGCTGATGAGAATGGATACCAACAACATCCTTGAGGTCACCGATCTGATAGATTCTTTCAGGACCAGGGGATGTCCCGACTGCAACCGTCCCTATTACAATGAGAGACCGGGAAAAACAATGTACAATTATCCTCACCCTGTTGATGGATCGGTACTCGAGGAGGGTATCTCCCTTGCTGAAGAATATGTGGTTGGATAGAATTTTGTTTCTCTCCTCTTAAAAAAAGCTTTTATTAGATTATACCGCCCTCACTTCACAAGGGTCTTTTGAAACCGGGAGTCATATCATGAAGCTCAAAGGGATAGTATCGGGTGTGGCAACGGTCATGCTCATCTTTCCCGTTACTTTCCTCCTTCCCTTTATTGTCGGACTTCTCTACAAGGAGGGAATTCTGGATCTGCTCAGGAGCTATCTGCTTCCGGGATTGCTCTGTCTGTCAATCGGTTCTTTCCTGACTGCCTGGGCGGGAAGGGCGGATAAGATGACCGAGGACCTCAGACCGATAGAGGCTCTGGTAATCGTCTCCATTATCTGGATGATAATCCCGCTGATTGGCGCATTACCCTATATTCTGATGGGAACCCTGTCCAATTTCGAGGATGCCTTTTTCGAATCCATGTCCGGTTTCACCACCACAGGAGCCTCGGTAATTACCGAGATCGACGGATTGGAGCATTCGATATTATTCTGGAGGTCACTTACCCAGTGGCTTGGGGGACTGGGTGTCATCGTTCTGATGGTGGCAATATTCTCGATCCTTCTCGGAGGCCCGAGAGCCGGTATGTTGCTGATGAAAGGAGAGGTCCCAGGACACAAGAATGACAGGTTCGTGCCGAGGCTGAAAGACACTGCAAAGCTCCTATGGGCAATTTACGGATTGCTCACCGTGGTGGAAGTGGTCCTGCTCACCGTTGCGGGGTTGAACCTTTACGATGCCGTATGCCATACCTTCACCACTCTTTCCACGGGCGGGTTCGGGACCCACACCGCCAGTATCGCCTATTACAAGGATCTTCCCACAGCTCCCCTGATAGAATTGATATTTGTTGTTTTCATGATCCTCGGATCCGTGAATTTCGTTCTCCATTACAACTTCCTGAAAGGGGATCTCAAGACATATTTCAGGGATGCCGAGTTCAAGGTTTACTTCGTTATCCTGGTCACGTTCTGGTTCATTGTGGGTGCCAATGTGGCCTGGAGCATGAGGTCGGAATACTCACCAGTTCAGGCCCTATGGTCCTCCGTATTCAATGTGACATCGATCTATTCCACCACAGGTTATGCCACAGAGGATTTCGGACAGTGGCCGGCCCTTTCCAGGTTCATAATGGTGATTTTGATGCTCATGGGCGGAATGACCGGATCCACCTCGGGTGCCATCAAGACCGCCAGATTGATAATCGCCTACAAAGCGGTTGGAAGGACCCTTAGGAGGATAGGCCATCCCAGATCGGTCATTCCCTTGAGGGTGGGAAGGGTGGTTTTCAGCGAGAGGATAGTCAGATCCGTTGCCGTTTTCATCTTCGGGTACCTGGCAATATTTTTGATAGGCACCTTCATGATGACACTGACCGGAATGGACGGGATATCGGCCCTGTCAGCTCTCGCAACCACCATGGGAGGCGTCGGCCCCGGTCTGAACGTGATAGGTCCGGCTCAGAACTTTCAGTCTGTCAGCATCATGGGGAAATATCTTCTGTGCCTGTTCATGTGGCTTGGGAGGCTGGAGCTTCTGACAGCTTTCGTCCTATTCATTCCATCCTCTTACAGGACCTGAAAAGGCCCCCGTACATCTTTCATATGATGTAGGTATTCATTGTTCAAAGGGCTTTAAAAGGGGCACCAGTTTCAATGAGGTTCAAACAGACTCTTTCCGGCGTGGGTGTACTTCTTCTCGCATTCCCCATAACATTCGCCGTTCCGTTCATCGTCGGGCTTCTTTACAATGAACCCATGATCGATCTTCTCCGATCATACCTGCTACCAGCAGGTTATTCGTTTTCACTTGGCCTGTTCATGACATCCTTCGGCGGATGGAGTCCGAGGCACAAACTGGATCTCAGGGCCTCCGAAGCTCTGGGGGTTGTCGCGGTATCCTGGCTGGTGATAGCCGGTATAGGAGCCCTTCCCTTCGTTCTGATGGGAACATTGCCCAATTACATAGACGCATATTTCGAGTCAATGTCGGGATTCACCACCACCGGAGCCTCCGTAATCACTCAAATCGACGGTCTGGAGCACTCCATTCTGATCTGGAGGTCCATGACCCAGTGGCTAGGAGGGTTGGGTGTTATCGTTCTGATGGTGGCTCTTTTCTCGATCATTTTGAGCGGGCCAAAAGCGGGGATGCTCTTGATGAAGGGGGAGGTTCCCGGACACAAGAACGACAAGATCGTCCACAGGATCAAGGATACGGCAAAGATCCTCTGGGGCCTCTATGTAATTTTTTCGGTTGCGGAAGTGGTGCTTCTGACAATTTTGGGCCTTTCTCTGTTCGATGCCGTCTGTCATACCTTCACAACCCTTTCAACAGGGGGTTACGGAACCCATACCACTAGCATAACCCACTATTCGGATATGGGAACGGCTCCCTTCATCGAAGGGGTGATCACCCTTTTCATGTTCATAGGCGGGACAAACTTTGTTCTTCATTACAATTTCCTGGCCAAAGGTATCAAGAGTTACCTGAAGGATCCCGAGTTCAGGGTATACCTTGCGGTCATGGCGGGCCTCTGGTTTGTCGTCACATTTGACCTTATCATCAATAATATCTACGATCCCCTGGAATCGGTCAGGAACGCCGTGTTCACAGTCACCTCGATCCAGACCACAACGGGGTATGTTACCGGTGACTATTCCACATGGCCGGCATTTTCAAGGTTCATAATACTGGTTGCCATGTTCATTGGGGGTATGACAGGCTCCACCGGCGGTGGAATGAAGATAGCCAGGTTCATTATTGTATACAAGGGAGTAAGGAGAAGTCTTAAAAGGCTTGGACATCCGAAATCCACTCTCCCGGTCCGGGTCATGGATGTAATACTCGAAGAGAAGATAGTCCGCGGCGTGGGTCTTTTCATATTCGCATACCTTTCCATCTTTCTGATTAGCAGTTTTATTATATCATTGACGGGACCCGATGCGATATCCAGTATTGCGGCGGTTGCCGCTACCCTGGGTAATGTTGGACCCGGACTCGGACTGGTGGGTCCCACCTCGAATTACGCATCCATTCATTACTCGGCCAAGGTTATCCTCTCTCTCCTCATGTGGTTCGGGAGGCTCGAGATCTTCACCTGTCTTATATTTTTAAATCCCGCCATATACAAGCGAAGGTACTAGAACCAAAAAGTCATTTAACCCCGAATGACCGACGAGTGGAGGATACTCGAGGGTCACAGATCTGCTGACCTTCCCTACAGGAGAATCAACTCCCTGAAAACTATTAAAAAAAGGCTATATTCGGGATCCTGGGTGAAGGATCTTTCCGGTTCCAGGATTATCGAGAATCTGTACATGGTGGCAGCCGGGATAAGACCCGCCTCCATGTTTCACCCTCTGGATGAGAGGGAGATTATGAACGGCCACCTGGCCGCGGAAAGGACAGGAGTCGGCATGGTTGTCAGGAAGGCGGGGAGGAGGGTTCACAAGGTTTTCCTGTTCGGTCCTTCGAGAAAGGATATGGCCGCCACCATCCCCGATGTGGATGAATCCGTGGGGGAAAGGGAGTTCATTCTGGCACAGATAACCCTGGCAAATTTCACAGGGGCCTTTCTCGACTTCCCCAAGTGCTGCGTGGATTCCTTCGTGAGGCATCTCATGAACGCCACGGATCAGGATGCGGAGGCCCTCAATCAGCTGAATGCAGTTCCCGATCCCGATTCCAGGGCATATTTCGTCGAGAGGTTCGTCCCCTGCAGTCCCGGGTGCGAGTATGCTCTTGCCGAGGGAGAGAGGATCGAGGAGGAGCTTTCGGAAAAGGACCCCGAGCTTCTGAGGGACTACCTCTTCCTCAGAGAGGAGCATATGGAAGATGTCAGAAGCGGGAGGATAATCGATGAGAAGAGGGAGAGGGACAGGATCCTTGGTGAGGATAAGTAAAAAATTCGTTCCAATGTTGCTTTTTATGTACAGAAACGTTTTATGTGTATGAAAGGATATTATCGGTGGTTACCAATCTATCCGAGGATTGATACCGCCAATCTTTCGAAGGAGGAGATGAAATGGTAGAAGTAGAGTGGAACGGTTTCAAGGTTTTCACATTGGTTCTCATCATCATTCTGGGAATAATATCGGTTGTTCTCTCAATAGTACTGATAGGTGAGTATCTGATCGTATACAAGACGGATGCCAAACTTGAGGTCGAGGAAGCGTATTTCAAGAGCGAGGAGAGCCTCTTCGAGGATACGGAGCTCCAGATATTCGTTCTCGTGACAAATGTCGGGGATAAGGACTGTAAGACCCATGTGAGGGCATACGTGGTGAACAAGGAGACAAATATTGCAATGGACGATTCCACAACCGAGGAAGTGAAGATCGAGGGTCAATCAACCCACGAATCCAGTTTCAATGTGATGGTGCCTTCCAATGGTAGGTACAGGGTGGAGTTCCTTGTTTACAAGAACGATATGATAACCGTAAAAGGAGAAGGTCATGTGGACCTGAAAGCCGGAGGCAGCGAAGGAAGGGATTACTGGACCTCGGAGGATGATGAGACAGAATCCAAAGCATCACTTTCAACACCATTTCTGGGGCCTTCTGCGATATTTCTGGTTGTAACTGTTTTTGCATTGGTCGTAAGGAGGTGGAGGAAATGATCGATTTCAGGAATTTGTTCAGCGTTAACAAAAGATGGATCGTTGCTGCCATTATTGTGATCATCATTTTCTCGGTCCTCACATACTTCGTTGTGAATATCGAGAAAGAGGACAAGGATCTTCTGGTTGACGAAGTTATCATCGGCAGTATTGAAATGGAAGGTCTGGAATCCGATCTGAAGATATCCGTTCATATGACGAACAAGGGAAAATCGGAAGTTGACGATGTTAAGATAAGAGCATTCGTGATCGAGAGAGATTCGAATCTTGCAAGGGACGAAGCAAGTCTGGATATGAACAGTATTCCTGGGAAGACCACCAAAGAAGGAGAACTATTTATTTCGGTCCCCAACAACGATTCATACAGGATAGAACTGCTCGTGTTCGAGGATTCCAAGCTTACGCTGAGGGGATCCGGCACGATTGATCTGACCGGTGTGGGAGTTGCTTCGGAATACAGGTCGGAAGAGGATCAAGGTTCCGGTGGAGGAATGAGTTACTCGCCCTCATTATTCGAAGAGGGAGAGGAAGATAGAAGCGCTGCTTTCCTCGGTATCTGCTTCTTACTCGTTCTGCCAATACTGGTAATTGCCATAATCATCTGGGCCGTTGTAAAAAATCAAAAGAAAAGAGATCCAGAATCCGATCCTGAAGGAACCTCTGGTGAAGATTCGGAAAAAGAATCGGAATCCACGGAATCAGGTAAAAGGGCAACTCCTCTGAGAAGGATCAGACATGAGAGACAGGAGGAAGAGGAAGATAGGATCGAAGAGGATTTCAGGAGAGGTCCTTTCGATTGATGGGATATGAACAGGGTCCTCAATTCACCATCGGCCCCTTGTTCACTATCCTTCTTAGTTCGGGGGTGAGGTCCTTTTCCTCATCCCCCTCCATCAATTCCAGACGGACACAGGGGTCCTCGCCGTTTGCGAGGTCCTTCTCGTAATAGATTATGATAATGGAGGACCTGTCCGGGGAGAATACGGCGTCGGGTCCGATCTCGATATCATCCTCCAGAGGAGGCCCTTCCACGGTTCCCATCTTGAATAATCTGCCATCCTCCAGAAGAAGTTCATGGGTCCTCAGGACCTTCCGGGAGGAGGAATTCACCTCCAGCATTTTGATGGAGGCGGAGGACCCTTCCCGGGACCATTCGAACTCATCCATCACCAGGTATCCGCGGGAAGGATCGTTTTCGATCTCGCTTTTACCTGCCGGTGTCAGGAAGCTCCAGCCAACGATCCCAAGTATCACGGAAACGAAGATGATGGAGTAAACCATGCTTCTCATTCGCTTCAAGAGAAAATGTTCTCATAGAATATATGAACCGACCGGGAGCTGGTATCTGCGGGGATAATGAAAGTAAGCTTCTCAGAATGGGAAAGTCCTTTCGGGGGCCGTCAGGCTGTGGGATCCATCATGGTTCCCATGAAAAGTATGTTGCCGGTTTCCTTCTGCTGGATCATGTAGAGGAATGGTTGGTCGGCATTGAATATGTAACTCGCACTTGGTGCATTCTCCCTCATCACAACCGCGGTTGCTGCGGCCGCTTCGGTTCCCTTTTCATCGACCTCGATGAACGTCTGGTGAATGATCTCGGATATCTGGAGCGGAACATCTTCCGTCATACCTTGCCAAAATTGGAGTCTGATCCCGAAATAGTCTTACCATTCCGGGAGCCTACTCCAACTTTAGTAACTTATATATACTTATATCTGTAATTATTGTCTATGTATGTGGAAAGGGACCTCGAACCCTTATTCGAAAAGGTATCCTCCCTTGGAAAGGCCATTGCGGTGGTGGGACCCAGGCAATCGGGGAAGACCACTTTTCTGAAGAGGAGGATCTCCCCATCGACGGGATATCTCCTTTTCGACGATCCCGACGTGAGATCCCTTTTCGAGGAGGATGTCAAGGGTTTCCAGTCTCATTTACTCGAAGGAAATGAGATAACCATACTGGATGAGGTTCAAAACTGCAAGGATGCCGGGATCAATCTAAAATATTTATGTGACACGGGAAACAGGATGTGGATGACCTCATCATCGGAGGCTCTCCTGAGCAAGAAGGTCCTTTCTTACCTTGTAGGGAGGGTGTCGATAATAAGGATGTACCCTTTTTCGCTCAATGAATATATGAGGGCCAACAGCCTCCTGAGATCAAGTGATAAACAGATAATGAGATCAATAAGGGATATGATTGCATTCGGCGGGTATCCGGATATCGTCTTAACCAAAGACCCAGAGCTCAAATCGATACAGCTGAGGAACCTCCAGGAGACAATGTTGCTCAAGGATATGGCCAGGATTTTCAACATAGATGACATAGATGCCCTTCAGAGAACGATCAGGTATCTGTCAAACATGTACACGGGATTGTTGAATCTGGAGAAGATCTCAAAGGACCTCTCGATCTCCTACAAGACGGTAAAATTCTACATCCAGGCCATGGAAAAAAGCTATCTTGTAAAATTGGTAAAACCCTTCTTCTCCAATCCCAACAAGGAACTCGTAAAGCAGCCAAAGGTATATTTCCTCGATAACGGAATGAGAAATATCATATCCGGAAATATCGGGATGAGGCCCGACGGCCCATCTTTTGAGAATCTCGTGTTCACGGAACTAATTAAACTGGGGTATCAACCCAGATACTGGAGGAAGAAATCCGGTCCTGAGGTTGATTTCATAATCTCTGTAGGTAATGAGATGATCCCCATCGAGGTGAAATTGAATTCACCCGAGATCAGAGTTGAATCCTCCTTGAAATCCTACCTGAGATTATATTCCCCTCCCAATGCATTTGTTGTTAATTACGATGGAGTCAGGGGGAATATCACAATCGATGAGACAGAGGTTACCTTCGTTAATCTTATGGAAATGAGGGATGTCCTGGGTAGAAAAAATTCAATAAATAATGCGGATTTGAATGAAGAACAATAAGCAAAGTGGTGAGGGTCCTTGCCCCCACCACCGAACCCGGTTGAAATCAAATTACACCGAAATACAGACAAACAAGGATCAACAGGGAGCAGAGCTCCCGTTCAAGAGATACCGATCAGTAAAAGGACCTTCTTCTCTCTTCTCTGGGCCTCGCCTCGTTGACCTTCAATGGCCTTCCACCAATCTCCTTTCCGTCGAGTCCGGATATTGCGGACTTTGCCTCTTCGTCATCGGGCATCTCCACGAATCCGAATCCCTTGGACCTGTTGGTGGCCCTGTCGATAATTATCTTGGCGGAATCGACGGTTCCGTATTCTTCAAAAGCTTCCTTCAATTCTTCCTCTCTCATATCGTATGAGAGATTTCCTACGTATATATTCATGTTCAGCCCCTCCTTCCAGGGAGGAGTCTCGAGACCCCGGCCCAGATATGGAGTTCAAAGTCCTATCACTTTCTCGTATTTAACTTCATTCGGTCAAAAAGGCTCTTTTGAGGGTAATCATCCCATTTTTGATCGTTTGGTTCTATTGAAAACCAGCTAATTCATCGGGATGGTGAAACAGAAAATTGAACCTGAACCATTATCGCTTTCCACCCATATCCTTCCTCCATGCCCCTCGACAATCGACTTTGCGATAGCCAGACCAAGACCGTGGCTTTCCTTCCCTTTCTTTTCTCCCTCCACACCAAGTTGAAAGGGCTCGAAGAGGGTTTTACGCTCATCTTGGGGAATTCCTGGACCCTGATCCTTGATTGAAATCTTCAGCTCACCATCCTTGATCTCAGTCGTGACAATTATCTCGGACCCTTCGGGAGAATACTTTATTGCATTTCCCAGTAGATTGTTGATGACCTGGTCCATTTTCCCTCTGTCAACTTCCACAATGACGGATTCGATATCCCCTTTCCGGATGATTCGAATCTCTTTGTTGTCGGCGATGGGCCTGTTGAGATCAAGATTGGGAATTATCAGTTTATCAAGAGGCAATCTTTCCTTCTTCAGGATCAGCTTTCCCGACTCTATCCTGGTAACATCCAGAAGATCCTCAACAAGCTTTAGCATGTATCTGCTGGATGCCCTTATGTTCTCCACATACATTTTTTGCTTGTCGGATAAAGGATCCTGATATTCCGCAAGGAGGAAGTCCGCATAATTCCACACCACGCTGAGCGGATTTCTGAGATCGTGGGCGGCAATGCCCACCATCCGATTCTTCAGTACTTCACCAATTTCCCCCCAGATATGAGTGATTTTCACAAACAAACACCA
>CAYULA010000025.1:0-52699 GCA_964445525.1 uncultured Thermoplasmatales archaeon | reverse complement strand
CCCATGTGCTTCCTCCGTTTGTTGATTTTGTGTATTTGATGCAGGGTCTGTCAATGGAAGGGTCCGCATTGTCGTTTCCGTTGGCGTCGGTGGAGAAGTCCCACCATACTATGTGTATCACCCCTTCTTCCGCCACCATTCTGGGATTGTAGGTCCTGTACATGGGATAAACGATTGGTTTGGGGACCCTATGCGGTGAATCGAAGCTTAGTGCACCTGAAAGAGAGGAGGTGGAAGCTCTTGAGAGATACACATCCTTCTTGAAGTGAACGTCTGTTTCCCAGGCGATTATCACATAATCCCCATCCGTAGCAACGGTCGGATAGCTCTGGGTATAGCTCGGATTCTCAGGGCTTGTGTGATCCTTTACCTGCTGAGGTGCGGACCATGTCAAACCATGATCGGTTGAATAGGCGGTCATGATCCTGTTCGATTCGGTCCATACCACGAACAGGTTGCCATCAGGATCATACGCTATGTCGATATCCCTCATCTTGTTGTTGGGATATCCTGAATGGGCATCATCTGTAACCTGTACCGGTGCAGACCAGAGACTTCCACCATCAATGGATGTCTGGACCATGATGTAGAACTCTATCGATGTGCTGCCCGGTGAGTTGTCAAGATATGCAAGGGCCAGGGTATTTGTGGTAGATCCTTCGTGCAGATCAAGGGCCGGATACAGCTGTTTGTCATCTCCGTCCGGATCAACCAGGAGGTCCTGTGCCGCCTGGAAAGATTTTCCGGCATTGACCGATCTCTGGAAGAAGATATGTGGATTGTTCGGACCTGATGAAAAATCCTCGTAGGCGATATATACCTCGGCGGTATCGCCGGTTCCCCAGGCTGCGATATCCATTCGATCCTGGTCACGGTTATCATTAACCACTGGATGGTTACCGCTGAAGGTTATTGCGCTCGCATTTAACAAAAGCAGCTGAAAACCACTAAAAAGTAGTACCACCGCTAATGCAATCGTTCTCATTCGGGTGTGATCACTCCATTTCATACGGTTCACCCCTAAAGGGAATCGTCTGGGTACTCATACCAAAGCACCAAATATTATCTTTTCCCCCACCTGCGCCCCGCCACCGGTATAGTCGGGGAAGCACCATCCAGATATAAACGTTATTGGAAACTGAAATAACATAAGCCCTTCTTCGATCTTTCTAGTCACTAGTGGGGAATAACAAAATGTTATATAGGGAAACTTGATTGTCCCCTAACTTCGCTGGAGGACAGACAATGGTTGATTTCGAAACCATAGAGTTCAAGAACATTCCCTTTGGAAAGAACAACTTCATTGAGATCGCTAGAAAGAGGGCCCTTCTCGGTAACGGCGGGCAGACCGAATTCATATCAGTGTCAAGAGGTTATTTCACCAACGATGACAACAAGAGATACAAGAATTCGGTTACACTTCCATTGGATGACGATGTAAGGAAGGAGATTGCAAAGCACATTCTCGAGATATGATCGGGAAAGCTCTGGGGTGAGTATCGAATGGTAGAGTTCAAGGCGGTAATCGCTGACACGAAAAATGGAAAGAGCTACAACACCGTCGTTGGTGGCCAGCATGCCAACAGGCTTCTGGGTATGAAGATAGGTGATGAATTCGACGGTCTGTTCGTCTCTCTTCCGGGCTACAAACTTAAGATCACGGGTGGATCGGACAAGGATGGATTTCCCATGAGGAGGGACCTCCCCGGTCAGTTGAGAAAGAAGATCGTCCTTTCGGGGGGGGAAGGCTTTCATCCGGAGACCAAAGGACAGAGGCGGAGGAAATTCGTCAGGGGAAGAACCATCTCCGCTGACATTATTCAGATCAACATGAAAGTAACATCCTACGGGCCAAGGCCCATAGATGAGCAATTGAAGCAGGAAGAGGAAAGTAAATGAAAGTGAAAACCCAGCCAGAGGTGAACATAGGACTCGTTGGTCACGTTGATCACGGAAAGACCACCCTCACGGAGGCACTCTCCGGTGTTTGGGCCGATACCCATTCCGAGGAGATCAAGAGGGGTATTACCATTAAGCTGGGATATGCGGATGCAGAGTTCTTCAAATGTACCTCCTGCGAGGAACCGCGGTGTTACTCCACAACAACTGAATGCTCGAACTGCGGTGGGAAATGCGAATATCTCAGATCCGTTTCCTTTGTGGATGCTCCGGGACACGAGACCCTGATGGCAACCATGCTGTCCGGAGCTGCAATTATGGATGGAGCTCTACTTCTGATTGCAGCCAACGAGAAATGTCCTCAACCCCAGACCAGGGAGCACCTTATGGCCCTTGATTTCATCGGGATCGATAATGTCGTGATAGTCCAGACAAAGATCGATCTGGTCTCCAGTGAGGACGCAAAGAAGAATTACCAGCAGATCAAGGAATTCGTCAAAGGAACAGTTGCGGAGAATGCTCCCATCATACCCGTCTCGGCACATCACGGGGCGAACCTTGATTTCCTTATCAGCGTGATACAGAACAGGATAAGATCAAGACATGAGAAAATGGAACTTCCCCTCAGGATGTACATAGCAAGGTCTTTTGATGTCAACAAACCCGGCACTGATTACAAGAAATTGAGGGGAGGCGTCCTTGGAGGAAGCCTGCTTCAGGGCAAGATATCACCGGGAACCGAGATCGAGATAAGACCCGGAATAAAGATCGAGGAGAAGGGATCCTCAAATTTTGTTTTCACTCCGATAACAACCAACGTTACTTCTCTGATGGCCGGAGGAATGGCCAGGGATGATCTGAAACCCGGAGGTCTTGCGGCCATTGGTACCAACCTCGATCCAAACCTCACAAAATCGGATTCATTGATAGGAGCCGTTGTCGGCCTTCCCGGAACACTTCCGGACGTTGTCAATGAAATCACTCTTGAAACTCATCTGATGGATTTCCTTGTGGGGCTGGACAAGGAAGCAAAGGTGGAAAAAATCAGGACCAACGAGGTCCTGATGCTTAATATCGGGACTGCCACAACCGTCGGTATCGTTACCTCTCCCCAGGGTAACAAGGTCGAGATGAACCTGAAGATGCCGGTTTGTGCGGACAAGGGCCAGAGGGTTGCCATAAGCAGAAGGGTCGGCAACAAGTTCAGGTTGATCGGCTACGGCATCATTGATTGAGGAGCGTGTTCCTCTGAGAAGCAATGATGAGGAAACAGCGAAATACCTGAAACCGGAAGAGATCGATTTTCAGCCGATCATTCTTGATGTGAACTTCCTCATGGCACCTTTTCAATTCAAGATAAACATGGATGTGGAATTGGGAAAGGTTGTCCCCGAATGTGTCCCTGTTGTGCCCTCATCCGTATTGAGGGAGCTCGAATCCCTTTTGAGAAAAGGCAATGATTGGAAGGTCAAGGCCGCAATTGAACTTGCCTCAAGATACACTATTGTGGACATCAAAGGGAAAGGAGATGCTCCTATCTTCAATCTCGCCGTGAGTAGAGGCTGGCCTGTTGCAACTAGCGATCGAGGTTTGAGAAATAAACTGCACAAGAGGGGTATCCCCGTTGTTCTTGTCAGGGAACGGGGTCACCTGGAACTTACCGAGCCATGACGCGCTTCAGGCCTCTCCGGTATCCTCGGGACCGTTGGTCCATGGTCTGTAAGAGTTTTCTCCGGGTCTGTTCTCGGCGGGAGAGAATGCCGGATCACCGTATATGGCAAACATTGCCACTTCCTTCCAGTGGGCCCCGAGAAGCCCTCCCTGCCACTCGGGATCATCCAGATCCTGGATGAAGGGGCTAACGGGTTTGCTTCTGATGGGATTGTGAATGTAGCGGTTCTCCGCCCATCGGAGAGCCTCTCCTGCTGTTCCGTAGGTCTCTTCATTGTTGAGCAATCCGTCCCAGAAGAAGGCGAACCACGCATCGTTCAGGTCCCATTCGTAGTTGTCATCGTTCCAGTTCGGATTTATGAGTCCGGGAAGGAATTCTTCCGGTGCAGAGGTTGCATCCTGGGCGATGTTGGAGAAGCTTACCTCCGTGGCTCCGCCTGCGATAACAGCTCCACCGTAGAGATAGTTGAGTGCAAATGTCCTTTCAACCTCTATGGGTTCTGCAGGTTTCCACCAACCGGATCCGTGTATCTTTGCGTTCATGCAGGCAACCCAGAATCCCACCTGTGGTGGAAGGAAAAGTCCCGCTACCTCCTCACCCCTGAGAACTGCCCTTTCATCACCAGCATGGATGGGAACCATGTACAATGACCCATATTCGGAACCATGACCTCTGTAGGCAACGAATCCAGACGCTTCCATCGCAGCATTCATGTCACCCAGTCCTTTTGGGTCCACTCCGTCGCCTATGAGGATGTCCCTTCCAATGTTGGAAGGTCCGATATAATCATATGTCATACCCTCGTCAACGGCGTCCTTGCACCAGAACCTGGCAGGGGTGACCTGTCCCCTCTCGTAGGTGATCTCGTAACCCGAGAAAGAGGTCCCGTGCTTGTTCCAGTTGATGTTCTGGCTTCCGGTGGAGTAGTCTATTGACAGGACCTCTTCGTGCCTGTTGTAGAGGAATGTTCTCACTATCTGATTGGACATTCCCTGGACATTGAGATTTACAAGCCTTCCCACGGCGGAATCCATGTAGTACTGGTCCTCACCCAGGAAACCGAATGCAACATCGGAGCTAACAAGAAGGTCCCCCTCAACATTGTTGGGGTCCTCATTTGTCTGGTCGGGGAACTGGAACTGGGGAACCGCGGATGCTGATCCGACCAGGGTTACATAGGTTGGTATCCCGTGTGTTTCCACTGCAGACTTGAGTTCGAGATAATAGCCAATAGCTCTCTGGTTAAGTTCGAGGTCCATATCCCCGATCTCCTCCTGTGAAGGAGTATACTGGGTCAGGACGTATGCATCCCTGTAGGCGGCAACCTCGCCTGCAACTGCAGATATTGCGGGAATGTGGAACTGATCGTCGAAATCGTCATATCCCGGAGAATCGCCAAGAGCTTCCACGGAATAATCCAACGGATTTACCAGCATAACATAGTCAAACGGAACTCCGAGCGACCTCAGATGTGACCATGCTTCTTCCTGGCTTTCGTAAGTTTGTGGTCCTTCCACTAGGACCTTGTTCTCCTTTTTTGCTATGGAGGAGGCCCAGAGAGCTTCCTCGTATGTTGCTACCGTTAATACATCCTCGAATCCCTTGAATTCGGCGAGAGTGAGTCCGTCAATGGGGTAGACGCCCTCCACCTTGTTTACCTGCCTGGCCGCGGGCGGGTTTGTCTCGGGATCCTCCGTGAAGATAAGAAACGGGAGATCCTCCATTCCCATCTTGTCAATCGTATCCAGCTGATGATCGTCGAGCATACCATCTTCGGTCAGGACGAACATGGGATGGTAAGTTCCGTCCTCCTCCACCGCCAACGATGAGAGCATGGCCGAAAACATCATGGTCATATTATCATCGGGGTTTTCCATCAAGATCCCGTACTCGGACGGGAGCTCTATGCTGGGATCGTATTCGATGCCCTTTTCCTCCGGAGGCCCCCTTAGCAAAAGAAATAGACCGCCGGCCGCGATGATCAGGGCGGCAAGCGCGATTGCAACGGTCATCTTACCCTTTTTTGTAGATAACCAGTCCTTCGATTCCATGGCATGCGATTGTCAGGGGTGGTTTAATCGTTTTTGGTTGAACTGTGAACAAGATATCCCATGTACAAGTTAAAATTGGATTATTCTTAAGTAATAGGTGTCCTCTTTTTGTTTGCTTGACGGGGGACAGCCAAGGGACAAACGAGGAATCCGATTGCGATGATAAAAGGATCGCCGAGCTCACCAAGGAGATATCCAGGCTCAAACAGGAGCTGAGGATCCGAACCGAGCTAGCCAGGGTAGTCAGTTCTTTCATCAAACCCAACGAATTGATGCCAAATGTGCTGAACGTTCTATGTGATGGGTTCGGGGCCGATGGTGGCGCCATCTATTTCATGGAGAAGGATTCCGACGAGATCACCCTGAGAGCCACATACAATCTTGACAGGTCATATGCCATAAAATATCAGAAGATCCACCTGGGATCGCATGTCACCGGCGTGGTTGCAGAAACCGGAGAGGGAATGATCATAAGGGACTCGGTCCAGGATCAGAGGTCCACAAAGGGCGTGGTCCAGATCCTCAAATACAGGAGTGCTGTGGTAACTCCTGTCACCTCGGAAGGAGAGGTGGTGGGTATTATCGCCCTGATATCGGAGAATCCCGGTTTCTTCACGGACAGGGACCTCAAACTGCTGGAATTCATGGGTGCCAACATCTCCCTTGCCATCGTCAATTCCTTCCTGAACCAGGAGATAAACCTGGAAAGGGAGAGGACCCTGGATATCCTGGAGCATGTGGACGAGGGCATCTTCCAGGCCGATCTTCCCGAACCCATAGAAAAATCCAGGGATATGGAGGGTCTGACCGTCCTTATTTATCGAAATGCCAGATTGTCATTGATAAATCCGAGCTTCCAGAGGCAATCGGGAAACAATGTTGAATTGGGTACTCCCATGCACAAGAGCTTCGAGGACATCCAGCTCTTCAGGATGCTGAAGGAGGTAATAGGCAGCGGTTCGGTCATGGGCGTGGAGAGGAGATGGTCCGGAGAGGAGGAGAAACTTTACGAGGTCTCCATGGTGATCATAACCAAGGATAACAATATCAAAGGGGTCAAAGGAGTAAGAAGAGACATTACCACCAGAATGGAGATGGAGGAAAAGCTCAAGGAGTCCAAAGCTCAGACAGACCTCTACATGGACGTATTATCCCATGACATAGCAAACATCAACACGGCAATAATGGGATTTTTGGATATCCTTGACGACAGGATGGATGAAAAGGACATGCTCAGGAATTACGTCAAGAGGAGCAGGGATGCCGTGGAGAGGTCCACCCAGATGATAAGGAAAGTGAAGAGTCTCTCCAAGATCCACAAATCCGAGTTCGAGCTTAGTATGGCCGATCTTAAAGAGAGAATAAATATCAATTTCGATGCTGTAAAGAGGGAGTTTCCCCAGAAAATGGTCAAGATGGAACTCGAAGCAAGGGAAGGTCCCGTGATCGTCAAGTGCGATGAAATGGTTGATGATCTCCTTGCCAATCTGTTTCGAAACAGCATATCAAGTGTGGATTTTCCGACAGTGGAGATCCAGATGGGAATAAAAAACTGGGAATTCGGGGATAATAACGGTTTTCTCCTATCGATAACAGATAACGGAAAAGGGGTGCCCGAGGAGCTCAAGGAGAGGGTTATGAGCTCAAAAACGGGCGATGCCGAATGCATGCCCGGAAAGGGTCTCGGCCTCTCACTGGTCAAGGGAATAATCGAGAGATACGGAGGAAGGATCTGGTTCGAGGACCGGATGAAAGGTAATTACAAGGAAGGATCCGTGATCATGGTATTCTTTCCCGCAGGTGATTGGCAGAGGTCGTGATATTTCAATCAGATCCCCGCAATGACCGACTGGCTGAAATAATTCTTTCGCGATCAATTAATTTGGTGTTTTTTCTTATATTTTCCGTATCTTATAATTTTCAACGACTGGATCGTGACAAGGGGCCCCAGACTCAGTGCAAATATCAGGATCCAGGTTGAGATGTCCATGTATTCAAAGGATAGCAGATCGCTCAAACCCGGTGTAAAATAGGCTCCAAACAGGAATAACAGGCAGATTAGCAAAGCCCCCCATATGAACTTGTTCAGGGTCACCTGATTTTTGAGAATTCCCTCGTTGTCATCCCTCATGTTGAATACATGCCAGAACTGCGAAAGTGCAAGAGTGAAGAATGCAACATTATTGGAAACCTGGATTGAGTTTCCGAGAAGATTGTCCGAGATAAGGTATCCGCAGGTAACAAAGAAGGCGATTATAATCCCGAAACCGGCTATATCCTTCCAGTTTGATCTTGTCACTATCGGTTCTTTTGGATCCTTTGGAGGTTTTCTCATGACATCCGGATCTCCTCTGCCCACGCTCAAAGCAAGGGCGGGAAAGACATCAGATAGCAGATTGAGAAAGAGAAGTTGAAGGGGAAGCAGCGGTATCCTGAACAAAGTGAAACTGATCAGGGCAATGAGTAGTATCTCTCCCAGATGGTAGGATAGCTGGTATGATATGAATTTGCGAATATTTCCCAGTATTATCCTTCCCTGTCTAATCGCTTCGACTATGGATGTGAATGAGTCATCCTTCAGGACCATGTCCGAAGCTTCCCTGGCGGCCTGTGTTCCTCTCTTTCCCATTGCGATACCGATGTTGGCCTTTTTCAACGCAGGGGCGTCGTTAACACCGTCTCCGGTTACACCAACTATCTCTCCCGCCTCCTGGAAATCCTTGACTATGTCCAGTTTTTGTGATGGTTCGGCCCTGGAAAAAACAGGTGTTTGAACAAGCCTCCTGTCGATCTCCTTTTCTTCGATAATGTATTTGTCCAGGTCCTTTCCCTCGATCACACTGTCATCTTCCCCTGCAAGACCCAGGGTCCTTGCTATGTTGAGGGAGGTTCCGGGATGATCTCCCGTTATCATTACAACCTTGACACCTGCGCTGTGGCAGTCCTCTATAGCCTCTTTGACATTCTTTCTCGGAGGATCGATGAATCCAACAAGACCCAGAAAGGTCATATCCGAGACGATCTCCTCCTTCTTCTCCGGTTCCCGGTTTTCTTCCGCCGGAACCTCTCTGTATGCATAGGCCAGAACTCTGAGTCCCTCCGCCGAGAGTTCATCGTTCAATCTCTTCCATTTATCAATATCGTTTTTGCTCATATCAAAGATCCCATCGGTGGTGACCATCTTCGAGGACCTCTCCAGAATGGCCTCTGCGGCTCCCTTTGACGAGATATAATACATATCCTCCATTCGATTGATTGTCCCCATCATCATTGATTCGGAATCGAAGGGGTCCTCGTCCACGCGTTCAATCGATCTCAGTTCTCGATAAAATTCGGGATCATTCTCTTTCACAAATTCAAGCAGTGCAACCTCGAGAGGGTCTCCGTCCACCTCTTTTTCAATCTGGGCATTGTTGCAAAACACCGAGATCCTCTTGAAATGATCAAGACCTTGTTCAGTCAGATCTTTCAATTCGGCGGAGGGGGATTCCTCCCCGATGCTGTATTGCGATTCAATAGTTCTGAATTTGTTAACAGAAAGCTTGTTTTCTGTGAGGGTTCCGGTTTTATCGGTGCATATTACGGTGGTTTCTCCAAGTGTTTCTACTGCCGTCAATCTCTTGACTATTACCTGCTTCCTTGCCAGTTTTAACATTCCTCTGGCGAGTGCTATACTTGCCACTATTGGAAGCCCCTCGGGAATAGCGGCTATGGACCATGCCACTGCCGTTTGAAAGACGGTGTAGAGGTCCTTTCCCATGATCGTTCCCATTATGAAGAACGCCCCCGCAAGACCACCAATTACCCAGATGAGCCTGTGGGTTAGCTTGTTCAATTTTCGGTTGAGGGGAAGCTCATCCTCATCCGCTTCCTCCACCATCTTGGATATGTCTCCGATCTTGGTTTTCATACCGGTCGAGACCACCACCGCCTTTCCCTTGCCGTTGGTCAGAGCGGTGCCTTTGTAGACCATATTTTTTCTTTCGGCAAGGGGTATTTCCTCCGATATTCTTACATCGGACTTCTCCACCGGTACCGATTCACCCGTAAGGGGAGCTTCGTCAACCTTCATCTCCGAGGATGATATGATCCTTGAATCGGCTGGAATTATATCCCCCGGTTCAAGGTAGAGTATGTCTCCCGGCACAATTTCCTCGGAATCGATATCGATTCTTCTGCCCTCCCTGATTACGGTGGATTCCATCCTGTCCATTTCCCTCAACGCTTTCATGGACTGGCTGGCCTTGAATTCCATTGAAAACCCGATAATTGTGTTCAGGACCATTACAACCGTGATGGCGATGCCTTCCGGGATGTCTCCCATCAAAAATGATACGATGGTGGCGGCAAGGAGAAGGTAAATGACAGGGTTGTTTATCTGATCGAATAAGAGCCTGAACATGCTCTTTTCCTTGATCTTTTTCAGTTTGTTGGGCCCGAAGCGCTTCTTTCTTCTCCTGGCTTCCCTATCGGAGAGACCTCTGTCTTGATCGATCTCCAGTCTTGACAGGACTTCCTCCTTTTCGATCGAATGAAAGGGTCCTTCGATGTCCATACCTGTGAAATCTTGATCGAGGACCTTAAAAGTTTTTTCAGTGCATCGACCATCATGATATGGTATCCATCCGGAAACTCTCTCATTTTAATATATATAAACCATCTGGTATCAAAAAGATATCCTGGTGAGATCCATGGTCATGAGACAGGTAATCAATATTGATAAGGAGAAATGCGACGGATGCGGGTCATGCATACCTGACTGCCCGGAAGGAGCCTTACAGATAATTGAAGGTAAAGCCCATCTCATATCGGATATATTCTGCGACGGTCTAGGGGCTTGTATCGGAACTTGCCCCAGAGGGGCCATATCAACGATCGAAAGAGAGGGCAGGGAATACAGTGAAGAGTTGACCATGGAAAATATAATCAATGGCGGTCCGAACGTGATAAGGGCACACCTCAAGCATCTCAAGGATCACGGTCAGACAGGATACTACGACCAAGCGGTCCAGGTCCTCGAAGAGAAGGGAATCGAGGTTCCCGAAATCGAGGAGGAGCTCTCCTGCGGCTGCCCCGGAACGGAGATGAAAAAACTTGAATTGGACGAATCAGAATCCCGATCATCGGAAGTAACCAGAAAAACCTCGTTAAGACAGTGGCCGGTCCAGATACATTTACTGCATCCGAAAACCCCATTCTTCGACAATTCCCATCTGCTGATACTTGCCGACTGCGTTGCCGCGGCAAATCCGAATCTTCATGATCAACTGATACATGGAAAGACCGTCGCCATGGGATGCCCGAAGCTGGACAATGCGGATGCATACATCGATATGTTGTCGGAGATCCTCAAACAAAACAGGATCAAGTCGGTCACGGTTGCCGTGATGGAGGTCCCCTGCTGCGGCGGCATGATGATGATAGCAAAGGAAGCCGTCAAGCTATCCGGTAAAGAGGTTCCTCTTATCAGGGAAATGGTATCCCTTAAAGGTGAACTTATCTGAGGATCAAATATTTTTGAACAATAGAAAGGTTAATGCTCCACCATGAGTTGAATATCTGGTTAGGAGTGGTGATCAGTTGAAATGCGCCCGTTGTGAGAACAAGGACTGCTATACCGGCAAGGACTGTCCGGACCTCAAAGAGGATTCGGAAAAGAAGTATTCGGGAGAGGACCTCAAGTCCATGAAGGTATCCACCTCGATAGAATCCGGATACTACATGGAAAAGACCCGTCTGGAGGAGCTCATACTCTACTCCGAGGGAATGGGGTATGAGAGGATAGGTATCGCCTTCTGCATAGGAATGTCCAAGGAAGCCAAAATAATTCAGAGGATCCTCGAGAAGAAGTTCGAGGTCCATTCGGTTTGCTGCAAGGTCTGCGGGATAGACAAGGATGAACTGGACCTCGAGAGGCTCCATTCCAAAGAGGGTGTTGAGGCCATGTGCAACCCCATAGGCCAGGCAATGGTCCTCAACAATGAAGGAACGGAACTCAATGTGATCCTGGGCCTCTGCATGGGGCATGATGTATTATTCACCAAGCATTCCGAGGCCCCTGTGACGACCTTCGCCGTGAAGGACAGGGTCCTCGCCCACAATCCTTTGGGTGCCATCTATTCGAATTATTACCTGAAAAAAAGATTCGATTTAAGGTAAATTTGTTCCTTATCCTTATGATAAGTTGAAGTTCGTTTTCCTTGATGTTTGGCTGCGTTTTTCGAAGGGCCAGATTCCGGATATGATCGTATCATTAACTTGGTTTTACAAAATATTTAACGATATCATTGAATATTTTTTAAATTACGTGTAATGATACAATTCTATCCTACTTTCCCCAAAGGAGATTATCTGTCTTGATCGCATCAACAACATGACCATCCATCTGGTATTCGTCTCCTCTTTTGAAGGATCTTCCCTCGAAATGGTCAATGATCAATTCCTATGTGATCTTCGTTCACCTCATCCATCTATTAAATCCTATCATTATTTTTTCTCTTATTGGTTAGCAAAATAATAATGGCAACGATATTTATATATTTTCTAACCGGATAACATCGATCATCGGGTTCGGGTTCCATGGATATGGTGAAATGGAGTCAGTTTGGAAGAAGAATCATGTAAAATTTTAAACCGGTGGGTGTGGTGTCAGTTTTGATCGAATATGCGGGAAAAAAACATGATCGTTGGCCTTTTGGCGGAGATATCATGCAGAAGATATCTGTAGTTCATGATCATCTCCGTTGCCATGGCCAGGATGAACGGATAGGGACAATTTCTTCATTCAACAGGGCATGGAAAGCAAGGATTCCGGAACAAACGTTACCTTGCGATCCGAAAATTGGGGGATGATCAATGACAAACAACGGTAACTGCCCCAAGGATGCCGAGGATCTTTCCCAGAAGGACGACCTCGAGGCCCTCTCGCCCGATGAGATCCTTAAAATTGTCCACAATATGAAAAAACGCCAGATTAACCTTGAGATACACAACGAAGAGCTTCGCAAGGAAAAGGCGGAGATCGAAGCCGATCGAGAGCGCTATCTGAAATTCTATGACCAGATCCCGGTGAGTTACTTCACCCTTTCCAAGAAGGGACTGATCCTGGAGGCAAACCTTGCAGCTGCCGATCTGCTCAAGACGTCTCCCGACGTGATGGTCGGGCAGCCGATCTCTCGCTTGATCCTCAAGGAGGACCTGGACATCTACCACCTGCACAGCGAGAAGCTGTTCGAGACGGGCGAACCACAGGAATGCGATCTGCGCATGGTGAAAAAGGATGGCGAACGGTTCTGGGTCCATCTGAAAGGAATCGTCGATCATGCGCAAGACGGAGCACCCGTTTGCCGCGTGGTTATTGTTGACATCACCGAAAATATGCAGGATGCGGCGAGTCTGAAACAGATCGAGTGGATGCTGTCCAGAGGGTCGGATCCGGGTGATGGGGACCAGACCGGTTCCCATGATCAAGGCTACGGTGACCTGACCGAATTGAACCAGGACGGTATGATCCTCAAATACATAGGTCACGAAAATCTGGAGGGTTTTGCCAAAGATTACCTGGAATTGCTCGGGACCTCTTCTGCCATCTACGAGGCAAACGGCGACTATGCTTTTGGAATTTTCACCTCTGGTTGGTGCAGAATGATGGACTGCGCCTCGCGCCGGCTTTGCGATACCGGGGACAATACCGAAGCGCTGAACTCCGGTCAATGGTTGTGCCATGAATCCTGCTGGACGGATTGCTCCAAACGGGCCATCGACGAATGTGCACCCGTGGATATCGAGTGCAACGGCGGCCTTCGAATCTATGCCATACCTATTCTGGCGGGTGGAAAAGTGGTGGGGGCGATCAACTTCGGATACGGTGATCCTCCGGATGATCCTGAACAGCTGCGAAAGCTTGCGAAAACCTACAATCTTGATTACGATGACCTGGTTCGCCAGGCGAATGAATACGACTCACGGCCACCATTTATTATTGAACTGGCCAAGAAACGGCTGCATTCCACTGCCCGACTCATAGGTACCATCATTGAGTCGAAACAGGCCGAAGAGGCGCTGCGGGAAAGTAAAGAGAAACTTCGTACCACCCTTGACTCCATCGGCGACGCCGTGATCTCCACAGATCTGAATGGTCTTGTCGCATCCATGAATCCGGTGGCGGAATCGTTAACTGGCTGGAGCCAGGAAGAGGCAAAAGGGCAGCCACTGGATGATGTCTTTCATATCGTCAACGAGCAAAGCGGAGAGCCGGTTGAGAGTCCTGTCACCACCGTTCTGAAAAGCGGCCAGATCATAGGGCTTGCCAATCATTCTTTGCTGATTTCCAGGGACGGGCGAAAAATCCCCATCGCCGACAGCGGCGCACCCATATTCAGTGAAGAGGGCAATATCACCGGTGTTGTGTTGGTGTTCCGTGACCAGACCAGAGAACGGGCGGACAGGGAGGCACTGGCAGAGAACAAAAGACAATTCCATAAAATGCTCGGCGTTGTGCCCGATATGATTTCGATTCATAGTCCACAAATGGATATTATGTACAGCAATTGGCAGGGGTTCGGGTCTGTCCCGGAAACCATGCGCAAAACAGGCACTAAATGTTACAATACCTATCGGGGCTATACAGATATCTGTCCAGACTGTCTTGCAAGGACCGTTCTTGAGGTCAAAAAACCCATACGAAAAGAAACTCAACTGCCGGACGGAACCTGGTATGATATACGTGTCATACCTTTTCTTGACAGTGATGGTAATGTAGAGATGTTCATGGAATGGGTGCGCGACATCTCCGAACAGAAACAGGCCGAATCGGCACTGAATCAACGGCTCGGATACGAGCAGCTGTTGAACGAAGCCTCCACGATGGCCCTCGCTGCGGATGACCTGGCGGAGTTCCATGATCGCTGTCTCTCCTTGATCGGGGAGAGGGTCGGTATCGATCGTGCCTACTTTTTCAGGTACGATGAAAAGACGGACACCATGGACAACACCCACGAGTGGTGTGCAGAAGGTATCACGCCACAGAAGGACAATCTGCAAGGAATACCCGGAAGTTCCTTTTCCTGGTGGAACAAGACCTTGCGCCGCAATGAGATCATCTGTTACCCGAACATCGAGGATATCCCGGACCAGGGCACCAAGGAGACGCTGAGGTCCCAGGATATCAAATCCATCCTGGTTGTTCCCGTATTCATCAATGGAAAGTATTTTGGATTCATCGGCCTGGACGACTGTGCCCGGCGCAGAGATTGGCGTCAGGAGGATGTGGATGTCCTTCTGTCCTTTTCGAGGATCGTGACCATGGCCACCGAACGAAAGATGGCGGAAAAAGCTCTGCGGGAAAGCGAGAACAGATTCAAGAAGTTATCAACATTCACATTTGAAGGGATCATCATACACAACAATGCAATCGCCGTTGATGTCAATCAGAGCATGGTTGACCTGGTTGGATACGAAAGAGAAGAATTGATAGGTATGAACCTGTTCAATCTGATTCACCCCGATTCCCATGAAATAGTGAAAGAAAAAATCAAAAAACAGGTGGCAACCCCCTACCAGATAGTTGTTATAAAAAAGGATGGTTCCACCTTTGATGCCGAGATCGAAGCAAAGAATATTTCCTACAATGGTGAATTTTTCAGGGTAGCCTGTGTAAGAGATATCACGGAACGCAAGATCATCGAGAATGAATTGAAAGAAAGAACTTCTTTTTTATCAACGATAATGGAAACAAGTCCGGTAGGAATTGTTACCGTGGATAAAACCGGAAATATCACCTATGCAAACAACAGGGCCGAACAGATACTGGGTCTGGAAAAGGAAGAGATAACATCATTGAGCTACGATGCTCCGACATGGAAACACACCGATCTTGACGGCTCCCCTTTTCCGGATGAGAAACAGCCTTTCAATATTGTAAAAGAATCAATGAAAACTGTTTTTGATATTCAACACGGCATTACCTGGCCCGATGGTCATGTTGTGATATTATCGATCAATGCTGCCCCTATACTGGACGTTCATGGTAAATTTGATGGCATGATCGCTTCCATCGAGGATATATCGGAACTCAAACAAGCAGAATTGGCACTAAAAAGGGAAAAAGCATGGTCCGAAAACATTGTCAACAATGCACCCAACATCATCGTCGGTTTGGGGGAAAGATCGATCATCAAGGTTTTCAATCAATATGCCGAGAGATTGACGGGATACAAAGCGGAAGAGGTCATGGGCAAGGAGTGGATCGATATTTTCATCCCGGAAGAATTGCAGGAAACCATCTATCAGGTCTGGGATGATATAGTTGGCAACAAGATGATCGATCACCATTTCGAGAATGAGATCATCACCAGGTCCGGAGAAAGACGGCTGATCGAATGGCACAACACGATCCTCACCGAAAACGATGAGTTTAGGATGATCCTTTCACTTGGCTCCGATATCACAGAGCGCAAGCAGGCGGAAGAGGCATTATTCAAAAGTGAATCCGTGACGAGGGCATTACTGGATGGAATTCCCGAAAGTGCTTTTCTGGCGGATATTGATGGGACCGTAATTTCAGCCAACACAACCGTCGCCCGGCGATTGGACCAAGAGAGAAATGAGTTGATCGGTAGCAACATCTTTGACTCTGTTCCAGAGGAAGTTGCTGAATTTCGGCGTCATTTTTTCAATCGGGCCATTGATACCGGAAAACAGGTTCACTTTCAGGATATTCGTTTTGACAGGATTATTGATAACCGTATCAATCCAATTTATGATCGGGATGGAAACATAACAAGACTCGCTATTATTGGCATCGATATCACCGAACGCAAACGGGTGGAAAAGGAACTCGAATCAAATTATGAACTGTTACGTATTGCCGGTGAAACGGCGAAATTCGGCGGCTGGAGTGTTGACCTGAGGAAGAATATCTGCATCTGGTCCGATGCGGTTGCCGATATTCACGAGGTCCCCAGAGGCTACTCACCTCCTGTGGAAGAAGCGATCGGTTTCTATGCACCGGAGTGGAGAGAAAAGATCACAGAGGTTTTCGGTGCATGCGCAAGAGAGGGGATTCCATATGATGAAGAGATGGAGATCCTCACAAGAAAAGGAAAACGCCTCTGGGTTCGGGCCATTGGAGAGGCAGTCAAGAATGAAAATGGAACGATAATCGGGGTTCATGGTTCTTTCCAGGACATCACCGATATCAAGCAGACAGAAGAGAAATTGAAGGCAGAACGAAAACGCCTGGACTTCGTCATGGAGGCCACCCGCACCCATTATAATATCCTGGATTCTGAAATGAACCTTCATCATGTGGATCCCGGCTGGCAGAAGATCTACGGGGATCCCGGAGGGCGCAAGTGTTATGAATACTTCATGGGGCGTGAAGAGCCCTGCCTGGATTGCGGTGTTCCAAGGGCCCTGGAAACCAAAGAGATCACTGTATACGAGGAGTACCTGCCCAGGGAGGACAGGATCGTGGAGGTCCATACCGTTCCGTTCCGGAATTCCGAAGGCCACTGGCTGGTGGCGGAATTCAATATAGATATCACCGAACGCAAGCAGAGAGAAGATGCTCTCAGGCAAAGCGAGGAAAAATACAGAACCCTGATAGAAACGACCACCGAAGGTTACTGGCTGCTGGATAACAATGGCAGGACCCTTGAGGTGAACGATGCATTGTGTTCCATGCTGGGATATGACAGGGAGCATATGATGGGAACAAGCCCCATGGATTTCATGGATCATGATAACACAGAGATATTCAGAGAGGAGTTCGGAAAAAGGTCCAGGAAGAGAAACAGGACCTACGAGATACAGATGAGGTCAAATGACGGTAAGGTCCATGATGTGATCATAAACGCCACCAACCTGAAGGACATTGAGGGGCGACCCGCTGGCGCTTTTGCAATGATCACCGACATCTCCGGTTTGAAACAGATCAATTCCGAACTTGGGAGAGAGAAGATAAGGTCGGGGACATTCCTAGATCTTCTGAGCCATGATATCGGGAACATACACCAGGGGATACTGCTTTCCGCATCCATATTCGACCAGAACAGAATGGATGAAAGCATCAAAATGAGATCTCTGGCCAACATCCGCAATCTGGCCAACAGATCGATACATCTGGTGAAGAATGTGATACTTCTCACAAGGCTTGATTCCATCGATATGGACCCGAGGGAGATCGATGTTGTGGATATGATCGAGAGGTCCGTGGGATCATGCAGATCGGTCTTTCCTGACAGAACGATTAGACATGATACAATCTGCCAACACGAAAGTGTCATGTTAGAAGTGGAACCGATCGTTGGAGAGGTGTTCTTCAACCTCTACCACAACAGCATCAAGGTTCAGGAAAGGGAAGATCCCAGGATCCGGACGGAAGTGATCGTTGACAGGGAAAGATCCTGTGTCAGGGTCCTGATAAGCGACTGGGGGCCAGGGATACCGGATGAACTGAAGGAGAGACTTCTATATCGCACAAGGAAACCCGGGGACAAGGTCCATTCCGGGATCGGATTCTCCCTTGTCAGGGAACTGATGAAACGCTACAACGGCACCATCAGGATAATGGATGGAAACGGGGTGGATCAAGGACCGGGAGCTTGCTTCGAGTTGATATTCCCCCTGATCGATTCGAAATGAGAACTCCATTTCTTCCCCTATGATCGGTGATCCCGTAAACATAACATGAAAGCAGATAAAGCTCAATTCGATCCTTTAATTACCATGTAGCAAGATGAAACGGGTGAAGGTCTATCCTGAAACTGAACCGTCATCTGTTCCAGGAAAAATTTTACTTTGATCCTGCGAATGATCATCTCGGTTTGATATTGGTCTCATGTATGATATGATTAATAATGTGGGCCCCTTTCCGTATGGTTCGTATCAAATCCCTTTCAAGGCATACTAAAGATTTTCGACATTTTTCTGGGTTTTTTTGGGGTTTTTACATATATTTCAAACCCCGTCCCCGACACCATATCCTTAGTTATACCACACCACGAAGCTATTACACGACACTTCAGGGGTTGGTAAAGGATAGTATGGGTCATATGAAAAGTAGAGAGAGAACTCCCTTGAATTGGTCAGGTTCAATGCCAAGATGATAAGAGGCTTTGTTAATCAAGTCTTCAGAAAACTGATCCTTAACCTCTGTAATTAGATCAGGTTTTTCTTGCCTTACTGGACTGATGATGTCTTTAGCTGGTCTATCAGAATGCCAGATCAAAGCGTAGATGTCGCATGCATCTTTGATCTTCTTATCATCCTTTGTCCTCTTTGGAAATGATGACAATTTCATTGCCAGCAAAACATCCGGTTGAGGAACCAAAAGGATCTTTCCGGAAATCTTGATCTCTCTCATCCTGCCATTTTCTATGGCATCAGATAACAATGGTTCATCTATGGGTTTTATCTTGAATACCTCATCGTTTTTTGGGTGAATCCGATCAACCATGGGATCGATATAAAGGTAGAATAAATTAAAGAATGGAATCTCACCGGCTTCTTTTTCGGTCAATGTTTTCCCTGTTTTCTTGTCCAGGATCCTGCAGAACCTTGATGTTCCTGATTCCCAATATCCGATTTCTTTCAAGATATCAAGTGTCTTGGCAAAATCACTTTGTTTCAGATCTTCGATCGAAGTGTCAACATCTATATGAAATCCCAGATCAACATCTCTGGATCCAAGGTAAGGGGCATTATGTTCTTCGCTGTAACTCTTATTCACTGTGATATTTACTGCCCACCCCCCCATCAATATCAAAGGTTCAGGCAGTTCTACTGCAAGGATCTTCATAGCATCAAATGATGCATCTGTCTCCATTCTTTCGTAGATCTCAATTTCTGCCATAGTACCTCTCCACAAGGATCTCTGCAGCCTCCGTACAAACTCCACCTTCCCTCATTAGATCAACGATCAACTGTTGCACACTGACGGTTTTCAATGGACCTTCATTGATACTGTCCCAGAACACATGTTCATCAGCAAGGAGTATTCGGACATTTCCTTTTCCGACATATCCATTTTCTATCAAATTCTCATGCCAGATATTGATATCTTCTTCATGGATATAAATATCCATTATTCTTGGGATCAAATAACTGCCTATCTGATTTTCAGCAAAATAGGTGGTCATTGCATAATCAAGTTCCGTTTCAAGAATGAATTTTTTTGGGTTTTGAATATGGTATTCTCTGAATAGGACACTGTTAGGTCTATCAGCCCATTTCTTGAAAAGAGACATTGGATCAATTATTTTCGTATCTTGAACGATCCCCTCTCTTTCCAATTCTTTCAGAATATTATATGTCCAGTGATAGTCGGCCTCCGCTTCTTTGGAAACCTTTCGAACACTTCTTTCAACGTAAGGAATACTGAGCAATACTCTGAAGATCCTTTCAATTTTTATTGCCCGTCTATTCCTTTTGCTCTGGTTACCTTCAACCATCATACATATCCAACTATATGTTATAATATATTACTATTTATACTTTGCACATATGTTGTATATTCATGATATAAATTATTAACACATATATCTTAAGGAAAAATATTGTTGAAATGAAAAGGGTGAAACCCCTTCCGACACGTTTGAAAGGGGCCCATCTTTGACCGAAGGTCAAGTCCTGTTGCCTAGCAACAGGACCATGGGACAAAACCTCCAATCCTTCGGGAGGGGGGTTTCCTTTCTCGTACGGTGAAACTTCGGGGAAGTTTTACTGGGGCCTCTTTTTCATCTCGATCCGTTGCTTTCATCCGTCATCCGCTCGGAAATCTTTTCTCGAAAAGGGGTTTTTTGGACGTTTTTCCTGTTCTTCATTGTCAATACAATGAAGGTGAGCATCATCTTTGATTATGCGGAATTTTTGGTTATTCTACTTAAATCCCGTCCCCGACATTTGATCTATTTAGAAGTCAACATCTTCTAATCCTAATGATCAAATCTGAAAAATCCATTTGATTTTTCAAAGACCATACTCATAGTTATATGACATCATGTGGTTTGAACACAACTCCATGGGGTTAGAAGCCGATATCATTCTATACTCTGGCTTTGATATTCTTGCTTCAATGTCTGGCCTCTTTTGATCCGAGAAATTCTTACTGCCTATTCTGTTTGCTGGCAAAATATGTGTTGTTATTGGTGTCCAATAGAAAATATCATAGAACAGTAACTTATAGATGGATCCGTTCTATGATGGGGGTCAAGAATGGAGAATGTAAAGGGACCTATGATGGTATTCTTTGTGGCAATGATTATAATGGGATTGCCTTTGATGGTTATGTCCGCAGATTCGGTATCGCATTCGGGTTGGAGGATCGGCGAACTCATTGAAACCGAAAATTCCGGAAATGCTCAATTCCCTCAAGTTGCTCTTGACGCATCGGGTAACGCCATTGTTGTTTGGCATCATAACGATGGTACCCGATTCAATATCTATTCCAATAGATACAATGCAGATATTGGGTGGGGCGAGGCGGAATTGATCGAAACAGATGATTCCGGGGATGCCAGGTATCCTCAGATAGTGATAGATAACTCTGGCAATGCCTTGGCTGTCTGGCAGCAATATGACGGCACCAGGGACAATATCTGGTCCAATCGATACACTGCAGGTGTGGGATGGGGCACGGCGGAGCTTATCGAAACTGAAGATGCCGGGGATGCTCATTATCCTCAAATATCCATCGACGGATCTGACAATGCGGTGGCGGTATGGTCTCATTTCGACGGCACCCGTTACAACATCTGGTCCAATCGGTACACGGCAGATGTGGGATGGGGCACGGCGGAAATGATCGAGACGGACAACTCCGGACATGCTTACAACCCGCAAGTTGGAATGGACGAATCGGGGAATGGTGTGGTCGTGTGGCAACAATACGACGGCGCCCGTTACAATGTCCATTCAAATATATACACTGCAGGAACGGGGTGGGGGACGGTGGAGATAATCGAAGATGAGCAGGGTACTGTATCCGGTTCGCAGGTTGCCCTTGACGGATCTGGCAATGCGGTGGCGGTATGGTCTCAATCCGATGGACTCCGAAACAACATCTGGTCGAATCGTTATACTGCAGATAGCGGTTGGGGCGAGGCGGAAATGATCGAGACGGACAACTCTGGACCCGCTGACAATCCGCAGATTGTAATTGACGGATCGGGAAATGCTATGGTCGTTTGGAGGCAGCCGAGCGGTTACCGGAACAGCATCTGGTCCAATCGGTACACGGTGGGTGCCGGGTGGGGCGAGGCGGAATTGATCGAGACTGACAATTCCGGGCATGCTTTGAGTCCACAGATTGCCATCGACAGATCTGGCAATGCAGTTGCGGTATGGTCTCAATACGACGGCACCCGTTACAATATTCGGTCCAATCGGTATACGATGGGTGCCGGATGGGATGAAGCGGAACTGATCGAGACGGCCAATTCCGGAGGTGCTTATAGGCCACAGGTTGCGGTTGAACTATCAGTAAATACGGTGGCGGTATGGTCTCAAAGTGACGGTATCTTTGATAATATACGGGCGAACAGGTTCGTGATGCCTGATACCACCCCCCCGACCCTTATTGTGTCCTCTCCCGAGGATGGATCTGAGACCGATGTACCGGTTATAACGGTTCATGGCACCACCGAGCCAGGATCCATCCTGAGTATAAACGGAATAATTGCAGAGGTGGGATCCGATGGTTCCTTTTACTGCAACATTTCACTGATAGATGGAGAAAATGCGATCGCTATAACTTCAAGGGACGAATGGGAGAACAAAGAAACGATAACAAGGACCGTTACCTACAATGATCCCATACCATCCATTCAATCCGATATCTTGAACACGTTCAATACATTGGCTAATTTGGGATCAGACATCGATTCGATTCAGGACCAGATGGACTCGGTCACGGATAGATTGGATTCGATGGAAAATGATCTGAACATTTCCGAGCATGAGATCGCTTCCCTGCGTGAGAACCTGACGGGACTGATATCGAAATTAGATGCTTTCGAAAATGAACTCGATTCAATTAGGGATAACCTCACGGATCTCGGGTCCGACATCTTTTCTACCGATGAAGAAATCGATTTGATATCTTCGTCATTGGAAGCACTTGTATCCGAGATCGAGGTGATCAACGGTTCTCTGCCGTCGATGATGTCCGATGTGGAAACGGTAGAGGACAGGATCGATTCGCTGTCCTCAGATATGGATTCTGTTGATGAACTGAGCTCGGAGATGGATTCCGCTAATGAGGATATCAAGGATTTGAGGATGATGAACATCATTCTGTTGGTGGCCCTTGCCATCCTGATCATTTTGACGGTCGCCGGTTTCATGATAATAATGAAGAGAACCTCACCGAAGAAGGAAGATGATCCATTAGAATGAGGTTTGTAAGCAGTGACAAAAAATGACCTACGTCAAGACCATTTTCAAAGAGGTCGATATCTTTGATCGTTGATCAACCATTCCAACCCTCAAGAAAAGGGGCACGGAAAAATGAGAAATCAATCATCTAAAATATCGACAACGCTTCTACCTTCAAAAGTTTACCCATGAAGGTCATCCATTCCGTTTTCGAACCCAATGCTCCAGGCTATCTTTTGATATTCATGGAATCCTCGGTTCCCTTGAAGAAAAGAAGAGGGAGGCCTCCCAAGAATATACCAGAATATCATCCGAACATTCTGAGAAAAAATGAACTGGTCAAAGATCTAAAAGGGATTTTTCCGCACATCGGTTGGTGCGAAGTTAAGACCATCGTGATGGGATTCCCTTACCACAAGGCAAAGCCAGTTCTTTCCCAGGGATCCATCGATGAGGAGACGATGAAAAATTCAGCAACATTGAAGGATCAGAGGATAGACTGCATCCGGATCGAGGTCCGAAATAGTATTGACCTTCTTGTTTCCCTTCCCAATAGAGCTCCACAGACTTTCGTCTTTGGTGATTCGCTTTTATTTTGGGCGAAGGCAGCGAGGCTCGTACTGGAGATGATAAGCGGACACAGATATGCCCCCGTTATCAAGCTCGAGCTGGACAGGATTGGTTATGAACAGTATCACGGTCGATGGATGATGGTCCCCGATTCATCGGACAGAGAGAGAATGAACATGCTTGCTGGAGCGATGCCACCGCTGTGCACGAATTTTTCAGGCATCCACTCATCAGAACTTCTGACAGAATTCATGAATACCCTCCTGGATGATCTTCTCAGAACAGGGTTCGAGGTTTTGGACCGAAAGAAGAAGAAGAGATCTCCAAAAAACCCAGCCTCGGAATGGTGGCGATCGCTCACCGAAAAACATTCGGTTTTCTCTACTATATCCTGGAAAAGCGAACCTTTCGTGGAGAGGATAATGAAATGGTCCGAGAACCCGAAGACAATACCTGAATCCAGACCATTCAGGACCTGTTTCAAACTGGACCCCCCCGAATCGGGGGATGATCGATGGTCTCTGGGATTTTATCTTCAGGCAGCCGATGATCCCAGCCTTATAATCCCCTCTGATGTGATATGGAATGAGAGATCCGATACCCTCAGCTTTCTTGGAAGGACCGTTGAGAGTCCTCAGGAGACATTCCTTGAAGACTTGGGGAGGGCCTCCACCCTTTGTAGTGATATAGAATCTTGTCTAGATGAGAAACATCCGGAAGGAACGCTATTGGATCCTCCGGCTGCATACAAGTTTCTTAGGGAATCCGCCCCTCTTCTCCAGTCCGTCGGCATGGGAGTCATGCTCCCAGCATGGTGGAAGAAGGAGAGAGCGGGTCTCGGGATAAAAATGAGGATCAGACCCAAACAGGACAGGAAGGAATCCTCGAGTTTCTTCGGTCTCAACGGGCTTGTTTCCTACGACTGGAGGATCGCCGTGGGAGAGGAGACCATATCGGAAGAGGAGTTCGAGAGGATCGCCTCCCTGAAGGTTCCTCTGGTTCAGATCAAGGGCCAGTGGGTCGAGATCAGAAAGGATCAGATAGAGAAGGCCATATCGTATTTCAGGAAGAAGGAAGAGATGTCCCTTCTTGAGGCTCTAAGGCTCGAAGAGGGCCTCACCGGTCTTCCGGTGCTCTCCCTTGAAGGAGAGGGGGACCTTGGTCATTTGCTGAAAGGAGTGAAGGGCAGGGGCAAGATAAAGGATGTAAAGCAACCCTCGGGATTCAATGGAACGCTCAGACCCTACCAGGTGCGGGGCCTGTCATGGCTTTCTTTTCTCAAGGAGCACTGTCTGGGTGGATGTCTTGCAGACGATATGGGCCTTGGAAAGACGATCCAGATAATATCGCTACTTTTGAATGAAAGGGAAGGGAAGACGAGACCGAAGGCGACCCTGATCGTATGCCCCATGTCCGTGGTGGGGAACTGGAAAAGGGAGATCGAACGATTCGCTCCGGAACTGAAGGTCATAGTCCATCACGGAACGGATCGTTATTCTGGAAAGGAATTCAAGAAAAATGTCTCCGAAAATGATGCCGTTATAACGACATATGCCCTTGCGTCCAGGGATATTGAGACGATCTCAGGATACGTGTGGGAGAACGTTGTCCTCGACGAGGCCCAGAACATAAAGAACCGGACCACCAAGCAGACAATAGCAGTGAAGAGGCTTGAAAGTAAGAACAGGATCGCTCTAACTGGAACCCCCGTTGAAAATCGACTTTCCGAGCTCTGGTCCATCATGGATTTCCTCGATCCGGGGTATCTGGGAGGTCCGGAGAGCTTCAGGAAGAATTTCGCGATCCCCGTTGAACGCTACCGTGACCGGAGAACGGGTGAGAAATTGAAGGATATGACCCGTCCGTTCATACTCAGGAGATTGAAGACCGACAAGACGATCATACGCGACCTCCCCGACAAGATAGAGATGAAGGTCCTCTACAATCTCACCAGGGAGCAGGCAACACTTTACGAGGCGATAGTCAAGGATATGATGGGGCAGATCGATTCCTCGGACGGGATCCAGAGAAAAGGCCTGGTCCTTTCCGCTCTCATGAAGCTGAAGCAGGTCTGCAACCACCCTGCCCATCTGCTTGCGGACGGAAGTGAGTTGAGAGGCAGGTCAGGGAAGCTGATGAGATGCGAGGAGATGCTGGAGGAGGCATTGTCCGAAGGTGACAGGGCATTGATATTCACACAGTTTTCGACCATGGGCGAGATGCTCAAACCTTATCTCGAGGAGAGGTTCTCCTCGGAGGTCCTCTTCCTTCACGGCGGTACAACCAAGAAGAACAGAGACAGGATGGTGTCCCGTTTCCAGTCTCCCGAAGGACCCTCCCTTTTCATACTCTCTCTGAAAGCGGGTGGTTTGGGGTTGAACCTGACATCTGCCAACAGGGTGTTCCACTTCGACAGGTGGTGGAACCCTGCGGTCGAGAACCAGGCGACAGACCGGGCCTTCAGGATAGGGCAGAAGAAGAACGTCCACGTTCACAAGTTCGTCTGCATCGGAACAGTTGAGGAACGCATAGACCGGATGATAGAGGAGAAGAAGGAACTTGCGGATTCCATTATAGGGACAGGCGAGAACTGGATCACGGAGCTTTCTACGGATAAGTTGAGGGAACTGTTCGAACTCGGCGCTGATGCAGTGGGAGGTGAATGACCATGTCATGGTGGTATTATCCCAAATACGAGAAGACCACGCCAAGAGCCGTAAAGAACGGTATCAAGACAAAAAGTAAAAAAGGTGATATCGGGGAGAAATGGTGGTCAAAGAGGTGGATTGAGGTCCTCGAATCCTTCGGTATGGGGGCGAGACTAGGCAGGGGGAAGCGCTATGCCAGGATGGGGCAGGTGGCATCTATCGATATCGAAAGAGGGAAGGTATCGGCCAAGGTACAGGGTTCACGTTCGAAACCCTACAAGGTCACGATCGAACTGGAACCGTTGAGCGAGAGGGACTGGGAGAAGGTTTTGGAGGTAATGGCATCCAGGGCGGTTTTTGCCGCAAAACTCCTTGCAGGGGAGATGCCGAAAAACATCGAGGAAGCGTTCTCTCAATGCAAGGTGCCGCTCTTTCCCCTGAAGGGAAAGGACCTGGAAACCGACTGCTCCTGCCCCGATTGGGCAAATCCCTGCAAACACATTGCAGCGGTGTATTTCATTATTGCCGAGAGGTTCGATGAGGAACCTTTCTTGATATTCAGGCTCAGGGGGATGGAGAAGGAAGAGGTCTTGAGTTTGTTGAAAAGCAAAAGGAACGAGGTCCCTGCTGTGGAGATTAAGGTAGAGAAAAATCTTCCGGAAACCGTGGATCTCTTCGGATTCTGGAGGGCAGGGGACGGACTGAAGGATGTGGAAGTGATGCCGGGCCCTCCCGAGGTGGAGTTCTCCGCACTGGTTAGAATGGGCAAGATCCCACTCAGGAAGCGGGAATCATGGTTGCTTGATGAGTTGAAGGATTCCTACCGTCATGCCCAGGAGAAGGCTCTTGCAAGATCTTTAAAGGATACCGAAGAGGAGGGAGGATGAATGGAAATACAGTATGTCGGTGAGATCGAGTATCCGGACGGATATACGGGAGATCATATCCTGGACTTCGACAATTTCAGCCCCAACGAGATGGACCGGATCCTCTATCATCCGTTCAGTGAGCATTGTCCCTTTCGCATGGGGGAGGACCTTGGTAATCTTGATGATGTACCTCTGTTGAACCACCTGATGATCTATCTTGAGTATATGAAGGAGAACTCACCACTGAAACTGACCCCAAAGGGGAATTTGACAAGATCAGTCTGCAAATATCTGATTGAGAATGGAGTACGGGAGGATGATTACTATCTGGACCAGCCGATCCGTTCGGAGGATGATATCCAATACCTTGGATTCATGAAACAAATAACCAGCAGGATGGGGTTGGTCTCGAAGAGGAATAATAAATTTTCATTGTCAGGAAAGGGGAAGAAGTTCCTGAAGATGGATGTTGCGGAAAGGTACCGGGTTCTTTTCAAATACATGGCAACCGGATTCAACTGGGGATATTTCGATTTCTTACCCGAGAGCTGGATTGTCCAGGGTGGTTTTGCATTCTCCATCTTTCTCTTCCAGAAATACGGAGAGGAGAAGAGACCTCCCGAGTTCTATTCTCACAAGTTCAGGATAGCTTTTCCCGATCTGTATCTGGATTTCGTTGAGTGGAGAGGCAGGGATCCGGTCATGGGCTACGAGTGGACCTACATCACAAGGGTGATCAAGAGATTTCTGTGCAGAATGGGACTGGTCGAGGTAGAATACGAGGATGAAACAGGCTATGATATCCTATCTGTAAGAAAGAAGCCTTTGATGGACAGGGTTATTGTCTGGGACCGTGATGTTTTCGATTTCGACAGGGAAGGATATATCCGGGAGAAAAAAGTGGAAATGAAAAAAAGAATTGAGATGGAAAGAAAGAGAAAACTGAATTCAAAGTACGGAAGAAAAGTTCTATCGAGGACCGAAGAACGGAAATCGAAACTCTACACCCTGGAGGTATTTTTGATCCAGGGCCCACTTCCAGAGGATTTCAACGAGGAATTGATATCGAGAAAGATAGAGATCAGGGGCGACCAGACCCTTGAGGACCTCCATCACGCGATATTCAAGGCTTTTGATAGATGGGAGGAACACATGTATGAATTTCTGCTCGGAGAGGGTCCTTTCGATCGATCGGCAGTTTATTCACTTCCATTCGGAATGGAATCGGAATTGGAGGATTCCCTGGGAAGTGTGAAGGATACGACAATCGATTCTTTAGGGCTCGAGGAGGGAAGAGCTTTCGGCTACCGGTTCGATTTCGGCGATGAATGGCTTCATCAGATCGATGTTGTCGGGATCGATGAGAACGAATCGAGTGAAAAATTTCCGAGGATAATCGAAAGGGCCGGAAAGAGCCCGCCTCAATATCCGGATATCGATTGAGAATTCACGGATCCATAATTATGTCAGGCGGTCCTATTCACACAGGTTCTCTTATGAACTTATTGAGGCATCTTCTCCATTCCTTGATCTTTTCAAGATCTTCCCTGAACATCTGCCGATCATATTCACCGAGGGTTTTATCCATTCTAAGGATATCACCATGGAACATTATCTGATTTTCAAGAATGTTCAACCTGAAGTTCAAGTCGTCTTCGGATAGTGTATCTTCCTTTCCGTTTTCGATATCCTCGATCCAGCGCAGAATGTTTGATTGGATCTCCTCGACCATCGAGTATTCGTCATCAAGATCGAAGGCGTGGTCTTCATCGGTTTTGGATTTCAACCTTTCGAGAAGGTCCTTGTTGCTATCGCTCTCGCTATTCAGGATCTCCAGCCGGAAATCCCTGGGAGGATATCCAGATTCCTTTTTTCCTGTCATCTATCTCTCCTCCATTTTTGGATTAATCAAAAATCCGATATTCATCAATTTCCCGTTCCTCTGTTGTTTTTTATCAATAATCGAAAATGGATCTCTGTTTTTCATCCCTCTTTACTTCTATCTGTGGATCATTCTTCTTAATTGCTGTATTTTCATTTTCTACTTTGATCGGTTCCTTGACAGGTTCTACATCGGTGTCATCTTCTTCGATCAAGGATATGAAATTGTCTACCATGTCCTTCATTTGATCCTTTGGCACTATCAAACCGTTTTCGAGCATTGCAAGATCATTCATCGGGTTTTGTTCCCTGATATTTTCAGTGGAGAACTCCTCATCGAAATAACCCATCTTGAACATGTCCCTGATCTTTTTGGCCTTATCGTTTACCGTTGACCTGCTGACATCGAAATATTCACAGATATCCGCTCCTTCGACATATGGTTCAAAAGTGCTGTCAAAAAGGAAGTTGATCTGCCCGAGGGAATATACGATGGAGGCAGCCCACGTCTCTCTTCTCCCACTGAGAAAGGGAACATTTCTTTTTCTTGCCATCTTATCGATCATCTTCTCGCAAAGAGCGGCATATTCTTCGTTGATCTTCGATCTGCAGAAACCGCCTGTGAGGTCCTTCAGTTCCTTCTTGATCCTACGAACTTTCTCTTTGTCTTTCATGGGAGCCACCATGACCGATATTTAATGAATGGGTTATCAGGAACAGTTGATATTAATCCTTGCCCACGTCATTATATTTCGATCCTGGAAGGTTGTTCTGAAAGGTCCAGGTGAAGATATGGATAATGAAGAATGATCTATACCAATGAAATGTATGATCGGCTGATCCATTTTGAATGGTATTATTTCCAAAAAGACCGGATAACGTATCGGTCTTTCAATACCGTGGACTATGGCCCTACACAAACATCATCAAGCAAATATGTCCAAGTGACGAAAGATATAAATCCATTTCAACGAATGATTTGGATATACGTAGATCCTGAAGGGTGAAAGTGTCTTGGGGGATTTTTTTCAATGGATATCTATAACATAATACTCCTCGGTGCGGGGATAATTGTATTGATGGCGGGGATCCTTCCGAATATCCTCAAGAAACGCAGGGTGGCAATGCCCATATTCTACCTTGTTCTATCGGGTGTCCTCTTCGGTCTGATACTGGATATGGATATATCGAATGACACAGGAACTGTCTACTGGGGAATGAGGATCACCGAGATAGCGGTTATCGTCAGTCTAACGGGCGTCGGACTGAAGATAAACAGACCCTTCGATCCCAGCACATGGAAATTGTCTTCCAAACTTCTGATCATTGCAATGCCATTGACCATTCTCATGATGGCGATCATGGGTTGGTGGTTTCTGTCTTTGGTTCCCGCAACGGCTGTTCTGCTGGGTGCGGTTATTGCTCCCACTGACCCGGTTCTGGCCGACGAATTTCAAACCACCCCGCCCCTGAAGGAGGATAGTTGCTCCGTAAGGGTTGCCCTGACCACGGAATCGGGGCTCAACGATGGATTGGCATTCCCGTTCACCAACATGGCAATTGCCATTGCTTTCGCAGGCATTGCACCGTCCGGATGGTTCCTTGAATGGTTTTTGTGGGATTTCATTTACAAGATAGCCATAGGTGCTGTGGCCGGTCTCGTTATCGGGTGGATCCTGGGAAAGGTGATTTTCTCTATTCCTCCCCAGGCGACCCATAAATCGAAGATGTCAATAGGACTGGCAGTCATAGGTTTGACTCTGATACCTTACGGGGTTGCCGAGATACTGGAGAGTTACGGTTTTATTGCGGTATTCATTGCCGCATGCACATTCAAGCAACAGGAATCGGGTCATGAATATCTATCAATGCTCCATGATTTCTCGGAGGAACTTGAACAGATATTCATTCTCATAGTGTTCATGCTGATCGGTGTTTATCTTGCAAGCGGTTTCACATCGCATTTTCACTGGTATATGATCCCCGTTGCATTGGTGGCCATTTTTGTTATGAGACCGCTATCTGGGCTGCTGTCACTTGCGGGCGCGTCTCTGTCATTGCAAAAGAAACTGACCATCTCCTTTTTCGGTATCAGAGGGGTGGGTTCCATCTACTACATGATGTATGCGATGCATCATGCAAGTTTCAAAGGCGCAGAAGATGTGTTGGCTCTTGTAACTGTCATAATAATTCTATCCGTTTTGATCCACGGCATCATTTCCAAACCGGTCATGGAATATCTCGATGAAGAGGATCGGTAGTTGTTACACGAATCTTAAGAATGTCATTCATCCATTTCTGGATCTTTCTTCTCTCCCCTTTGAAGAACTCATCTATTTCTTCTCTATCGTAGTCAGCATGATTCTCATGTGCTGTTATGGTGGTTTTCAAGTATCCTTTATTGCTCTCTGTCTCGCCGATGTAATCAGCATCCAGATAATGAAGATGCAAATAGAGATGGAGGAGATAGAAATGAGGGTATTCCTCCATCATTTCATTTCTTAACTCCTGGATCCTCCCCTCTCTGTTGATGAGCGGCGGGATCGAGGTGGGACATGGAGAGATTCGGGATGAAGATATATGGTACTCCAAGGCATGCCTATGTTCTCTTGATAGCCGGATATCAAACGCATAAACCCATGAAAAGAGCGACCTCCCGACTGCAAAGATAGATCCCTTCAAGGAAGGGAAGGAGTGAAATAAATGCATAGTATTATTTATAGCTCTATCCTTAATGAGAATTTTAAAAATAAGTGAAAAACAGTAGGTAGCATGGATTCAATTTCATGTTCTTTATCATATTTCCATACAACATAATAAGTCTCGAATATGTCCGCCCTACTTACTCTTTCAGTTAGTAAATTATTATTCACTCTTCCAACAGTGGCTTGTTCCTTTTCGAAATGAAAAGGAACAGCAATAAAAGTAATAAGGCAATGAATATCAATACAATAGCGATTGTGATATATTTCCAGTGATCCAAATTTTCTGAACTGTCATTTTCACTCAAATCTATCTTGAGAAACAGGGTTGTTGAATTGATCCTCTGGTCCTCATCCCTGATAAAAATCTGTATGGAATGATTCCCCGGTACCTGAAAAAGATGTGATAATCTGATGCCATCCGAATAAGGGGTGTAGTTCCCATCTCCCCAGTCTATCATCGTTTCAATTCGCGTACCCTCCGGGTCATATGATCCTTCCAGCGAAACCGTTACTTCCCCATCCTCGTCCAGTTCATGGGACAATTCAAGGGATGGGGCTTCATTTTCTAGAGTTCCATTGGATGTTGTCGTGATAAAATAAGGCTCAGATATTGCCCCTTTCACATCCATTGCCCATACTGCACACGAATGCTCTCCCGATGTCTCAAAACGATGCATTGCAGATTTTGAATCCGTCCATGAACAGTCTGATCCCTCCCCAAAATCGAAGAGGAATCTGATCCGATCACCATCAGGATCCTCGGTTCCGGAATCGATCCGTGCTACAATTCCACATTGACCCGGGCCCTCCTCAACTACAACTTCACCTATAACAGGAGGTGAATTGATCCCTGAACCCTCAACGGTTATATTCACAGATCTTGTGATTGTAATCTCACCATTACATCCAAAGAGCCTGACCGTGTAATTTCCAGGTCTTGAAAATATTTGAGTTATGGATGAGCCCGCAGCATCGATGCATTGACCATCATCGGTATCCAGGTCCCACCAGAAATTCAGGTCTGATACAGATCCCTTCATGTTCACATAAAATTCGATCTCATCTCCCGATATTATGGAGGTCTTCGATACATTGATCTCGAGATCTGGAATATCATTTTTTTCGATGGTGGAATTCATAGTTAAATTTCCCAGATCAATTCTATGCAATAGGTGTCCACTGCTGGATAGGACCTTCAGTATTATCCTGTGAGGCCCTTTTTTAATTGACCTGATATTGTATCTGTTCAAATTCAAATTCCCCGAAGAAACTGCAGTGATATCAGCATAATCCGGTTCAATGGACATTCCACTCCTCTCATCGCCAACGGGGAATGATTCCATTTTAAGGAACAGGTCCTCAGTTCCATTTCTGTTATCAATCCGGACCCTCAAATCCATGGATTCAAGTTGACCATCAAAATCGGTGTCAACAAAAGTGATGTTATCGATCGAAACCGGGTTGAATGAGGTTCTGTTCTCTGGGGGGCCTTGTTCTTCTTCCGGATCTTTTTCCTCGGCCGGTCGTCCCCTGTAATACCATTCTAGTACGGTGTGATAATTGCTCTCATGGGGAAGTGAATGCCGCCAGTAATCGTACCCTGCGCTATTGTAAACGGAATATGATGGCGGATGGAAGATATTGATTCCGTTGAATCCGGATACTGTCAATCGAGTCACGATTAGATCATCAAATGTACGTAGAAATTCTTCAGATGCATTCATCATTTCCTGATATCCTGACATTCCATGGAAATATCTCAAATTGAATTTTAGTTCCTTAATGAGGTCCTTGAGATCCACGAGCCAGTGAACATCAAGAAATGGTCCCTCGATATAATTCATGAAGGACCTTGTCAAGGTCAGAACATGCTTGAGATGATCCCAGTTATCCAAGAGTAGCTGCCACAGATCATCAAATCTCTCCACGGCATCTCCTGCTTTTTCGAGATCTATCACAGTAAACGGGAAAGCATTACCAAAACTATCCTGAAATCCGGAAACGAATGCATTTGCAACCTGGATCGCGCTGGGAATATAATCGGGATAGAAATCCAATATGTGTTGGAAAACATTTCCCTCCACAGTTACAGCATTTACGATGTTCTCCGCGGCTACCATGTATCCAACACAGTCCTGAAGTTGGGCAACAACCTCGAAACATGACATGAGGCACATGTCAAAAACCAATACTTCAAGGATTCTTTTCTTGTCTTTGAATATTGTCAGTTTTTCATTCAGATCATCCAGGTTGAAGTGATTGTATTCCTGATGGCTTTCGTCTATCGAGCACCCCCAGAATCCTCCTCCATGGTCCCACAATACAAGACAGTAATGCTCTGCAGGAGCATAATCTGCTGACCATGTCATGAACTGATACAGGTTCAAAGCCAAACCCGAGTTGTAGAATTCTCCCTGATGCTGATAGATCAGTGTTGAATCAATATTGTTGATGTCACCGTTCCCTTTCAATTCGTATCTTTCCATTGTGTTCCAGGGATGGTCTATCTGAATTATTACCCTAAATTCTCCATCCGGAGCCCTGGTTTCTAGGTTTTCTATAAGGTTTGCAGCCAGTATTCCGAGATTGTTGTCTCCGTTAATGTATATCATAAATGTCCAGTTCTTATCTTCCTTGTCAAGGACAAGCAATTCCTTATATCTCGGGACCGGATGCCAGTAGGTGTGAACTCCTCCGGGAGAGAGTACCATCAGTTCCCAGAAATACTGTCCCGGGGGCATATCTACATGGATATTCATTACCTTCACTTTCTCTGATTCAAGATAGAACCTCGGTGAGTCGATATTGATACCTTCTAACAGGGTTTCCCGGGAATACTCATTCATGTTCTCATCATATATGACAAAATCAAGTCTTGCACCTGCAATAAAGTTCCATACCTCACAACCCCATCTTGAGAAGCTATATTGCAGGAAAAGGTCCTCTCCCTGCACAAGTTGAAGGCCAAATGTATGATAGGAAAACCTGGTATTCCATTCGGGTAGATGTGACCAGACATTGAACCAGCAATCCGCAATCTTTGTTTCCATTCCATCACTTGCGGTGGTGGTAACATTGATCCTTCCGTCCCAGATCGAATCATCCGAGTGGGTCGCAGTGTAATTCACGGTTGAAAGTCCATTTTGATCGGTATATGTTACCGTATCCGAAAGCCATCCTCTGGTTACTGACCACGCAATTCTTATTCCGGCTGCAGGGTGTCCGCCTCTGGTGGCTGTGACAGTAAGATTCAGGCTGCCCCATCTTTTACAGTTCATGTTATCGGGTTGAACCGTAATGTTAAAGGGTGCAATTTCATCAACGATCATGAAATCGAAGTATGTTTCTCCTATCTCGAATCTTTCGGATCCGTAACCGGACCCCTGGGCGCTCACCCATAACCTTGCCCGTCCAATTTCGTCTGGAGGCTGATACGTGATCCTGCCTTTTCCGTTCACGGAGTCGGTGATCGTGTAATCAACTATCATACCAAGCAGCTCCGACCTTGCACCGAGTGTTGAGAAGGGGGACGGTTCACCGTTTACGGTGACAGATATGTTGAATGCCACAGGTTCGGAACCTCTGAGCACCATTGATGGTCCTATGATCTGAACATCATATCTGAAAACCACATGGAGCGTAAGCGTTCCATTCGTTCCGCTCTCGAATCCATCACCAATCCAGGCTGATACAACAACATCGAAAGAAGCATTGATGGATGAAGGAGCCTCATAATTCAGGTTACAATACCCATCTTCATCGGTTATCAATGATACGGGAGAGGGCCTGTCAGGCTCAGTGGATACGTTTACCCATTGACCGGAAACACCGGATGCGGAGATACCGGAACCGGTGAACAATCTGATCCTAACGTTCGTATCATCTCCGGGACCGAGGACCCTGTCATTGGAAGACAATGAAATGTACATTTCCTCGCCAGTCTGAACTACGCCGGTTAAAAATTCCGACCAGGGCACACATATCAGAACCATTAAGGCCAGAATTGAGGTTAACTTACTTGTTTTCATTACCACCTTTGATTCCTCCTGTTTATGGTCTCATACCATGATGAATCATGATATGGGACAACCATAACGGTTTTTAACCTCCTGATGATTATTTCACCTCGTTCAATACATGTTCCTTGCAGGATTGTGCTCCGTGGTATTGCCACCACAATCTGATTGGTAGCATGGTATGTTTGTATTGGTTTGGCCGATGAGGACCATAAAAAAATCAGAGATAGACCAGATAAAACTGACCTTTTCGTGGATTTTGATCATTAGCCTCTTCCGTTATTCCATATGGACTGAGTAATTTATAATTATATCTATGGGGATTTTACAAGAAGAAGAGAGGTATCGGAGTTGGTCCTGAACTTCTATTTTCATAAGTTTGATCACAGTTTCATCAGTAAGTCAAATTGGATCCAACCTCCGTATGAAAATATAAATATGATTATACTTATAATGATTATAAAAATAATCATTGGTGCGAATGATGGATTTCTACGGAAGGAAGAAAGAACTCGAGATGCTGGAACTGCTCGAATCGAACAAACCCTCATTCGTTGTAATAACAGGAATGAGAAGGATCGGGAAAACCGAACTTATAAAGAAATTCTGCAAGGATCGCGATTTCGCATATTTCTTTGTGGATAAAAACAAGACAACGGGTATGCTACTTGAAGAGTTCAGGAACGAATTAAAGAATGTGACCCCGATCCCAGACTACGTAAGGTTCGAGAAACCTGAGGAGTTCCTCGAGTTCATCATGAGGATCGAAATGGAAAATGTAATGGTTTTTGATGAGTTCCAGCGATTCCAGAGATCGGACCCTTCATTCATATCCGCATTTCAGAAGATATGGGACCTCCATGGTAATGAATCGAGATCTCTGATAATCATATCCGGGTCCTCCATGGGAATGATAAGAAGGATATTCATAGAATCGGAATCCCCTCTCTTCAAAAGAGCCGATAATATCCTGACCCTGAAACCCTTCTCGATAGCAGAGTGTTTTGAGATAATGAAAGACCTCGGAGTGAAGAGGTTGAGCGACAGGTTGGATCTCTACTTTCTCTTCGGAGGTGTCATCTATTACTACAGATTGATGGAGAAATTCAAGGTAAGAACATTCGATGAAGCCCTGGAGAAACTCATACTAAACGATCTTGCCCCTCTCAGGAATGAGATTATGGATATTCTAATAGAGGAGTTCGGTTCGGACCATGCAACATATCACGAGATACTTGCGGCGATGGCCCTCGGGAAGGCCAGTAAAAAAGAGATAAGTGATATGACGCATATCGAGGCTACCTCCCTATCTCCGTACCTCTATGATCTGAAGGATATCCTGGGCGTGGTGGAAAGAGTGGTTCCGGTTACGGATGATCCGTTGAGGTCCAAGAAGACGAGATATTTTCTGAAAAGCAATTACTTCAGGTTTCATTTCCGATTCCTTTACAGGAAAATGAGCGATTACCAGATAGGAAATTTCGATAGGATAGGAAAATTGGTGCGGGATGAATGGAAAACATACAGAGGCCGCCTTTTCGAGGATGCAGTACTTGATCATATGAGAAGGAGTATGTCGGAAGTATATCCCAGAATCGGAAAATACTGGGATAGAAAAGGGAACGAGCTGGATATTGTGGGAATGGACAGGAACGGAAATGTGAGGATGGTTTTGGAAGTAAAGGCAAGAGAGATGAAAAAGAAGGAGGTAAAGAGAATCCTTGCCGATCTTGATCGAAAGGTGAAGAGGATATTCGGGGAGGACCTCAATGTCGATCTTGGAATTGCCGCCATCAGATTGGAGGGGAAGGAATCTCTCAGGAACGAGGGTTTTTCATGTTTTGACCTGGAGGATATGCTATCATGACCTTTTCTCGGTAGGTCAATTCCCCGGGATCAGCCACAGGTCCAACCCTCGCAAAAAGATATGTTTTTTTGGTTTTGCCATTCAGAATATATTCAACAATATCGTTCGGATCGTAATAAGCTATGGGAAGTATTCTCTTATCTCAAGCAGCATTTCTTGTACTTCTTTCCCGATCCGCATGGGCAGGGATCATTCCTTCCTGTCTTTTTATTCTTTTTCTTGGAGTTGATGAACGGAGCGGTTATTGATTCCACATCTCTCTCTGTCTCGAAGTTCAACCCCAAACCCTTCAGATGTCTGAAATACACGGACGTGGGATGAAAAAGGACCTCTGGATCCTCTTCATACTTCCATGAATCATCATCTGCTATCTTTGTTAATTTTTCAAACATCTCATTCTGGATCAATTCATCCAGGAGCTCTTCCTCATCCATGGATCCTTCAATAATCGAAAGATCCTCTTCTTCTTCATACATGTACGTGGACTCGGGTTCGGACATATAGGTCCTGTTGTCGAGAAATCTCTCGGCAATATCCCAGAGTAACACAGTTTCGCTGTCGTCCTCCCTGTATTCCTCGGCCATTCTTTCCACTTCCTCAATATCATCCTCCTTCAAAAAATCTATGACCACGGACCAGATGGCCGATCCCGTTTCCTGTTTCAGTTTTTCTGCAATCCTCAACCCCTTTTCTCTGGATTCTTTTTGTCTATCCAGGTACATTAGAACGGATATCATTGCCTCGAGTTCGTATGAACCTCCATCATTGAAACCGGGATAATCTTTCAGAAAATCCTCTTTATCGTTGAAAATCAGACCTTCAAGTTCGTTCAGATAACAATCGATATTATCATTGTTTTCTTCAGGTTCGTCAATTTCTTCATCAAGGTCCCAGAGAACCTTTTCCAACAACTCGTGGTGAGGTACATCAGGCCGATAAATCTTCCACAGAGCCGAGATGGACCTGTTTACAAACTCCCTATCTTCATCCTTTATATTCAATTCCGAATCCATGATCTCTTTTACAGAATTATATTTGTTTGACCAGTCATCGAAATCCTTCCGGGAAATCTCGACTCCAACCGACCTTAAGCCTGTCATTAAATAGAAGGGGGGCAGGTATATTGGATCGACGGAGCCAATTCCGTCAATAACGCCTCCTGAAAGAAATCTCGATCCCATATTGATCATTAGATCCATCTCTCCCGATCTTAGAGCCTTGATCCTTGCCCTCGAAGGGGGATAATTGGGATTGAGCTTGAGGGAATAATTGAGGCATGCCATACCCAGATCCGGTAGTCCTCCGTAGAGGTACGCATTTGAGGCATTAAAGAACAACCGGTACGGTTCCCTTTCAGTGGTGGATTCTTCCAGTAGGGAGATGAACGTTTCATCGAATTTTCGGCAAGCTTCAAAAAATTTCATCTCGTTCAGCAATCCGAATGTTTCACCATAAGGTTTTGTCCAGTCCAGAGGTGGTAGTGTGATGTTGCTCAGGATGAATGTTTGGTCAGGTTCGGGGTCCTTGAGATTGTAATCATTCATCTGGTGAGACAATCTCATAAGAACATCCATCAATTCCTCCGCTTTTTCGGTTCCATCAAAGAATTCATTGTTGAAGAGTCCGGAGAGGACCTTTACCGCGTGGACGAACCTCGGGCTCTTGTCATCATCCTGGATGAGCCAGTTGCATATTGTCGAGGCATCAACAAAACGGGATACATCGTTCTTATCAAGAATGGCCTGGAGTTCGTTCCTGGTTTTCATGTGTTCATCTTCGAATGATTGCATCCATGGAGTATATACGATCCATCTTCATCATTTTTTGCATTAACGAATTTGAGGACCTCCATCATGTGATCTTCAAGACGTTTGACAGATGGGAGGAGCACATGTATGAATTTCTGCTGGGGGAGGGTCCTTTCGATCGATCGGCAGTTTATTCACTTCCATTCGGAATGGAATCGGAATTGGAGGATTCTCTGGGAAGTGTGAAGGATACGACCATCGATTCCCTGGAGCTTGAAGAGGGAAGAGCTTTCGGTTCCGATTCTTGTCAGAAGTTTGACCAGTTTCTTTCCACTAACCACTGGCAACCTTTGCAACAGAACCCACCTCGAATTCGGAAATGGAAATTATCCTTATCTCTTCTCCTCTTTCGATCTCATCCTCGAAGTGCAGTTCAACTGCTTCCTGAAGGTTCCGGATCAACTCATCCATTGTCCTTCCCTGGGTGAAGATATCATCCCTGATACCCCTGGCACACCAGTATTCGCCATCATTGTAGATCTCGAATTTGGTGAGCATTTCACCACCTATGACAATCAATGGCATCGGAATTATTTATAGTATGTTGAAATCCTATGTTCTCAAAGAAGTGAAAGACCCTTTTTTTTTCGAGAACCCTTATAACATTAACACACAATAGTCCGGACCAAGTGCAGACCAACATTTACGATTTTCTGAAAAATCAGAAAAAGGTCCAGCAGAAGTTCACCGCAGAAAATGGCTTCATCTCTCACCCTTTGGTCAAAGAAAAATTGATACTGGCAAAGGATTTCCAGCTCAACATCGCTTCAAGTGCGCTGGAGAGTTCCACGCTGGTAGTCCTTCCAACCGGCATGGGCAAGACCATAATCGCCATCCTGGTATCTGCAGAGATATTATCCCATGTAAGTGGAAAGATCCTCATGGTCTCACCCACAAGGCCTCTTACTGAACAACATTTTCATTCTTTTCAAAGGTTTCTTAAAACCGAAGGAAGGGTTATGTTCTCGGGATCGATGAAACCGGCAAAGAGAGTGGAGGAATGGAAAAAGGCAAGGATCGTCTTCTCGACCCCGCAGGCCATCAACAACGACCTGCAGAAAGAGAGGTATGACCTTTCCGATGTGTCACTCCTCATAGTCGATGAGGCACACAGAAGCGTTGGTGATTACGCATACACAGGGATATTATCTTATTATGACGGACATGTACTGGCCTTGACCGCTTCACCAGGCGGAGACGGCAGGAAGATAATGGAAGTAATAGAGAATCTGGATGTGGACAACATCGAGGTCAGGACCTCCGGGGATGAGGATGTAAAGGATCATGTAAAGGGGATAGATATCGAATGGAGGAGGACCGAACTTCCCGAGGATATGAAGGAAATCAAGGCCCTCGTGGATGACTTCCTGCAAGAAAGGGTCAGAAAGCTCAGGAAACTGGGATTTCTCAGGGATGCTAGACCCGGGATGGTTTCCAAGAAGAAGCTTCTGAAGGCAAGAGACGAGATACTGAAGAAATACAACAGGAACAAAGGACTCATGTTCGGGTCTCTGCACAATCAGGCACAAGCCGTCCTGGCCGATCACATGATCGAGCTTCTTGAGACCCAGGGGGTAGTCCAATGCAGAATGTACATCGACAGAATGAGAGAAAAAACAAAAAAATCCAAAGCGGAGAAGGGTTTCCTCAAGGATCCGAGGATTTCGGAATCAGTTGGCAGATTGAAGGATTTCAAGGGTTCTTCCCATCCCAAACTGGACCTTCTGGAGGATATAGTTAGAACATCGGTCAAAAAGGGTCAGGCCCTGATCGTATTCACCCAGATCAGAGACACCATACCTTTGATAATGGAGAGGCTGGATGGATTGAAAATAGAGAGATTCGTGGGACAGTCGAAAGGAAAGGATGGAAGAGGATTGAAGCAGAAGGAACAGAAGGAGATCCTCGATCGCTTCAGAAAAAGGGAATTCGATGTTCTGATCGCAACCTCGGTTGCGGAAGAGGGGATTGACATACCGGATGTGGATCTGGTCCTGTTCTACGAGCCGATCCCTTCCGAGATTCGGACCATTCAGCGGAGGGGGAGGACTGGAAGGTCATCAACGGGTAAAGTGATCATTCTGATCACGAGCGGAACCAGGGACGAGGCATACTATTGGGCGGAAGGTTCGAGGGAGAGAAAGATGGGACGGATAATGTCATGGTTAAGCCATGCGGAAGGAGGAGCGGATAATGAGTGAAAATTATTCTATCATATTTACCATAACCGAAGAAAGTGGAACCGATATGATACAATGAAGCATGCTGCGGTGATCGATCTTGTCCAGAGGGAGAAAGAACAAGCAAAATAGAAAGAAAGGTCCTTCCAGGCAAACCGGGAAAGGTAATAAAACCGGGACCGGGGAAATTGTGAAAAGAGATGAAACAGACACACTTCTCGATATCGCTCACTCCTTATCTTCGATAGAGAAAAAGAGAAATGATATCCACAAAAAAATGATCGAATGTTCGGAATTTATTGACGACGGCAACTTCAACTCAATAGCTCCTGCCGATGTCAAATTGATGTTCGAACTCTACGATGAGATATTTTTAGGGAATTACTTCAGTGAAAACCATACCGACAGGATCATGTTCAAGCTCTCGAGGAGAATGACCCGCTCCGGTGGAAAGACCGAGTACCATTCGAACGGGGACATCTATATGATCACACTGTCAAACACCCTTCTCTTCCAGTCGTTCAATGGTGAGAAGAGGGATATCACCCTCTGCGGGATCGTCTGCAAGGATCGGCTGGAGGCTGCGATGGTGATAATGGAACATGAGATAGTGCATCTCATCGAATATGTTCTGTACGGTGATACAAACTGCTCCAGTCGACGCTACCTGTCCCTCGGAAGCAGGATATTCGGACATACCGATGTGAGACACCAGCTCGTGACCGGAAGAGAGGCTGCTGACAAAGAATACGGTCTGAAGGTTGGTGACAGGGTCTCATTCGAATTCCAGGGAAAGATCAGGAAAGGTGTGATATCCAGAATAACGAAGAGAGCCACGGTGATGGTAAGGGATCCGGAAGGATCATTCCATGATCTCGATGGAAACATCTATGCAAAATATTACATTCCATTGAGTCAATTGGTTCCCTACAGAGAGAACAGTTGAGAACCTGGGGCAAGTTTGAACATTTATCGGAAATGATGTGGTTGGTGTTACGGATTATGGGGAAGGTCATGTGAAGGAGATCCGGTAATGTCTCATGGGAGACATCATCCAGTTTTCCGGGAGTGGATCATGGTTTTACGGAATTGATCTCACATTTTTCCAAGGATTCTGAAACATTACCGTTGCTGTGGAAATGATTTTTATGAATGTTTTCCGGATGTTATTCTATCCATGTCATTCATCCGTATCGGGATATTGTGGTAGAGGATCCTTTTCTGACCTGATCAATTTGTAATAGTCCTCCTTGGGGTCATATTTCATATCCCGGATCTTTTCTATGATGAAATGCCATTCATCCCCGTAATCATAGAGAAACAACCATTTTTTCTTCAGTTCCCTGAACACTTTTTTCAAATGTGTTCTCTTCACTCCCTTGGAGGTTGTGTCCTCACCCATGTCCTTGAATAGCTCGTAACTTTCAGGCGAACGGTAATGGTTCTTGATCTCGCTGTAGAATCCGAAAGCGTGATCGAAATCAAATTCGAAAAGATCGGTTATGATCTCTGCAAATTTATAGAGGGTGCAGTCATCGGGAATATCAATGATCCTGTATGGCATCCCCCTTACACGATTGTTCCATCCACTCTGAATTATCTTCATGCGATATACTTCCGGTTCACTCATCAGATTGCCTCCATACAGATGGTCCTGTACCATCAATAATATACATGATGATCAGGGTTTTGATTAAGAATATTTTGGGTGGTCATGATATGTCGATCATGCATCCTTTACATTTTTCATTGGGAACTCTTCAAGATAACGGACGCGGGTATCCAAAGTTTCCCGAAGGGAAATTTGGGTCGAGCTAAATGCAACGAGCGAGCCGAAACCCCGCGAAGTTTCTTCATAACATCATCTTCATATGGAAACACGACGTTTCGAGAAAAAACAGGGGCTCAATACATGAAACTTTCCGAAATGGTCGAGAACGACATCTGGAAGATAGCCGACAGCGGAGTGATAGTAGCGAGAGGACTGGACTATTACGAATCGAGGATGATATCCTCCATGACGGTCTCGGAGGATGGTATCAAAGCGAAGGTAAGAGGAACCTACGGAGAATACGATGTGAGCATCCGGGTCGAGAACGGTGAGATCGTGTCCGATTGTGACTGTCCGTACTCTGGATACGGTTGCAAGCATAAAGTTGCCGTCCTTTTCAGGTTCATAAGGGAAAAGGACCATGAAGAAAGGGATGAGCATCCTTCCAAAGACAATGTCAAGATCGATATCAGAAATGAAATTTCAAAGATGGGCAAGGAACAAATGATAGCCATACTCTCCGATCTCTGCGATGTCAACGAGGACGTGAAGAGGGACGTTCTCCTATCCATGAGTGAGAATGATGTTGCCATCAACGCCGGCAGGGATATCCTCATCGACCAGATACGGGACGTTCTCTACGGATCGGGCGAATTCATAAGCTACGAAGATGTGTTTCACGTGGTCAGACTCCTGAAAGATATCAGGGAGAGGGTTCTCAAACTTGCACCAGAGGACCAAAGCGAGATCCTGAGAACCATGATCGACGGATGCTACGATGCATTCGAGAGATGTGACGACTCCTCGGGAAGTCTGGGAGAGGTAACCATGGAGTGCCTTGAGGACCTGGGCAAATCAATAAGGGATCAGGAACTGACAAATGACGAGAAGATCGGGATCTACCGCGATATCTTCCTTAAGATCTCTGATGAAAAGTGGGGAATGGAAGAGGGATATATGAACATGATACTCAATATACCATCCGCTCCAGGAGATTTCGCGATCCTGCTCGAAGAACTCTCATCAAGAGTCCCCGACAAAACACACAACGAAGAAATCTTCAAAGACATCATGAAAAGAGCATATCTCGGGGCGGGAAGGGATGAAGAATATCTTTCCATGCTTGAAGAGGAAGAAGATATTACGGAGCTTGTCAGGTACTGGGATAATAAGGGAGAGAGGGGAAAGGCTGTCAAGATCGCGGAGGAGGGTCTGAAAACCTCAACCTCGGTATTGGAGAGATTTGATATCATCAACTATCTGAAGGATACCTATTCATCACTCGGGAAATGGAAGGATCTCAACCGCATTCAGATTCTGGAGTTCAAAACCTTTCCGTCTCTCAAGACATACAAACAGATCAGGGAGACTGCAGAGAAGATCGGCAACTGGAGGGTTATTCGGAAAGGCCTCCTTGAGATGGCCAGAGGAGACGAACACGTCAGGATACTCCTCTTCGAGGGCGAAAAGGAAGAAGCCTCGATCATTGTAAAGAGAGGAGAAGAGAGACTTTCGGAGGAGGTCAAAAAGGAAGTCGCATCCATGATCGAGAAAGATGATCCAAGGGAGGCAGTGCGGATATATTCTCGATTGATGAACGATCACATCGATAACAAGAACAGGGCGGATTACAGGCTGGCAGCACTGTTCGCAAAGAGGGTCAAGAAGGTCCTCCTGAATGTAGACGAAGAGGAAGAATGGGAGCGATTCTTGAGTCAGGTCAAGGAACAGAACAGGAACAGACCCGCCCTGCAACAGGAGTTCAGAAGACTCTGATACCAACGCAGAAAGTTATCTTTTTCTTTCCTTCTTCAGGCAGCATTTCTTGTACTTGAAGCCGGAGCCACACGGACAGGGTTCGTTCCTTCCGATCTTTTTCTTCCTTTTTGGTTCTTCTCTTAGTATAATCCTTCCACGCTTGATTATTTCCTTATCCGCCGTAAAATCAAGTCCCAGCCCTTTGAGATAACGGAAATGAACGGAAGCTGGATGGAACAGTACCTCAAGTGAAGGACCGATGTCGAGGTCTTCATCAAATGGGTCCTCAAAGTCATCCATGCCATCGATAGCCTCCTGAAACATCTCCTCGGTAAAGTCCGGACCTTCCCCGTCATCCATCGCCCAGGCGTCCATGTCAGGTTCTGGAAGGTCCAGTATCTCATCCATGAACCGATCTATGTACAACATCTTCCTCCCAGCATCTCCACGGTCCATTATCTCATCGAGTCTTTCCGAAAGTTTTTCAGGATTCTTTTCCTTTAGGAATGTGATGGGTACAGACCATACGTCATCTTCCGTCCCCTCCCTCAATTTCTCTGCCATCTCAAGGGCCAACCCCCTGAATTCATCCTCTCCATGCATGAAGCAGAGTATGTCCATGAGAAGATCATCATCCAGGTCCGAATAGCTTTCCGATGATCTGAAGCTCTGCAAAAAATCTTTCTTCCCGGTGAGTATCATGCCCTCGAGTTCCTTTATTGGCGTGGAGAGGTCATCATCCATGTTGAAGGATATAACCTCCTCGATCCGGTATATCAGGTCCTGAAGCCTTTCGATGGAGGGCTCATCTGGGAATTTCTGGAGCCAGATCCCGTATATGGACATGGTGGCGATCGTTTTGTCGACTGTTACGAGGTCGGGAAATTCCGCATCGACCAGTTCCTCCGATGAATTGTAAACCTTGACCCAACCGGAGATATCTTTCATGGAGGGCTTCACTCCAAGCGATCTCAACCCCAAAACGAGCACGGGTACAGGATATTTCGATATATCACTGCGCTCGAATTCCTCCTCCAGTCTGGTGAAGCCACCGACCTTCCTCGATATCCTTCCGATATCCATGATTGTATCGAACTCTCCGTTCATGAGGTCCTTGAGGCTCTCCTCTGCGGGGAAATATTTTGGATTGAGTGCCAAGGAGTACTCAAGACAAGCTCTTCCCAGCTCATTCATACCACTCACAAAGTATGCATTCGATGCGTTGTAGTAAAGTCTGTCAGGTTCTCTGTCGGTGGTGGTCTGTTCTATGAGTTTATCGAAGGTCCTGTCGAAGCTCCTTGATGCAGCTTCGTAGGACCTACTGGTCAGGAGATCAATGGCACGGATCTGATGATCCATCCAATCAAGGGGAGGAAGCCGTTCCTCGGAAAGTCGGATCGGATCAACGGATCCTGTATCTCTCCTTGCGTAGTTCTTCCTGTTCGTTAGCTTGTACAATTCGAGAAGGGATGAAAGGAAGCCGTTGATATCGCTCATTCTGTCGAGCGACTCCTGTGGTATCATTCCAGTAAGCAATCTTATTGATGATTGAAAGGTTGAATGGCCGTCGAATGATTCCCCGAACCATTCGGTGATCTTCCGGGGCGTCACAATTTTTTCCATATCGAATTTTCTGAGGTACTCGTTTACCCCATCCTGAAGGTCCTGGAGTTTGTCGGTCATGGGGGAAATCTCCTTAGTGTCTCGAGGTTCATGGTAATTTTCCTTGATTAATTTGACCTTTAGCGGTGGGATTATGTTCTAATACTTTTCTTCCCCATCGAATGCCCCCTTCCATAGATCCTCACATAATGGAGTCATTCGAGGGAACCGGACCCTTGGGCCCCCCATCCTTGAATCTCCAGGGTTCATGTGATTATTAACCGGTAAACTGGAAATGAAGGGGAGAAAACAAGAAGAATCTCGAGAACAAGGTGGGCTTCATGGACGATTTCGAACCCGTTGTCTTGCAGTAGACTGTGATTGGAACGCGTAATTATCTGCATGTGAATAATAAATTGACCCCTTTCACGAAGCCCCTGAAAACCATTCTTCGAATCATTTCTCGATAACAGATTCCTTTTGCATTCTCACTGGTGGAATATTCATCTGCAATAACTCCTATTTAAGCGAAGAATACTTTCGTATTATGGGAGCTTAATGGAGTTATTGCGAAATTCAAAGGTCCTCTCCGAAGGAGAGGGTTATGGCCCCTGGAATCCTTTTTGAAGATGATCACAGTTCGATACCTTCGAAGGTCCCTCGCTCTCGATTATTAATATCACCTCTTCCACTGGTTGCGTTCACCCCGATGAGTGAATGGTGATTATATGTATCTTTTGAAAGGATCAGAGATGAAGGATGGGATTGAAGATGAGATGAAGGACGGATATGATGGTGATGAGATGAAGGAAGAGGACCTCCTGAAGATCATGGACGATGAGATGGTCCTTCGAGGCTTTTCAAGGGCCACGAGAGATTCTTATTCCGGGAATGTGAGGAGATTTCTCGGTTCCGGTCTCTCCCCCCGACAATATTTGATCTCAAATTCAAAAAGATGGTCAAGGTCCACGGTAAGGTCCGTTTACTTTTCTCTCTCATTCTTTTACAAAAGAGTAATGAAGAATCCTTTCGATGAGGACCTCCCCCTCGTTAAGAAGAAAGCAAAACTTCCCGTTGTCCTTTCCCGGAATGAGGTCCATCGTATGATCGATGGAACCATGAACCTCAAACACAGGACCTTGATCATGGCGTTGTATTACGGCGGATTGAGGTTGAACGAGGCAAGGACCCTGATGTGGAAGGATATCGATTTCGAGCGCAACCTGATCCATTTGAAGAACACTAAAGGGGGCAATGAGAGGATCGTGTTCCTCCACGATGATCTGGGATCATCCTTAAGGCAGTTGATGAGGACATCAAACGATGATCCGCTATTCAGATCCGGAAGGACCGGGGGAAGATATTCCCGAGGTCCATTCAGATGATAGTGAAGGATGCTGCAAGGAGAGCGAAAATCCTGAAAGATGTCACACCCCATACACTTCGGCACAGCTTCGCAACCAATCTTCTTGAGGGTGGAGCAAGTATCCTGCATATTCAGAAACTCTTGGGACACAGAAACCTGAAGACAACAACGGTATACACGCATTTATCCAGTCCCGATCTTTCATCCTTTTACAGGGTTTTATGAATGCCACATGAATAAAAATTGAGTTATCGACCAAAATATTTGCAAGCAATCACCTGGCAAAATGGATTGCCAGCTGATATTGTGGACTCACCCCGTCCCTTGTGTGATTGGATTCAGAATAGTTCCCAGCAAACGTCTCCGAATAGCTTCTCTCTTGCCCTATCCTTGACATCCTTGTCACCTGAACGGCGGGCCAGATTGTAAGCATGCATCTTTTCACGGAATTCCTCCCTGAGTTCGTTCACCTCCTCTTCGAAATCTCTCAAGCCATCCACCACATCATGGGATCCAAGGAATCTGTAAAATTCAAGAATGCCGTCGACGCTCCCATCGAGTATCTCATCATCTATGTCGCTCGTCTTCACTATCAATCTTGCCAGGAAGCGGTCCATGGAGGTTTCCACCTCGAGGAAGTCCGAAAAATTGAGATTATCATCAAAGTTGACATCCTCAAGTATTTTCAATGCATACCCCAATGAGAAGGACATATCGTATTTTTCCATATATGTCCTGGAACCGTCACATGCGAGTTCATGACGAAAGGCCTGCACCAGTGATATGTTGTGGGAGAGCCTCTCTCTTTCCACCTTCTCGTAATCATCTTCTTCCAGATATTTTACGATTGCATCCTGGTCCTGATCTTTCAGAAGGAAGGACGTCCAGTCTTTCAGTTTCTTCTCGGTAATCAGATCGCATGCCTCGAGATTTCCTTTTGCAAAACCATCTTCTGGGTCTGCTTCAACAGCTTTTAAGAGCACTTCCTTTGCAGAGGAAATCTCTCCTCTTGTCATTCTGATCCAGCCCAGATTCGAAAGGCTCTTGCAATGGTCCGGACTTATCGATACGGCCTTTTCAGCCTCATCAAGGGCACGATCAAGATCTCCGATGTTATACCAGCAATTGGCGATGTCACCATGGGCCGTGGACCTTGAGTCATCATCAACATCGAGGTCCAGTATCATTTCGTAATAATCGATGGCCTCCCGATAACAGAAATATTTCTCGAGGTTATTGCAGATGGAGTCGATGGTATCCCTGATCTCCCCCGCTTCAACCTTGCGGTCCTTCATTATCTTGAGACCCAGGTCCAGGTCCTTTCTGGTCTCATCGAGTCTTCCCTTGGTCATGAGTTGCATGCCGTGATCCAGTATGGCAGGATAGAAATCGGGACATCCGGCAATGATCTCCTCGAGTGCTTCGATCTTCTCTTTATCATCCATTTTTCCCAGCATGGGAAACATCCCGTCTACCTGCAGCATCCCGTATTCCAATTCAGCTTCTTCCCAGGTCAACTGGATTTTTTCTTGATCCGATCCCGGGTCCTTCCTGTTCAGGCAGCAGTTCTTGTATTTCTTTCCCGAGCCGCAGGGGCACCTTTCGTTCCTTTTTATCTTCCGGATCTTACTCTGCCCGAGTTCTGTTTTCCATTCTTTGATCCTTTTGATATTTTCTTTTATATCTCCGATATCCTTGTCTGTGAGGGTATCGTCATTTTCCAGTACTTCCTCATGGGAATCTATCTCCCTGTCGAGGATCTCTATCCTGAAAACCTGATCAATACTGGTGATCTTATTGCAATTTCCCTCTCTGATATCATCCATCCATCGATCGATCGATGAGAGTTCATCCCGGAACCATTCGAGGTGGTCCTCTATCTCGGTTTCATCCAGCCCGATATCTTCCCCTCCTTCGATCCTGCGTATGAGGTCCTCATTGCTTTCTCTCTCGCTTTCGAGAATATTCAGTTTGAACTCCATGGAGATTTCCGTTGTTCTCTTAACTCGGGCCATTGATTCACATCTCCTTTTCTAATCATATCTCAAACAGCATTTCTTGTACTTCTTTCCCGATCCACACGGACAGGGGTCATTTCTTCCGATCTTGACCTTGCGTCTTCCCGGTCCGGAGTTTGGATTTATATTTCTGACCTCAGCTTGGGCTTCTTCTTCGTCGGTGGAGAAATCCAAACCGAGGTCATTCAACAATTTCAGATATTTTATCGTTGGATCGTTCACAATGTGGTTATACATGAGGTCCTTCATTTTTTCATTCATTTCATCATTCATTTCCTTGTTCATCATTTCCGCATTTTTCTTCCCTTCTTCCAGAAGGTCCAACCTCTTATCTTCCACATCGAACTCATTATAAAATTCGTCAAGAATACCGTAGACATGGGCCATGTCCATTGCTATCGAGCCGGAATTCCATGGGTACTTCTCATCATCCGATCTGTTCTTCTCGACAATATCCACGGCATCCAGCAATGATCTGTGGGCTCCTTCGATATCTTCTTCATCCAGGAGACGACCGAAAGTCTCGATATACGGGAGGTAGAACCTGGGAAAATCCCTCTTCATTTCCTCCTTCTGCGAATAATCCTGACCCAAACCTGTCATCTTCCAGAATGGGTCGGAGATGATCCTGAAAAGGTTTTCTGATATATTCTTGAACCTTGCTTTCCTTTCCACATCGTCGGAGTATAAATCGAATACGTCCATCAGGATATGCCTGTCGGAAGAAAGGTATTCCCAGAACCCGCTCCAGTGCTTTACAATACCCTTTGTGTCATCGATGATCAAACTCTCAATCCGTCCGATGTGTTCATCGATCTTTTCGAAGTTCGGCACATCATCATTGTTGACGAGTTTCCGGATTGCCGAACAACTATCCCTCAGATCCTCCATGGAAGGTTCTTCCGGGCAGTATCTGTCCCAGAGGACATGTCCGATCGCAAAGGCGGTATCGTTGTCGAGGGAATCTTCCGGTATCCGGGAATAGAAGAGGACATGGATTAGTTCATCCTTAGACGGAACCTTCCTCGCTGTTTCTATGAATATCTCATGTGATATTTCCACACCGATATCTTCAAGGATCCCCAGCAGTTCCTCCTCTGACATGTCCTGATAGGACCTACTATCCCATGGTGGCTTATTTTTTTCATAATTTTCCTTTGCCCTTTTCATCACTCCAAGTTTCATCATCTGTTTGGTATCTTCACTGTCGATATCATCCAACTTGTTCCTTGCCATGGTGTAGTTCGGGTTGAGTGCAACGGATGCTTCGAGACATGCACGTCCGAGGTCCGGCCTTCCTCCAAGGAGATGGGCAATAGAGGCATTATAATATATCCTGAAAATGTCACGGGTGGCAGCAGGTCCGTCAAGCAGTTCTTCGAATACCTTGATGAACTCATCCGACGATTCCAGAAATCTGTTGGAATATAGAAAGCTCAGGGCCCTGGAATAATGTTCTGTCCATTCATCCGGAGGAAATAGGTTTTTGGAGATCTCGATCATTGTCCCCCCATCAGATCTTTTTTCACCGGAATCCCTGTAGTTCATGGTGTTGTACAAGTCGATCAGTGATCCGGTGAACTCGTCCAGGTTCTTTTTGTTGAACATATTCTGATTTTTGAACATCCCGGAGAGTATTCCGAGCGTACCGTCTATCCCGAGACCAAGACCATCATCGATATCGAGCCAGAAAGAAACATGTTCGGCATCGATACAATCATCCACACCCGCTTCCTCAAGATTTTTCTTCATTCTTTCAAGTGCGCTTTTCAGGTCCACGATATCAAGCATACGACTTACCCGAGTCCTCAAATGTCAAGGTTGCATAAAAGTTTCATCCGCAAGTATTCATCTAACCCCAGGAAAAAATGTTGTCAAGGGTCCGGTTCGTACCCTTCTGTTTCGGTGGGAAGTATGGTTCGAGACTCTCACGTATCTCCCTGGGAACGAAGGCGACTTTGCAATTTCTCCCCTCCAATTTCATCCGCCCAAGGAACAGAAGTCCTTTATATCTGAGTTCTCCCAGGGGTGTTTTGCTTTTCTTTTCCAAAAAATCGGTGGTATCTTCCTTGAAATCTCCGAGAAACATCATTCTGGCATATCCTCCTCTCTTCATACATATGTCCAGGATTTCCATGGCCTCGGGAGAGAGTCCCGAGATGATCGAATCCATATCCTTGGCAATCTTTTCCAAAATTGCTTCGATCTTTTCATTCTTCATCATCTTTTCTATGCTGTATGTCCTGCTCATACGATCTACCCAGTGGGCCGGATATTTCTTCATTATTGTTATGAATGAAGTACTTGGACGGAACTGCATCTCCTCCAGTTCCTTGAGATTATTTTCTAGGAGGGAATACATGAGAGCACGGGTACAATCTTCCGGGGAAGAATCCAAGACAATTATTTCACCAGAGAATCGGTAATGGTTCCCGAAGGGATGTATTCTCCCCATGATCACAGAATCCTTGGATATCGAATTTCCTTCTTCAACCCTAAATACATTGTAATCGATTCCTGATAGGATATCATTCAACATAACATGGCGGTCCTTGATGGAAATTACACGGAAACTGGATCTTATCATCTGTCTTTCCGCAGTTTTGAAAATCGTTAAACTCGAATTTCTTTTACAGCCTCAA
>CAYULA010000024.1:0-57386 GCA_964445525.1 uncultured Thermoplasmatales archaeon | reverse complement strand
CCATCTAAGGGGAACGGGTCAGGACCCTGTTCTTTTCAATTGATGTTCCATGATTTATCATGGGAATATTGACGGAGGTAAAAAAGATGAAAACTCTAAAAATATGCATGGTATTGGCTTTGATATCATCTGTGTTTACTATTGGTATCATTGTAACTGAAAATGTGAGCGCAGCAGAAATACCGGTTTCACCAGGTAATGGAACAATTACTGCAGCATTGGCAGGTGCCCAGGATGGTGATACTTTAATACTTGGGGATGGTAACTATTTTGATAATGTGGATGTGAATAAAAGGGTAATAATAGAAAGTCAATCTTCAAACCCCTTTAATGTGGCAATCTTTCCATCAAATACGAATCTACCCGTTTTTGATATCAATATAGATTCAGTTGAGATCAGCCATTTAACAATTCAGGGGACCAGCGAAGTAACACCCTCTGAGTGCGGAGTGAGGTCCGATGTTACTGCGAGAGAACACTATGGTGTTCTTCTTGAAGACTTACGTATAAGTCTTTTTAAAACAGGTATAAAAATATGCAGAACGAATACGGAATTAAGTTATCCAAGAACACATGAAATCTCAGAATGTACAATTTTCCATAATAACAAAGGTGTTTATATCGAAGCCGATCCCGATGCCGGTCCCTCCGGATCGACTTGTACAGTTATTGATGATTCTGAAATATACGAAAACACCTATTATAGTACATTTTCGAATTATTATGGTGTAGAGATTCATGGAGATCTAAACTATATTAAGAACTCAGATATTTATGGCCACCAACAGTCGCAAGCTGGAATTGGAGTAATCCTGATAAATGCAGATTATAACACAATTTATGGATTAGGAGAAGATGAATATTCAAATATAAACCACAATGATTTAGGTCTATATTTCGACAACTCAAATTTCAATCTCTTAGACCAAAGCAATATCAAGAACAATGCGGCCACTGGATACGGATCTGGTGGAACTTTGGATGGAAATATAATCCATCTTGATTCGGATTCAAATTCAAATGAAATTACCGATTGCACAATTACAACCAACCATGAAGATGATATTTCCTGTATATTAATAAGTGATTCCGATTCAAATACATTGGATACAATTTCATTCGATGGATCTATTTATTTGACAGAAGACAGTGACTTGAATTCCTTTGATGATGTTGATGATATTATTAGTATTTGTATGAACGGAAATAGTGATGCAAATTCATTTTCATATTGCACGATCACAGGTAATAATGGAGGGTATATCACGGCAATATCGATTGATGACTGTGATAACATAGGAGAAAGTAAGATATCTTTTTCATTTTGTGATATTGGGGGAAATTATGGATTCGATATTGATGATAGTTCTGGTATCTCTATTACAAACTGTGATATCGATGCTGAAACGTATGGGTTTCATATCTCATATTCCGCTAACATTTTGGTCCAAAATTGTGAAATGATGGGCCCAGATACGGGTTTTCATATTAAAAACTCAAATAATGTGGAGATCTATGATGACACATTCTCTGAATTGTCCACTTGGGTCGTTTTTATCAATTGTCAAGTGAAAATCGAGGACTCGGTGTTCAATGACGTTGATGGACTTTGTGATATGATAGCAATGGTTACAAGTAGCACTGTTTGGTATCAAAATTTATATCTCGGAGTTTCAGCAGCTGATCTTGAAGAAGATTTTCATTGGCAAGGTGAAGAATATATGACTTTTGTGGATTTAAGTGAATAAAATACGCCTTTGTATAAAATCCCCCATAACTTTGGGGGATTATTTCTTATATATGGAAACATTTGAAGAAAGGGTGAGCCCATGAAGGGATGGAGAATTCAAATAGTAACATTGGTCATTCTTTCGTTAATGACAGCAAATACGTTAATTATTACATTGAATACAACTACCGTCGATGCAAAATATTTCGGAATAATTCATCAGATAACTGATAACTCAACAAAACAAAGACAGCCTTCTATTTATGGTGATATCATAATCTGGGCGGATGACAGGAATCATCCGACCGATCATCTAAATGATTTCTATATTTACAATATTTCAACAGATACTGAGGAGATTTTGATCGAAAATGTTTTCTCTTTGAAACCATTTATTCACGGAAATATTGTTGCCTGGAAAGAAGGTGAATTTAATACTAATAGATACTCAATTAATGTATTATCATTACAGAATAGATCAATATGGAGTCTGGGTTATAACTACACATATAAACATAATCCAGTAGTTTTTGGATCAATCATATGCTGGATTGAAGCTACGGAATCTGAAACGTTTGTTTTCATATACAATATAAACAATAATACGAAAAATGTGATATTTAAAGGTAATAACAATGCCATGTATGGTCCGACTATATTTGAGAAGACTATTGTTTGGACAGAAAGGTTAGATGGAGATCATGATATTTTCGTATACAATATGGATAATGGCACCACAAGGAGATTGTTCAATGATTCTTACGATCAAAATGGTCCTTCACTTTACGGAGATAGATTGGTTTACAGTGACCATAGAAATGGCAATGGTGACATATTCATGTTCAACCTCAGTAGTGGAATCGAATCTCAAATTACCAATAATTCAGCTGATCAATGGGAACCCGATATCTGGAATGATGGAATAGTATATGTTGACAAGAGAAATGGTAAGAATGACATCTATCATTATAATATCTCATCAGGAATCGAAACAAGGATAACGTTTGGTGATAGAACAGAAGACAACCCCAAGATATTCGATGGGAAAATTTGCTGGGAAATGAAACAAAAGGATAATCCAAATAATCGTGATATTTTTTTCTCTTTACCGGATAAGGACACCGACGGGGACGATGTTGGAGATCATTATGATGCGTTCCCTGAAGATCCTACCGAATGGAATGATACGGATTCAGATGGCTGGGGTGATAATAGAGATAAATTCCCGGAGGATCCAACTGAGTGGAATGACACCGATTCAGATGGTTGGGGGGATAACCGAGATAGGTTCCCTGAGGACCCAACTGAGTGGAATGACACCGATGGTGATGGCTGGGGAGATAATGGGGATGTTTTCCCTGAGGACCCAACTGAGTGGAATGACACCGATGGTGATGGTTGGGGTGACAACCGGGATCGATTACCGGAGGATCCTACAGAATGGAACGATACAGACGATGATGGCTGGGGTGACAATCGAGATCGATTCCCAGAGGATCCTACCGAGTGGAACGATACAGACGATGATGGCTGGGGGGATAATAGAGATAGTTTCCCCGAAAACTCAACAGAATGGAATGACACCGATTCCGATGGCTGGGGAGACAACATAGATAGGTTCCCCGAAAACTCAACAGAATGGAATGACACCGATGGTGATGGGTGGGGGGATAACCGAGATAGGTTCCCGGATGATCCTACCGAATGGAATGATACCGATTCCGATGGTTGGGGAGATAAAAGAGATGTTTTCCCTGAAAACTCCTCGGAATGGAACGATACTGATTCCGATGGATGGGGAGATAATCGGGACGTTTTCCCTGATGATCCTACCGAATGGAATGACACCGATGGTGACGGTTGGGGAGATAATCGGGATATGTTTCCGGAAAATCTCCTTGAATGGAATGACACGGATGAAGATGGATATGGAGATAATTCAGATCTGTTCCCGAATGATCCTTTGGAGTGGAACGACACCGATTCCGATGGTTGGGGAGATAACAGAGATGTGTTCCCGATTGATCCAACCGAATGGAACGACACTGATAGTGATGGTTGGGGTGATAATAGGGATATCTTCCCGGAAGATTCCAGTGAATGGAACGATACCGATGAAGATGGGATAGGGGATAATGGAGACGCATTTCCTACCGACCCCTCTGCTTCAATAGATGCGGATGGAGACGGTTATCCAGATCGATGGAATGAAGGAAAGAATGAACTTGATTCCACCACTGGATTGAAACTGGATGCATATCCTGAGGACCCTGATAGATGGGAGAAGAAAGAAGATGATGAGGACCCTCCCGTTTTGATAATCGCAATAGTATCGATAATTCTGATTCTCCTTTTATTAGGTATATTTTTCCTGGCAACCAGAAGGAAAAAAGAGATAATATCATCAGAAGAATGATGAATATCAGGATTGCGATGAGAACAATGGAGGTCCTGAATACAGCTTGCCTGAATCGGTAAGTGAAACCTTGACAAACCTCCCCTTCTTGGACAATCTGACATACCCCTCCTTCTCAAGGGACCTCAGCACCCTGCTCAGGTGTGCCCTCTTCCTGGCAAGATATGCCCTCTTCGATTCCGTCTCCTTCTTGTCCGAGAAGAAATCCTTTACCCCCTCCAGCGGCTGTATGAGACTGGTTTCATGACGGACGGAGCCCCCCATTTTTCCAAGAGTTTTCAAAACCTCCTGTCCGGCCGCAGAAGGTCCTATGATCCTCACCGACGGGATCTCCATCACGGAGGACACTCCCACCGACAGGACCTCCTGATCGGGAGGTATGGAGTACTCATCCGGCCTCACATAATAGGGATGCGAACCTGTCATGAAGCAGGAGAGAAGGGCCGCGGATGTGATTATCCTGTTTCCCGTTGAGAGGTTGACGTATACCTCGAATCCCTCGGAGATGAGTCTCCTCAATAGAGATGTCAGTGTTCTCGAGGAGACGTAGAAATCGAATATGTCCAGCTCGATCTCCTCCACATCTATTGTGGCCGATACCTTCTCCTTTATCAGCTCCCCGTTGTGTCTGGATTTCCTCTCGATATCGGACCTTCGATCAGTTCCGTAGACCAGGATCGCCCTGTTGGTGGGAAAATGTTTCAAGCCTCCCAGGACCCTGTCGATCTCCAGGCCCATGGGAATTACATGAACGGTCCTGCTTTCCATATGATACGATATTTTGGTATCGTATATTCTATTTTCGTATCAAACATCTGACTGTATGTTTATACCCGCTTGGAACCTCTGATACGTAGGACCCTTTAAATCGGAACGGACCCATCTAGGTTTTTGCTGTCAAGGATGGGGGCAGTGGGTAGGAAAGGACCATCCCGCAACCATGTCCGGGAATGATCTCAGATGGTGCAAGCAATGGCCGTGCAGGATGATGGGGATTCCGCTTATATGGGGATGCATTCCGATATATCCCAGTCAATCGAAAAGAGAATGGATCATCTCGCACTGGTCCCCTCCACCGGGACCATGGCGAGGAGCTTTGTTTCAAGAGCCTATTCGGAGGCAAGGAGAAGGAGAAAGAAACCCATATTTCTTGCATCCTCCTCGGACATCAACTGGATACAATCCGCACTGGTGGAGGCAAGGGGAGGAGACAAGGGCAGGGAAGGCATAGCATCCGTAGGAAAAGGTGTGATGTCCTGTTTGGACAACGACGAGAGGATCGATCCGGGTGACATGATAAATCACTGCTTCAGGAAGGGAACGATCAACAGTTGTCCTTTCCAGTCCGGTTTTGACCTCAACGTTTACAGGGAGATAAGAAAGAGCGGAGGGGCCCTCCTCGACGATATGGGAGATGAACTGAAGGAAAGCGGAATGTGCCCCGCCAGGACCGCCCTGGACCTCGTAGTGGAGGCCGAGGCGGTGGTGGCGCACTACTCGTTTCTGTTCACGGAGGACTGGAAGGGAGTGATGGAACTTCTGGAGAGGGACGGAAGCGGATGCCTGCTCATCGTCCACGACCCCTCATCTCTGGTGGAATTCCTGGAAAAGCGATTCACCTACTCATTCAGCATCGAGGACCTCTCAAAGGAAAACTGGATCCTTGAAAACCTCGAGGAAGAGGAGCAGGAGGGCCTTATCCTCCTCCTGGAACTCCTCCAGAACCTGGCCACAAAAACCGATCCCAAAAAGCAGGTTGAAAGACGCTTGCTGATAGAGAACTACCGATCCAGGGCGATGGAAAAACACCTCCCCCAGCTGACTTCCATAACTTCCGCGTTGAAGAGGACCCTTGAAAACGGAGGTCCCACCTCCATCACCGTCAGGAGGAACATCAAGGACCTCTACATGTTCGTCAAGCTGTGGATGGGCCAGTATACGGGAGTCTCCAGGGCCAGGAGGGAGGATGAGGACAACGACCGCCTGGAGGTATCGCTCGTGGACCTCTCGGTGATTGCCCAGCCCGTGCTTCAGTCCTTCTCATCGGTGATCATGCTCGGCGACACGCTCTATCCTCACTCCATTTACGCCTACACTCTTGGAATGAGGTCCGAGAGGATCATGAACAGGACCTACATCGACAGGACCACGATGAAGGGGACCCATGTCCTCTCTCTCGGCAACGTTGACATCTCCTACAAGCACAGGTCTGAGGCATCATACGAGAGGATAACAGAGAGCCTCTCGAGGATATGCGAGACAACTCCCGGTCTCAAGATTGCCGTTTTCCCCTCGTATTACATCCAGGGGCAGGTCATGTCTGCCATGGCGGAGAATTCTTTCCCTTACCCTGTGGTGGAGGAGGTCCGGGGTATGACCAGGGACGCCAAGGCCCAGGTGCTGAACGAGGTCAAGACCGGAGGCGAGCTCCTGGCCTTGACCGTTCAGGGAGGGTCCATCGTAAGGGCGGTTGAAGATGGATCCCTCAGTCCCGAGACTGTTATCATGGTGGGTCTCCACATACCCCCTCCCTCTCCCGCATCCAATCAGAAGAAGCTCCATCTGCAGAAGAAGTATACTCCAAATATCGGACACATCATTACGGTTCTGATGCCTGCAATGACCTCCGTCATGAGAATGGTCAACACCCTGATGTCAACGGACCTCGACAGGAGGAACATGGTTGTGCTCCTGGATCGCCGATTTCAGGACAGAAGGGTCCTGGAATGCCTCCCGAGGTTCTATGATGTGAAGCTTCTGTCGGCACCGAAGGAATTCGACGGATCCAGGATCCTGAACGGGGAGGGAATATCTTGAGATTCTGCGTGCTGGGATCCTCATCATCAGGTAACTCCACCCTGGTGGCAAACCACGATACGGCGATCCTGATGGACGCGGGTCTTCCCCTCGGTTACACGACCGAAAACATCGAAAAGATAACCGGTAAGGTCCAACTGGACGGTATCTTCGTCTCCCACGAGCATTCGGACCATACGAGAAGCCTGAAGCCGCTTGCAAGGAAATTCCAATGTCCCGTTTATCTCTCGACACCCGTTTCCTGGTATATCGGCAGAGATGACGGCCTGGATATAAGAGAGCTCAGGGACAGATGGGTGGTGGAAGTGGGATCCATGAAGGTAACACCTTTCATAGTCCAGCACGATGCGATTGATCCTTACGGGTTCGTTGTTGAGGACGAATATGGTTCGCTGGGGATTGTTACCGATCTTGGATGTTATGACGAATCCGTCTGCGATATTCTCAGGAACAGGGAAGGTCTGATAATCGAGTCAAATTACGATCTGGACATGCTGGTCAACGGCAGGTATCCCAACTATCTGAAAAAAAGGATACAGAACGGAAAAGGCCATCTTTCCAACCAGCAGTGCAGGGACCTGCTCAAGAGCGTAGTCGGAGATAGGACTAGGGAGATAGTACTGGCTCATCTGTCGGAGGAGAACAACGACCCCCTCCTTGCAATGGAGACCTCTCTCGAGTGTCTGGAGTGTCTGGAGGCTCCTCCATCCCTTCACGTATCCTATCCGAGGCATCCGACAACGGTGATGGACCTGTCCAGGATGATTGGATAGATCCTGGACAATTCGATTCTGTACTAGTCAGCTTAAATAATCATTCAAGGGTAAGTAGTATATAATCGGTTCATGAAATGAACGATGATAAAGATCCATGCATGGAGGCAGATCAAATGGCCCGAACAGTGGTCCCGATGGGGACCCGGAGACACGGAAGACCTGCAGTAAGAGAACATCCACCAGGAAGAGACAGAGCGGAACCCCGACACAACCAGCGCTCTGCAACATCAAGAGAGCCCGGACAATGGAAGGAACCCGAAAGGGAGGAGGGGGAGATAAGCAGATGGGCCGGCGAGAACAGAGGTATTCTGACCGCGGTGTTTGCGGTATCGGTTGCCTTGATCCTTATCCTGGCCGCATTGATGGTATGGGCCAATACAGGAAACGACGAACAGAGCGGTCCCACCTTTTCGATAACCGAATTCAACGGAGGCTCTTCCGATGTCCTGATAAACGCCACCTATCTCGGAAGTGAAGCCTACATCAACATCCCCTGGAACGCTTCGATCCAGGATGCGACCATGAGGATATCCGGGTCGCTACCCCCCGAAAAGAGGAGTTATGAGACCGGAAGGAACCCCATAGATCTGGATGTGGCAGATATTGACAATGATCTCAGACCGGATGCCGTGGTCCTCAACTACGAGGATTCCACCATGATGGTCATGAGAAATCTGGGGGAAGGAAGGTTCCAGAGAGGCAGGACCATCGAAACCGGAGAGGCTCCAATCAGGGTGGAGCTTGCCTATCTCAACGATGACGAACACATTGATGCAGTTGTCCTTTCGGAAGATTCCAGGGACGTCAGGATCTTCATCAACGACCAGGTGGGAGGCTTCATCAGCAGGGGGGACCCATTCCTGCTGCCAACACTGCCCTCGGACCTTAAAATCACTGATCTGGAGGGGGACGGGGACATCGATGTCCTGGTCTCCACCATAAATGACAATAACATAACAATGTACATCAATGACGGCAACGGAATCTTCAGCGAGGGCCCCAAACTTCTGACTCAGGGCAATCCCACCAAGATGGCGGTTTCGGACATGAACGGGGACGGTCTGGATGATATCATTGTTTCCAACAGGAGGGACCTGGACGAGGAGCTGATACCGCAGGACCCGGAAGAGGACCCCGTAAGCTGGTTCAATTCCGTATCCGTTTTCAGAAACCAGGGAGGCTTCGCCTTCATAAAGATGGTGGAGGACCTGAGGTCCCAGAAAGGCGTATCCTCCATAACCGCGGGAGACATAAACGGTGACGGGGAGAAGGATATTGTCATGGCAAATCTGGGATATCACAATGTCACCATGATCCTGAGCGACGGGTCGGGAGATTTCCAGAGGGGCAGGCCCCACGAACTGGATGTTATCGAGCTCAGATCAATGGACCCAGGCCAGGTGAAACTCCGGGATCTGGATTCCGATGGCGACCTGGATATCTGGGCGCTTTCGAGGTCCGCCGACTCCGTTTTGTTTTACTCAAACGACGGCAGGGGTAATTTCCTCCCGTACGTGCAGATCTTCGTGGGTGTTTTCCCCACAGCCTTCCAGTTTCTGGACATGGATTCCGACGGCGATCTTGATATCATGACCTCGGACTGGAGGGGATGGGACCTTGCCTATCACGGAAATTCAACGATTTCTGTCATAGAGAACATGAGGGACGGAATATTCAGGACCTACAGGCAGTACACAACCGGAAACAGCCCGAGGGGTGTCTTTGCCAGGGATATCGACTTCGACGGTGACCCGGACATCGCATCCGCCAATTACTTCGGCTCCACCGTTTCCATCCTGGAAAACGACGGACTGGGAAGGTTCTCCGAGGACAGGGAGTACCCCATTGGATTGGAGCCTTACGCCGTCGTTCTGGAGGATTTCGACGGTGACGGACTCATAGACGGGGCCTCCGCGGATGAAGCCAATTTCAGGATTGTCCTTCTCAGATCCGACGGCAAGGGAGGTTTCACCACCGAGAGGTTCCTCTATGACATAGGGGCCTACCCCTTTTCACTGAGAACGGGTGACATTGACAACGACGGTGACATGGACCTGTTCACTTCCAACTATTTCCAGAACTCGACCACACTGCTTTTCAACGACGGGTCCGGGAATTTCGAGACCATGTTCAAGGAAACCGTTACTGTCTACCTGGAGGGAAACATGCCCTATGATTCCCTGATGGAGGACCTCGACGGAGACGGATTGAAGGATCTGATCACCGTCAACAGGGGAGATACCATCGTTCCCACCGATACTGTCAGCATAATGCTCAATGACGGCTCGTACACCTTCAAGGACATCACCGAATATCAGGTTGGGAAGGAGCCAACATCAGCGGTCATCGATGATTTCGACAAGGACGGCGACCTGGATATCGCCACCTCCAATACAATGGATGACAGCTTCACGCTGCTTGCAAACGACGGAAGCGGCAGTTTCACCACCTGGGAATCCCATCCTGTCGCGGACAGGCCCCAGTATATCAACTCCTACGATTTTGACGACGACGGATGGCTTGACATAGTTGTCAGCGCATCTGATTCCAACTCCCTGACCCTTTTCAGGAACGAGAAGGGGGCCGGGTTCACCAAGTTCTCCGACCTCAACATCGGATCCTATCCCTATGCCATAGACATGGCGGATTTCAACAGTGACGGGAGAACCGATCTGGTGCTTACCTCGGTCAATTCCAATTCGGTAATTGTTACCGGATCTTACTACTATCCCAAAGACATCAAGATCGATGTGGGAGACGACAAGAGGATTGATCTCGAACTGGAAGGCCTCCTCACCGAAGAGGACTCGATCGATATGGATATCAAAGACGAGCTCAGGAGGTACATAAGGGACAATAGGGTTCAGGGGAAGGACCTGAAGGTCCCGATCAGCGTGATATGCCAGCAGGAGGGACTGGTGGAACTATCCAACCTGCTGATCATCTACTCCCTGGATTGATCCTATCACTCAGCCAGTTTGAACCTCTCCCCGCAGAAGGGGCACTGGCCCTTTTCAACCACCTTCTCGGTGAGGTTCCTTTCGCAGCCGGGACAGAGATACAGGGTAACCTCCTTCTCCCCGGTACTGAACATCTCCCCGCAGTGGGGGCAAACCGATGAGTCGAGCTCCTCTTCCGTCAACAAGCCGTTGCAGTGGGGGCAGTGGTATTCGATGTATTCCTCCTCCTGGATCCTGGAGGTCCTCTGCTTCTCCTCTTCGAGTTCCTCCTTCATCTTCTTGAGCTTCAACTGGGCCTTCTTGAGAGCGGACCATTTCCTCTCCATTTCCTCTTTCTCGGAATCAAGGGATTCCTTCCTGGAATCGAGTTCACCCCTGTACCTGTCAACATCACCCCTGTATGCCTCCATCTCGGCCCTTACCTCATCCAGGTGCTTTCTCTCCTCTTCGAGGTTTGCCCTTCCCTCCTCCAATCTCCGGATCTCCTTCCTTTCCTCTTCCAATTTCTCCCTGGAGGCTTCCAGCTCCTCCTGCTGGGTTGAGAGGTCCCGCTGATATTCCTTCAGGGATTCCCCGTACTGCTTCCACTTCTCCGCGCTTTCCTCGATTTCACTCTCTCTTTCCTGAAGTTCCTTTTCCCTGGCAGACAGCTCCTCCGCCGGAGGTTGTGATGCCGAGACCTCCTCCGCCTTTGCCCTGAGCTGGGTGTTTTCCTCCTGGAGCTTCATCACCGCCTCCTGAAGTCTGGAAAGTGCGGAATCCTTCTCCTCTATTGTCTTTTGGAGTGCTTGAACATCCTCGCCTTCTTGGGAGGGAGCTTCCTTCATTTTCTCAAGTTCTTCCTTTTCCTTCTGGAACTCTTCCTGCTGATTGGTGAGGTCCTGGTGGTACTGTTTCAGCGTCTCTCCGTACTGTCTCCATTTCTCGGCGCTTTCCTCCACCTCCTTCTCCCTCTCTTCAAGCTGACTTTCCCTCTGGAGCAATTGATCGGGTTGTTCTGCCTGCTCACCTCGGGTTTCCAGAGACTCCTTGAGTCGGGTATTTTCCCCCTGAAGCTTGACCACCATGGCCTCCAGGTTGTCGGCCTTGTGTTTCAACTTTTCAAGCTCTTCCTCCAGCATCTTGGACCTTGCCTGCTCTTCCTGTATCTGGTCCTCGTCCTTTTCCTCCTCCCTTTCCTTCAGGCTTTCGAGTTCCTTGTTTCTCTCCTCAAGTTCTTCCTTTTCCTTCTGGAACTCTTCCTGCTGGTTTGTGAGGTCCTGGTGGTACTCTTTCAGCGTCTCTCCGTACTGCCTCCATTTCTCGGCGCTTTCTTCCACCTGGGCCTCTCTCTCGGCTAACTGCCTCTCCCTTTCCTCGAGGGCAGAGGCATCAACCTTCTCCTGTCCTGTTTCCTCCAGTCTTTTCTTCAATTCGGTGTTTTCCTTCTGGAGCTTCATCACCGCCTCCTGGAGTTTGGCGAGGTTTGCTTCCTTGCGTTCAAGCTCCTCTTTTACATTGTCGAGCTCTCCGGCGGCTGATGATTCGGTCTCGCCGATGGCGGCTTTCCTCTCAACCAGCTCCTTTTCCCTGGTCCTTAGGTCTTCTTTCAGATTATCCAGTTCCTCCTTTTCCTTCTGGAATTCCTCCTGCTGCCGGGTAAGGTCCTGATGATATTTCTTGAGGGTTTCTCCGTAATCCTTCCACTTGTTCACCTTTTCCTCCAGCTCCGCCTCTTTTGCCGCGAGCACCTCGGCTTTCTCCCTCACTTCGGTATCGATTTCTTTCTCCGTTCCCTGTCTTTCCCTGAGCTGTTTATTCTCTTCCTGAAGCTTGACAACCGCATCCTGGAGCTTTTCCATTCTTGCCCGGTTTTCCTCCAGCTCCGCTCCGAGATCCTCGTCTCCCTCGCCCCGGGATGCACTCTCCCTTTTCTCGAGCTGTTTTTCCCTCTCATCCAGGGAGGCCTTCTTCTCCTCCAGGAGATTGTTCATTCCGTCCAGTTTTTCCCTGTATTCCTTGAGAGCATGCTCTTTATCCGTGATCTCCTCTGATCCCTCTTCGGACCTGCTACTCTCCCATTCCTCTTTTTCCTTCCGGAACTGCTCTTGCTCGGCAGTGAGATCCTCATGATATTTTTTGAGCGTCTCCCCGTATTCCTTCCATTTTTGGGCGCTCTCTTCAATCTCCTTTTCCCTGACATCCAGTTCTTCCTGTTTTTGTGCAAGGTCTCTGGAAGCCGATTGGTACTGTTCTCCCGTCTGCTTCAGTTTGTTCTGATAATCGTCAAGTTCACTCCTGTATCTGTCAAGGTCCTCCCTGCTCTTTTCAATCTCCTTTCTGGATTCTTTGATCTCCTTTTCCTTTTCGGAAAGAGATTTCTTGATCTCGTTTATCTCAAGGAGCTTTTCCCTGAGCTTTGCCTTCATGGGATCGGTTTGACCGTTTCCTCCGTCTGCGCTGCTGCCTGTTTCTTTGGCGTTTTCCAAGGGCAAATTCCTACCTCCATCATATTGGCGGATGGACATGTCTCATTCGACCATGTCCTTGATCTTGTCCTCCTCCTTCTTGAGGAGCTCCTCCTGCCGGGCAATTCTCTCTTCCAGCTCCTCCCCCGATATTCCCTGCAGGGAGCCTGACTGCTTGTTCATGGCATCCCTGAAGTCCCTGAGCTTCTTTTGTATGCGTTCCCACTTCTCCTTCAGTGAGGTTTCCCTGTCATCAAGGGACTTTTCCTTTCCTTTGAGGGATTCCTCCCAGCTTTCAAGGAATTTCTTGTGACCCTCCAGCTGTTCCCTCTTTCCCTCCAGCTCTAAATTGGTGGCCTCTAGGAGTTTCTTGTACTCCTCGAGCCTCTTTGAATAGTTCTCCCATTCCTTTCTGGCCTGTTCCAGGTCGGAAGCCTTCTCCTTGAGGGTTTCCTCCCTTTCGTCCAGATCCTCCTTGAATGAATCAAGATCCGCTTTTTGCGAGGTCAGCTTTTTCTGTAACTTGTCCAATCTGGATTGGTCCTTTTCGATCTTCTGTTGGGATTTGATGATGTCTTTCTCCATCATTTCAAGATCCTTCTCTTTGGTCTTGATTCCCTTTTCTCTTCCGTCGAGTTCCTTTTTCTTCCCGTCAAGTTCGATTTTTAGACCATCCAACTCCTTTGTTCTGTTGGTAACGATTTCTTCCCTTGATTTCAGATCTTCATCCATCTTTTTCTGTTTACCGCTCCTCTCTTCCAGCTCCTTTTCCTTTTCTGGAATCATTTTTTCCTTTTCCAGCTGGTTTTTCTCCTTTTCCTTGAGATCTTCTTCCAGTGATCTGAGGTCAGATTCTTTTTTGGATACTGCCTCCTCCCTCGGACCCAGTTCCGATTCCCTTTTTTGCAACTCATCTCTAATTTTCTGGATCTCTGTCTGGTTTTTCTCTATGGCAGTGGACCTCTCCTCTACGAGTTTGGACCTCTCATCCAGTTCGGTGTTTCTTTCCTTGGCCTGCAGGAGTTTCTCCCTGAGTTTCTTTCTGTCATCATCGAGCTTTTTTTCCGCATCCTCCATGGCCTTCTCCCGCTGAAAGAGTTCCTTGTTTTTTTCCGAGAGATCCTTTTCGGCTGATGAAATCGATTTTTCCCTTTCCTTCAGGGATTCCTCATTTCTTTCGATTTCCAGTGTCTTTGCCGTGATAATCTTTTCTTTATCCTCGATCCCTTTTCTTAACTTCTCAACCTCATTCTTGTCCTTTTCAAATTTTTCCCTTTCTTTATCAAATTCATTGATCTTGAGATCCAGAGATTCGGACCTGGCCTTTGCTTCCTCCAGTTTCTCCCTGAGCTTTTCCTTTATGGAGGTTATATCAGTTTTTACCTTCTCGAGATCCTTTTTTTCCTCTTCGATCTCACTTTCCTTGACCTTGAGGCCTTCGGCCCATTTCTCTGTCTGTTCGAGGTTCTTTCTCAGGATATTGAGTTCCTTTTCGGTTTCGTTGAGTGATTGTTCCTTCTCATTGAGGTTTTTATCCCTCGAATCCAGCTCCTTGACCTTCTCCAACTGTTTCCCGGATTCTTCGAGCTTTTTCTCCAGTTCCTCTTTCTTCCTTGCTATGTCAACGGCCCTCTCCTCGAGCTCTTTCCTGTAATCCTCCAGTTCCTTCCGGAATAGAGCGTTGGATTCCCTATCCTCTTCCACTTCCTTCCTTATCCGGCCCGCTTTTTCTCTCTCCTCGTCTATTTCCGAATTGAGCCTGCTTATCTCCTCTTCCTTTTCTGCCAGCAGGGAAGCTGCACGATGATCATCCATGGAGGTGGAGGAGAGTTTCTTGATATCTTGAGTGAGTTTCTGATTATCCTTGTTGAGATTAGATATTATTTCCGCCTGGGATTCCAGCCTCTCCTTTAAGTCCTTGACCTCCCTGAGGCTTGTGGATTCCTCTTCCTTGGTCAGCTGTTTCGGGCCTCTCTCCTTCAATTTCTTGATCTCACCCTGCAGAGTTATTATCCTGTCTTTCAGGTCCTTGTTATCCTTTCTGAGTTTTGTTAGTTCTTCGGGACTTATGTTGATATCCTTAAATTCATTCTGCTTTTTTATTATGGCGCTCAGCTGCGTGCTAATGGAGGAATAAAGTTTCAGTTCCTCGTCTTTTCCCCTGGAGGACTCCTCGTTCTTCAGTGTTTCTTCCCTGGAGGAGAGATCTTTGGATATCGCATCAAGAAGGTCGAGTGTTTCCCTGTCATCCGAATGTAACATTTCCTTATTTGTTCTAATATCTCCCTCAACAACCCTGGAATCGGGTGTTACGGTGAAAATTCCCTGACATTTCATACAGGAAAATGCTTTTGGTTCCGACGATACCTCGGCCCACAGCTTCGTGTGGCAGAAAGGGCATGTAAATATTTTCTTGTGTGAACTGTTTTCAACCAATCCGATCACCACTTTCTCATCCAATGACCCAGGGACCTCTGCACCTATATGTTGGATTGATTTTAATACGTTTTGCAGGGAAAGCAGAATCCATCTGGTTTTTCTGGAATCTTCCTTTGTTCGATACCGGCCGCGGGTATGAGATGTTGTTCCGGATAGAAGTAGATTTTTGGCTTAGGAACAATTTGAGTCGAGCGAAGTGCAACGAGCGAGCCTCATAGCCGCGAAGTTATCCAACCCGAACGGAGCAATAAGTGCGTGGTGAGAGTGCAACGTGAAAAGGGAGCGACAGCGACCGAAGAGTTGGTGAGCGTGGGGGGTTGCATACCAAATCACTCTTGATTTGAAACAGGGTGTTGCACGAACAAAATAGGAATATAATCTGTGAAGCCCTTTTCAAAAAATCAGAACAAGATGGAAAATGAAGTTAAACAATATGATAATATGGCAATATTCGAACTAATGTTCACATTTTTTAAGAATATCGATATAGCTGAAGCTGATTTCTCGGACAGATGTTACCAAGTTGTGGGTCAAACAAGAGCAGTTCGCTTACGCATAGATCCTTTCAAGCCTTTCTCAACAGCTGTCTTCGCCTGAACAAGTTGACCGATCAAACAAAACCAGACCGTCTTCTTTACGGTCTCAAGAAACCTTGCCTTAGGTTTCTCAAATGAGGTGAAAGCTTTCAACCGGGAAAATACACGCTCAACTCCAGCTCGAAGAGGTCTATGCAATCTCTCAGATATCAACTCGACAAATTTGTTGTCACCTGGATCTCCAAGTTCGATACCGAACCTGGTCAGGAACGTCTGACCAAGATACCTGAAACCGTCCTCAACGGAATGGATCTTGTCACCATGGGTCTTGAACAGTCTCTTCACCCTGGCTTTCATTCTCTGCAATACCTTGCTCTTTCTCGGATTGCATGCTGGTAAAAATATTCCACCAGTCTTGTTCAATACTTCCTTTCTGTATTTTTTCACATCATATCCAGCATCCGCAAGGAGAGCTTCAGTTTCACCAAGGTCATTGTTATTGACATGATCATTTAGCAGTGGAATGAAATGGGGTGAATCATGATCCTTTCCGGTACTGAATATCATCGCAACAGGTAGTTCTGATTCAGCATCTATCAGGATGTGTATCTTGTATCCGTAGAACCTGCCATGATGATTTCCCCAGCTGGCCAATTCCACACCGTGTTTATTGGTATCCTTCCTTGTATTGCAATATGCATAGATATGAGTAGCATCAACAACAAGGAACCTACCTTTGATAACTCCCTTGTCATGCAGCTTCATCACAAGATGATGAAATAATTTCTTCAGGTATTTTTCATCTATCTGGCCCATGTCCCTGCAGAGTGTGGAATGGTCCATGTCCCAATCCATGTTAACTGCATCTTTGATCCTTGAGTTGAACCTGATCCAGGACTCCATTGTTCTCAAGGAATGATTGGTATTGAACATCAGAAGCAGTGTGGATATTCTGTTGTCTGAAATGGGACATTTCTCATCCATTTCATTGACAACCTCTCTGAATGTTTTGCAGAATTCCTCGTATTTGATATATCCAACCTTATCCTCATCATCATCTTCTTCATCAACACAATGGTATCTCGGATTGATCCTTCTCTCCTTCATCTGGATATCGGCTTTCTTGTGGATTCTGTTGAGATAGATCCGCTCTCCATTTACCAGCTTGGATTGAATGGAATTGTTCTCTTCCAAATCTCTGAGTGGTCTCTTGCAATCCCTTCCCAGCAGTTCTTCTGCTTCTTTTTCTGAGATGCCCCATGGTCTCTTTGAAGCCAGGTACGACAATGTTCTTCTTGCATTTCTTTCGGAGTGAAATATCAGAATGGTCCTGGAGTTCTTTTTGATCCTATATTTGAAGAACTTCCAGTGATCTTTATTCTTGTTGATGGTGTTTGTGAGGGTCACCCAGTTATGGTCATGGTTGAGTGATGTTGTCAGTATCCCGTCCTTGATCATCCGTTGATATTGATTTGGTTCAATATCTGTATCTTCAAGAAGATCGGTGACGGTTGACACTGTGTTCGAGGTCAGATATTCCGAAACAATCTTTACCAGAGAATGGTATACTCGTTCAGTTGGCATTTGGCACTGGGTCATGGACTTGTCAACACTTCTAGCTTTCTGCTGGAAGGTTCCATGGCCCTCTATTCATTTCCTATCCTGCAGTTTGCAACACCCTGTTGAAAACCTGAAAAACTGGGGGAAGCGAACCAATTTCGGATCAATACAATTATCCGTCCCTTTTGCATGTCCGTTTGCTTTTACTGGTGGATATCATATACATATATCACCACAAACTTTATACGGGTAAATTATTTTGGCAAATTGTGGACATACATCCACATAAGAGTACATACGAAGGCTCCCTCAGATTCCGGATGTGGTGGTCCATTCTTCTGCTCAATAGAAATGCTCTGGATCGAGTAGAAGGGTTGCAGGGATTTCCCGTTCCGGTATGGGTCGGGTGTTCGGATAAAAAGAAGTGCGAAGGGTTCAAATGATCGTGACGAAGAGACTGAGGTTCAATCCCTACAAATGGAAGGAGAAACCCAGATACGAACTGGATATTTCCATCGATAAGAAAAGGGTTCACCTATTCTACGATTATTCGGAGGTTTCGGAAAAGAGATTGAAGAAAGACATTGAGTATGCAACCGGAAAGGAGATAATAATCTACATACCCGAAATTCCCGTGATGGGAAAGGAAATACCTTTTTATCTCTGTGTTCCCGGCTATCATCCAAGTTATTCAACATCGTCCAACCTGGTATCGGGATGCTGTCCCAACTGCGGAGAGAGGCTGTTGGGATACGGAGAAACATGAAAACAGGAACCTTTATTTTTGATTTCGAATATTTCGCTTGCATATAGTTTGTGACATAAACTTTTTAAACACATCCTGGATTAGACAGAATATGAACCACCAGGGAATCCTGGGCCATTCCCGTTCAAGAAGACGGTCTGCGTCTGTCATCGGGATAATGCTCTTGCTTCTCGCAACATTCCTTCTATTCATCGGTGAAGGCACAGGTTCACCAACGAGGGCAACCGTCCTTTTCATAGGTTCCATCGAAGGGGAGGGGGAGGAGGAAGATATCGTTCTTGCAGGATACAGATGGTATAACTGCAATTTCACCCTGATCGACTGGATGGAGGATATTGATAATCTTCAGGTTTTAATGGATAGGGGAGAGGGAAACGAGGGATTATTCGATTTCGATCCTTTAACAGAGAACCTCAACATAACCGATACTTCTGGTCAAATAGATGTCAGGAACCCGATCATCGGAACCCAGGACGGAAGAAACCAGACGATTTCCTTTGAAATCTTGGTCCACATTAACTGGACATTCCAGACACAGGTAACTCTCAAACCCATTGTAAATTCAGAGGGTTCTGAGGTGGACCTCGACACTCCCAAACAGCTGAAATTCGAGGTTTTCGGATACATACAACCCGTTAGAGACGACATCGTTTTGCTGGATCACAGGGGAGTTGTGGTAAGAACAGGTGAAGCGGTCCTTTCGAACTCGAGCATTGTCCTTAAGGATCTCAAATTCGAATACGATGATACCTCGGGAAGCTTCAGCGGTCTGGCACCTTCCTCTGAAGAGATCAATCCGGTTATAGAATACGGAGACAAAACATTCAACACAACCCTCACCCAGGATGGTTTCAGGGCGGATATTGACGTACCTGAAGAGGTAGACGGAACAATACAGATAACAATCGATCTGCCCTTTGTCAGGTCGGAATGGAAGCTCGATCTCTTGGCCTGGTCCTTTTCCCTGGACCTTGATGGATTGGGCCCCAAGATAGACATCACCAAACCCGCTCCCGGAAAGACCCAGTCGGACTCGGAATTCACCTGGAACATAACCGTCACCGACAGACCCGTTTCAGCGGGGGTTGATGTTAACGGATCAACAGTAAAGTTCAGGATATGGACATCTGAATCAAACTGGACAGAATGGATGGATGCTTCATCCAAGCCAGATGCAAGATCGATTTTCTTTTCCGGAACGGCCGTCGGCATTTCGGGAACCGGATCAACGTTGATCCAGTTCATGGCAGAGGATGTCCTTGGAAACGTCAATGTCACAAGTCCTTACACTGTTTCCATAAACACTCCTCCAACCCTCAATATTTCCGAGGTCCTTTCCGGATTGGAGATAGTCAACAACAGATCAATAGAGCTTGACGGATCAAAATACGTATATGATCCCGACGGTGATACAATAAACTACAAGTGGTATCTGGATGATTCCGAGGCACTTTCCACCCTGGCGGATTTCAGAAAACCCCTGTTCGACGTTGAACCAGGAGAGCACACCATCACATTGAAGGCCAGCGATGGTCATGAGGAGGTATCGGATTCCTTCACCTTCACTGTTCTGGAGGCCCCTGATGAAAGTGACCAGAAGACATGGATCGAGGATCTGATGGAAGATGAGAATCTTTTCTGGTATCTTCTGCCTTTTGCACTTGTTATTATCCTGATTCCCTTGATAGTCCTTATTCTGTTCATCTCAAGGAAAGCCAGGGAAAACAGGACTGACGATTTCATCATCGACGAGGACATGTCAATGGACATGTCCCAGGCAGAAGAGACCGCCAAGAGAATACTGGAGACCATGTCAGCCAGAGAGACTGTGGAATTCGAAAGAACAGCAGATGCGGTGACCGTTGATGAGGGATTCGATTTCGATTACAACCTCTATGAGGTTTTGGGGATCGAGTCCACTTCCCCTGCACAGGATATAAAAAAGGCCTACAGGAAGCTTGCCGCATACTATCATCCGGACAGGGTGGCGCATCATAAAGAGGTCACAGATGAGGATGCGAGGGAGGAGATGGTCAAGATAAACAAGGCCAAGGAGATTCTTCTCAATCCCGAACAAAAGGAGCTCTACGATTCCTATGTTTCGGACATGGATTTCTCAATGGATATCTCTGAATTTGGCGATGAAGGGTCCGTTTTTGATGAGGATTGGGATTAGATGGTAATCTGGCGGTAATTACCACTTCGCTTTTTATATAATTTCAAATCCTGCCGAGATCAAAGGAGATGATGATTTGAATCGATCATCCGTTTGGGGTAAAAAGGGATCAAAAAACAGAATTTTGGCGGTTTCGGAAGCTGTCGGAACCGTATTACTTCTTGGAATATCTGTGATGCTGGCCGGGGGTATCGCCCTGTGGACTGCACAGATCGACGAAGGCGAGGAAGGCCTTTATGTGGACCTCTGGGCCTATGTTCAGGGTGATGATCTCGTCGTCAATCACAGAGGCGGAGACCTACTCGAAGGCGACCAGACATACGTCACTCTGAGGGATTCATCAGGTACCGAACTGATCAGAAACACGTATACGGTGTTCTCGGGAACAGGTGATGACAGGTGGGATCCAGGTGAGCAGATAACAATCGATATCAGCGTGGGAGTCACGGATAATTTCGATCTTGTAGTTACAACCGTCAAGAAATCAGGAACCCCAACGGTAGTTCTCTCGAATTCACTGGTTAAAACATCCTCCGCCAGTGGGCTGCCCGACCTGGCCATTACAAGACTGACCATAATGAACTCGGATTCCACTCCCGTGACCAGGATGAATGATGACGGGACCTACATAATCGGTATGAGGGTGGACAATTTCGGAAGCGACATGACCACCCAGTATTTCGGGATTGAAACGGATAACACCATCTCCAATATCAGACTATTCGATCAGCTGGATGATCTTGTCTTCTCTACGGTCCAGCTTCTCCATTTCGATGACACGGGCACGGAGATAGGTTCCTCGGATGCCCAATTTGGCATACTTGAAACAGGACATTACATCGAGGTTTCCTATAATTGGAACAGACCCCCTTCAAATCCACGTACACTTGGAATGCACACGTTGAATGCCAAGGTTGTTCCCTTTTTCCAGGGAGAGCAGAATTACAGGAATAATTATGTTGAGAGGGATTTCAAGGTTGATAAACTGGTAAAACCCCTGCCGATTTTCGGACCGGATCCGGGGATATATGACATATCCTTCAGCAATGATGCTCCAAACTCAGGCGACGAGGTAACCGTGACCGTCATCATTCAGAATTCGGGTGATCAGGCGATCAACGTTTCCCATGGTGTTCATCTTGTTGTATCCACATGGAGGCCCGAGATCCATTCCACAATCAGCGGTGTATCTTACAACTGGAGGGTAGATCATCCCTCCTACTACGGCGACTGGAGGAACAATGCGGGGTACACTCTCGTCGATGACAATATATTTCCTACCTGCGTGAAACCAAATATTGCCCTGCTTCCGGGTGCCTATTTCTTCTATTATTTCACACTCGAGGCAAGGGTGGATGTCCCGGGAGGACAGCAGTGGGTCTATGCGGCAATTGACGTATACGACAATCCCGGACACCTGGAAGGTGTGGCAATCGAAAGCGGAGATGATACGGATGACAATTTCGGTCTCGGCAACATACAGGTCCTTCCAAAGATCATGCTTGTGGATGATGATGGAGCGCCAATGAATGCCGAAGATGATATGACCTCTGCCGTATTGGAAGCTCTTGTAGGTTCCGGTGTCAATGTTGACAAGGTTTACGTTGCCCAGGAAGTGGAGGATGACGGCGTCACGAGGGATGCTCCCGCATACAACTACACCCAGACGGAAATAGCAGCTCCGGCAATGGAGGATTATGATATTGTAATTTGGGTCACGGGAAATGTGACGGATCCGCTTACAAATACGGTAGAAAACCTTCCCACAACCTATGGAGGCAACATCCAGGAGTTGATGAAGTACCTGGACAGCAACAGATATCTGATGTTGGTGGGAGCGAGGCCATTCGAGGGATTGATGGAATATTTTTCGGGTTCACGGGTTGATCCGGGAGCAGGACATTTCAATCCGAGCAAGAATGCCCAGGAAGCCCAGGCAGCCAGCGACTTACTTTACCAATATCTGGGAATATTGAATGTATACATAAACCAACAATTGCCCACAGATGATCCTCCCAGGTTATGGGGTTTGGACGATGGAACGGATGGATTGACTCCGGATCCTGCTGTTGGAGATTACAACATTACCCTTCTTGAACAGACCGCAGGCAATGATCTGATGCAGTTTTACAACCTCAGGACCGACAATCTCAGTGCGGTGGGATTCGAGCTCCCCGTAGGCATGATAACAACGGAATCCGAGTTATCATCCACGCCTCCCTGGGTGAATACGGTAAGGTCCACATCGGTTCCGGATGCGGCTCATTCCAACGCCACTTTCAAATCCGTTGTTGTCGGATGGGATATTACCCAGATAAAATACCTGAACGAGAAGATCAACCTCATTGCCGAGATCCTGAAATGGTTCGATTGGGAGATCAACGTCGGCAGGGATATGGCCATCACAAAGATGCAGTTGTCCATTCTCACAGAGGTTCCGGACGGATCCGGTGGAACAACCTGGGACAAGAGCCCCATTGGCGAGGATAACCTCCCTAAATACCTGGACACCATCCTTATTGAGGCTACGGTCAGGAACAACGGTCCGGCTGTGGAATCCACGTCTGTGATGTTTTACGTCACAGGTCCCGATGGTATCGAGCTTCCGGTTGCAACCGGAATTCCAGATCCCAGGTTTGGAGGTACCAGGGAGACATACGACAATCCCCAGGATGTGGGAAGCATACAGGGTGAAGGTGGTGAAGTCGAGATATTTAAACTGTGGCTTGCCGTTGGGGTTGGAAGTTATACCTTCAGAGTTGTCGTGGATCCGTACCATTTAGTGAACGAGATATCCGAGGAGAACAATGACATCACATACTCGACCTCAACCGTGACGTCTTTCGTCACCCAGAACAATATCCTTCTGGTTGACGATGATTCATCGGAGGACAATTTCGATTCCGGACCCATGACCCAGGGCAACTATGGTGCTCACAAGATCGATTATTCGGGAATTGGAGGGGAGCCTTCCGATGTGGTTAATGATGTCCTGGTCAACCTGGGTTACGACCATGAGACCTACACCGTGGTCCAATCCTTTGACGGATCTGATTGGACATACGACAGCGGTCTCGGTATTCTGGATCTTAAGAGATACAACTCCATAATATGGGTGACGGGAGATGCAGGAGGCGGAAGGCCCGGCGTCCCAGACAGGGAGACATTGACCAATAACGACATGCTATCCCTTATCAGCTATCTGGACGGGCTATATGCCGAATCGGAATATCTTCCAGTGGATCATCATGAGAATGTCTTGTTCATGGGAGAGGGACTGATGCGGGACCTCATGCTGCATAAGGCGGATAATATTACGGCAACCCTCTACGTGGAAGATTTCATAGATTTATATATTGGTGCGGACAGCACAGGGAGCCTGGTTCGGGATGAATCGGCAGTTCTGGTCGGTCCCGATTCGGGCGAATACACAGAAGACATCTATGTTGGAATTGAATACATGCCTGAGCATTTCATGGGTCTCTACGATTTCACTTCCATACCTCTACCAGCGGTTCAGGGCGCATTCCAGGAAACCACACCCGGATTGTACACCTACGGAATAACCCAGGAACAGTGGTATCTTACATCGATACAGCACGAGATGGCAGATACCGACAATGACAATTATTTCAGGACCATCACCCACACCTGGCAATCAAGATTTGCCGAACACGATGTGATTGAGACCGCTCTCCATGAACTCCTGTATCTCTCACTTCACTGGTTCAACACCCCCGAAGATAAACCGGAGCTTCTATCCAGGAATTCAAAGATAATTCTGAGCGAGGGCAACCCGGTTCTGGGTAATTCCTACCTTGTGGAAATTGAGGTCGTAAATCTAGGAGGAGTTCCCGGAGGCGGAACTGTCAGGTTCATGGACGGAGGAACCCTGGTAAAATCAGAAAATATCTATCTTGACCCGGATGTTTCCACAACACTGGAAGCTATCTGGACACCGCTTTATGCGGGAAACAGGACCCTGATGGTTATCATAGACCTTTATGACGACTATGACGAGGTTTTCGACACACTGAATAACGTGCCTGTCCATTACGAGGAAGTATTCTTCTTCTGGGATGATATGGAGGAAGGCGATGCGAATTGGGAGACCGATTCCACTGTTCTTCTGATAAACGGCGAAGGTAAACTCGATTACATGGAGGAACCCACATTTTCGGACATACAGGACCAATGGGGAGATATGGATGGATTCCATCTGAACAACAATATCGGCAATCCCTATGTCGAGGGAATGTACCAGTCCTCCAATATATCCTACATGATGCACGAACCAAACGGTGAGATCCGCAAGCCTGTGGATGTTACCTTCGTCATCGATACATCCGGTTCCATGGGATCAAACAACAAGATACAGGATGCAAGGAGAGCAGCCTCGACATTCGTTGGCCAGATGACAGAGCACGACAGGGTTTCGATTTTCATTTTTGACAATGAGGTTTTCGACCATGTTCTCCCGTTGACCAATATGGATGCGGCCGGCAAATCGGTTGCCCAGAATATAATCGGAGGACTAAGAGCTAGAGGATATACACCACTCTGGGATACTACAGGAGCTGCAGTTAAATATGCATATGACAACGTTGAAACTGGCAGAACTCCCGCAGTAATCACATTGACTGACGGAGATGATTGGGGTACCAATGGAAGGGAAACGGGAAGTGAGTCCTACGCTCCCGGATCCGAACCAGGAACTGATTACAAACATTTCACCTGGGGAGCTCCAGGCGGACTCAGGTGGGGGGATGCCACCTATGATTTCAACGCTCAGGATGGAAATTCAAACCATGATGTTTACAGATATATAAACAACGGCCGTTCATATGCCAACTGGGTAAACTTGAGAGGGGGAAGCGATACAAGGACAGGTCTTCTCGAGGCACCAGTTTACGTTTTCACAATAGGTCTCGCAACAAACCCCCACACTTCAACCTATACAAATGGTGACAGCTCACCTCCGACACATCCAACAAGGGTAGATGATCCCGATCTATACCAGTTCACAACAGAATATGACCTCTGGAACGTAGCTGACAAATCATCCTTCAATGGCAATGGAAAGGGGAAATATTACTACGCTCCGACCTCAACGGAACTTCAAAACATCTATGATGACATATTCGTGGAGATACAAAACCTCGCCCAGCAGGCAACCAGGAGCGGGGACACAAGGGCGATCGTGGCAACACCGGAGGCCCATTGGGCACTTGATGACGGAACCGGTGGGACTGCTATGGATTCGGAGAACGGACATCATGCATCGGTTGGAAGTGGAAACTGGGGTTCGGGTCAAATAGGTGATTGTTACGAGTTTGATGGATCCACAACAAAGATGAGGGTTCCGAGCCATAGCAACCTCAACAACATGAACATCGTTGAGAGATCCATTGCATTTTGGTTCAAGCTTGATGATACAAATAACAGACAGGTCCTGTTCAAGGAGGGGGACCAGTGGGACGGAATCAATATCTACGTGATGAATGACCAGATCCATTTCGGTTTCTGGTCGGATACACTGAATGCACTTCCGGAAACCTGGGTAAGTGCTCCCATGAGAGATGATACGACCTGGCACCATGCAGCTTTTATCTTCGACGGAACAGGAGCAACCCAAAGCTATTACCTGGACGGGGTCAATGTTGGAACCCAATCCATATCGGGGTTCATAAGGGCCCATCCGGATGAGTTCAACTTCGGTTATTCCGCCGACACTCTGAGATACAGGGATGGTTGGTATTCATCTGCGAGTACACTTGATGGAAGGCTCGACGAAATCTGGCTCTTCAGTGATCTTCTTAGCGATCTCGAGGTCCAGGAGCTTTTCGAGACCGGATGGGAAGGCCAGAACGGCCTGAGAGCGGAGTACTACGACGGTGACAGATCCCACAATAATCAGTTCTTTACTGATCTGTTCACCATTCAAATAGATCCAAATGTGGATAACAATTGGGGAAACGGTAGACCAATGACCGGTATGGACAACGATGACTTCAGCGTTAGGTGGACAGGGTATGTTGAGCCTCTCTATACCGAAGCAGTTACCTTCTATACGAGATCCGATGATGGAGCCAGACTCTATATCGATGATATATTGGTTATCGGTGACGCCTGGAGGGATCAGAGCCCAAGGGAATATTCTTCCCTTCCGATCAGCTTGAAGGCAGGGAAGCGTTACAGCGTGGTTATGGAATATTACGAAAACGGGGGCGGAGCTGTTGCTCAGCTGTCATGGTCCAGCCCCAGCCTCTCCAAGCAGATCATACCGACTACCCAGTTATTCCTGCATCCGGGTTTGGATACCGGCGACGAGGGTGGAGAGGGCGGTGGAGGAGGAGCTTTCCAGGTAGATCCTCTCAATCCATGGACCGATGGAAGTACCACAAACTCCGACAAGCATCTGGAAACGGATTATATCGATCTCAGGTACGTGGATGATGCGAGACTATCCTTCTACCAGAAATACAACCTCAAGGTCGGTTCAAACGGAGGAGTGATAATGGTGGGCATCTTTGATACCGGCAACTATTCCGTAAATACCGATCTTGAAAATCCCGATGCATACAAATACAAGTACATTCAGCCGGACCAGCCGTACACCGGTAACACTCACACCGATTTCTGGGGCCTAAATACAGATGATTACGGCACTCCGATCAGATGGTGCTGGAATGGAAAGAGCGGAGGTGGCACACTCGAATGGGAATACATCTCCGTGGACCTCACTAGATTCGCTGGGAACTATGTCAAGGTCAAATTCCAGTACGTCCACAACTACGGAGGAACCGGTTTCGGGTGGATGATAGATAATGTCAGAATAGACGTCTCATCCGATGTCGATAACCCCAACAAGGATCAGTCCATGGACAACTGGGACATAGTCAAGACCGAAAACCTACACGGTGACGGAACCATGGCCTGGTTCGCAGGCGACCCCAATCTCGGTGATGATTTCAAGGATGGAATAGACAATTCGCTCTACACTCGTCCCATTGACCTGACCAATGCAAGGACTGCCATACTCGACGGAAGGGTAAAGTTCAACATCGACGAAGCATCCGGAAGACCTCCCGACGGTTTCAGGGTGGAGATATCCAAGGACAACGGAGTATCCTGGATCCCCCTCTCACTGGGTGTGAGGACCTCCTGGGGTGTTTCCGGAACCGAAGGCGATGCTTCCGATAACGTTCCCGGAGACGGGAAATCCTTCACGGGACTTCCAGATGAGAAGAACAGCTACAACTGGGTCAGGGTGGGAAGCCTTACAAGGCTGATCACAAACCTTAACGGTTTCATCGGAAACACCGTGATCTTGAGATTCAGGGTTGTTACCAACAACGACGATCCGGATCACTTCGAGGATCCTGCCGCATTCAAGGGCCTCTACGTCGATGATATCCGGGTATACGGCGAATCCCTCGAGGGAACCAGATCATCAGCTGAGGACATACTGGAAGATTACTACGAGAGGGTGGCGCGCCACGAGATGGAGAGGGGACCTCCCGAGAAGGGAGCTTCCATTGAGCTTCCAAAAAGGGCCTCTATTGATGATGAACCTGTTACAGGCGAGGAGACATCCGACCTAACCACCGGCGAGGAACTATCCACTCCCGTGGCTGTAATTGCAGGAGGCGTTCTGATCGCAATCCCGCTTGTCGCTGTAAAGGTCAATAGGAAATACAAGAGGAAACATTAACCATTAAAGGGTGTGAACCGATGAAAAGGATCTCGGACCGAAAGGGAGACGCTGTCATGGTCACCACCGTGCTGATGCTCTCCATCATACTATCGGTTGGAGGAAGGCTCCTTCTGGATTACGGCGAGATAGTGGGCAAGGACGATGACATGCTCCATGCCGCGGACGTTTCGGACTCCCTCATGTCCGTGAGGGCCTCAATGGGTACAATTGTCAGGTCAGGCGACACAGAGAGCAGGATTCTCAACCGGGTTACACTCGGTACCTCCGGCAACCCGTACCTTGGAGTGGCCAGATCCTCCGGTATACTTGATTACTCTCCCGATCCGGATCTGTTCGAGATGGCCATCTATCTGGAGGATGGAGGAGCCGAGAGAATGCTGAACACCGTATCGGGGTCTCTGACCTTCACCTCGAATAATTTCTATTACCATGATCAGGTCTTGATGTACCAGGCCGGAGGGATAGTACTGAACGAGTACGGATACTACGCGATGTCCACAACCCCCACATCCGAGATATCAAGGACTCCCACCGGATGGACATATTCGATGATCCTGTTCTCGATGACCGGGAACCAATGGTCGATTTCCGGTATCGATTCCGTGGCTCTGAGCATTGGAATGGCGGGACTCGCAGATCTGGTTCTGGAACCCACGGCGGGACAGGTCGTATCAATTCGGATAAACTGTCCCGGAGAGGAGGCCTGGGAGGACCATTTCAGAAACGATCTCGTGTCGAACGCATTGAAAGAGAATTCCGATTTTCGAATAATCCAGCCAACGGACTGGACCTCGACTTCCGAATATCTCGAGGTCGAACTCCAGGGGATGGAACGATTCGTTGCAAACATAGGAGAGATGGAGGTCTCGTTATGATGCGGACCCATAAAAAAGGAGAGAGAAATTCGGGTGTATCCAACGTGGTATCCCTGATTATGATAGCCGGGATTGTGATCTCCCTAATGGGGATGATATTTTCCACATATCTCCCGGCCTGGGGCAAGGACATCGAGGTCCAGACCCTGAACGGCGTGATGGACTCCTACATGGACCTTAAGACCGGTTTTGACACCCTTTCATTGAACGGTGAACCGGGAACGACATCGACAACCAAGATAACCCTCGGTTCCAACGGAGGACCCATTTTCGGTTTCGGAAGGATGACGGGTTCCATCGAGCTCAGGAACGAACTGGGAATAGTGGAGGTATACGATCAGACAGGTACCATATATTCTCAGGGAAGAGGGGCTCTGACATATTCCTCCAATACGATAAATGTCGAGGATCAGGACATCAGTCTCGAGGCTGGGGCCATAATTCGACAGCAGGCGGGAGGATCCCCGGTTCTCAAGGGGAGGCCCAATATGGTCCTCAGAACCGATCCCGACACCGGAGAGACGACCCTGTTCATCATGATCATGACCATAGAAGGGAACGAACAAAGCTTCTCCGGTACAGGATCATACCTTGCCACCACAACACTCCTGTCCTCCCAATCCACGGACTACAATATAGATCCCGCAGACGTCATCTCCATAGATATAACCACTCAATACGGAGTCCTCTGGACCGAACTGATCAATACCATGGCCTCGGAGAACTCTCTCAATCCGACCGATTATTCGGTAACATCCGGAACCGATGCAAACGGGAATCCGAATATAACCATATCATTGAACACACTTGATGTTCTTGAGATCAGGACCCCACTCTATCAGATAGCCATCAACTGATCAGACAAGATAGAGCTCCCCGTCTATCATGGCACCTCTTATGGTGTCGGATAGAACCTTCCTGCCTTTGAGGACCATGTCAGTTGTCATCAAGGTGGTGGGATGAAGTACCTGAACCTCTTCGCCCATGGAGGATACTACAACAAGATCCTTCTCAACATCATCCTTTTTCAATTTCCTGAGAGACATGGCCGAAGCCTGGTCCATGGTCTCTTCCCTGTTCCTGGTTAGGGACCTGACCGTCACTTTCTTTGACATCTTCACCACCTTCAGCGGCTCCCCCTCCCTGACCAGATAATCTCCGACGACAAACCCCGGAAGCCTTACCAGGTAGGTATGTCTGTAAACATCCCTTCCTTCCCTTCTCCCAAACAGAGAGGAGGACCATTTGTATTCTCCCCCGTAAACCTCGTGTAGCTTGAGTGAGAACTGCTTTGCGAAGGAGTTTTCTCCCATGTAGAAGTCGTATCCTCCCCTTACCTTCTCCTCCTTGGTGATGAATACATTGGGGTCCTTCGAATTCATTTTCTCGGTGGACTCCCTGATGTGATCAAGCAGGTCTTCGATTTCTTTTTCGGATATTTTCTCCAGACCTCGAATCTGTATAATGGCCTCGAAGTAGTTGCCGCTCTGTCTCGAGCAGAAGGAACACTGGGAAAGCGTGATCCTCACCTCAGTGGAAATTTCGTTTTCCAGAAGCAGTCCCTTGTAATTCACAACGGAGGTCCCGGATATCCTGAAGAGCGTATTGTCCTGATGGTCCACGGAGAGCTCGATCCTGGGATTCGAGGCCCCGTCGATCAGACCGGCAGAAGAGAAAGCTATCTGACATGCCGCATCGGATATGTTTCCCTGGCATTCATCCCAGGATTTTCCCCTTAAAATCCTGTTGCAATTGGGACAAACCGTTCCCTGGACGACAGGATCCAATATCACCGGTTTAACGGTCCTGGTCAGGCAATCCTCGCACAGGTTGTCTGCAAACTGCTCTCTCTTACCGCATCTGAGGCAAAGCATCCGCCCTGACTTGGCGGACTCATACTAAAAGGCTTTCATTCTTCCTCGTCCCTGATAAGGCCGATGGAAGCGTGATCCGTCATTGTGGGTCTGGAAAGTATCGAATCCGAAGTAAGATCCTTTTCCGGGAAAAGGTGGCATGCGGAGCAGAGGGATCCGTCGCACAGTCCCTGAACCCTCCCGCACCAAAGCTTTGGTCGGGTTCTCTTGTGTTGGAAATCCTTCATTATCAAAGGTCTCTTCTTTGTTAACTCTTCCATGAAATGTACACCCGTGATGTTGGGGTTAAATGCTATTTTGATATAAAAAACCTCAATAGCCAATCTTATACAATGATATCATCAGGTACCTTCCTCCCAAGAGGTGAGGTATTCCTTCTGTTCTTCGGTCAATGTATCGATTGTGGCCCCCATGGATCGGAGCTTGATCAAAGCAATATTCCTGTCCAGTTCATCGGGAAAGTCTATAACCCCCTTTAAAAGCCCGCCCTTGGCGATCATCTCCGCACCGGCCATCTGTATCGCAAAGGACATGTCCATTATCTCGACCGGATGCCCCTGTCCCGCAGCGAGGTTTACAAGCCTCCCCTCGCTGAGTAGATTGATCCTTTTCCCTTCCAGATCGAAGGTTTCCACATGCTCCCTGGTTCTTCTCGAGGGAAAATTGCCGAGGTAGGAGACATCTATCTCGTTATCGAAATGCCCGGAATTTGCCAGGGTGCAGTTATCCTTGAGATTCTGGATAATTTCCTTGCTTACAACATTCTTGCACCCTGTGGCCGTGATTATAATGTCTGCTTCGGGAGCGGCTTCCTTCAGCGATCTCACATTGAAACCATCATGTGCGGCCTCCACTGCTTTTATCGGGTCCACCTCCGATATGGTTACCACGGCACCCAATCCCTTCAATCTCATCGCTATGCCTTTTCCGCACCAGCCGTAACCGGCCACGGATACCTTCCTTCCTGCAATGGTAAGATTTGTGGCATTCAAGATACCGTCCATGGTGGACTGACCGGTACCGTACCTGTTATCGAAGAAATGCTTCATGGCGCAGTCGTTCACATTCATCATGGGAATCTCCAGCTTCCCCTCCTTTTCCATTGCCTTCAGTCTTATGATTCCTGTTGTGGTCTCCTCGCATCCTCCGAGGACCTTTCCGAGGAGTTCCCTTCTCTCGGTGTGTAAGAGCTTGAGAAGGTCGCCGCCGTCGTCTATTATCACTTGAGGCTCCATGTCCAGCGCCCAATTGAGTGCTCTGTAGTAATCCTCTCTCGACTCCCCGTGTCTCGCTCTCACTTCTATTCCTCTGTCCATAAGTGCAAGCGATACGCTGTCATCGGTTGAAAGCGGATTGCAGGAAGTTAGCCTCACTCTTGCCCCGGCCTCTGCAAGTGACAGGGCAAGCACACCCGTCTTTGCTTCGGTGTGCAGTGCCATGGCAATTCTGATATCCTTCAAGGTTCCGTTCTCTCCAATTTCCCTGCTGAGAGAAGATAGAACCGGCATGAAGGATAAGGCCCAATCTAGCCTTCTGGACCCCTTTTCTATGAGTGTTGATCTCTCCTCCTTGTTGAGGTCCTCGAACAAAAGTATATCCATTTTATCACATCCCTGCAAGGTCCCTCAGCTCCTGAGCCCTGTCAGTCTTCTCCCAGGTGAAACCTTCCCTTCCGAAATGGCCGTAGGCAGCTGTTTTCCTGTAAATGGGCTTGAGGAGATCAAGATATTGAATAATGGAGGCTGGTCGCAGATCGAAGTTCTCCTGAATCAGGGATTCGATGTTCTCCTCAGATATCTTTGCCGTTCCATGGGTGTCCACCATCAGGGACACGGGCTCGGCAACTCCTATGGCATATGCTATCTGGACCTCGGCCCTGTCGGAAAGACCCGCGGCAACGATATTCTTGGCTAGGTACCTGGCCATGTAGGATCCGGATCTGTCCACCTTTGAAGGATCCTTCCCCGAGAATGCCCCTCCCCCGTGTGATCCAACACCCCCGTAGGTATCAACGATGATCTTCCTTCCCGTGAGGCCCGTATCCGCCTGCGGCCCTCCCGTTATGAAAGAGCCCGTCTCGTTAACGTGGAATCTGGTTTCATCATTGAGCATCTCGGCCGGAATGGAGGGCCTTATCACCTCGTCTATTATATCCTCCTTTATTGTCGAATATTCGATTCCCACTCTATGCTGGGAGGCGACCACCACCGCATTGACGGAGACCGGTCCCCCTCTTGTATAATCCACGGTCACCTGGGATTTTCCATCGGGGCCTATGTAATCGATGATTCCCTTCTTCCTGACCTCCGCCAGTCGCCTGGTGATCCTGTGGGCAAAGAGAATGGTTGTCGGAATCATCTCCCTGGTTTCATTGGTGGCATAACCGAACATCAAACCCTGATCCCCGGCTCCCTGTTCGGAATGTATGCCCTTGCCGGTCACCCCTATATTGATATCTGCTGACTGTTCGTGAATGGAGGTCAAAACGGCGCAGGACTTGTAATCAAATCCCAGTGATGGATCGTCGTAGCCTATCTCTTCAACGGTATCGGTAACGACCTTGCGCACGTCCACGTAAGCTTCTGTCGTGATCTCTCCGGCAACGAAAGCCAGTGAGGAGGTGAGAAGGGTCTCGCATGCAACCTTGCCGTTTGGGTCCTGTTGGAGAACATCATCCAGTATTGCGTCCGAGATCTGGTCTGCCATCTTGTCGGGATGTCCCTCGGTTACCGATTCGGACGTGAACCTGTAGGGTCGGTTTCTGATCATGATTCCTGAAAGGTGTCAAAATCAATTATCTTTCGGTTGCATTCTCAGCTTCTTCAGGGGAATGGGTAGGTCCAAGAGCCACATCTTCTCGTTATCGAAGGCACCCACCCTGATCTTCTCGTAACCTATTGCGGTTCTCTGGACGAGGGAATGACCGCAGCCTATGAGAAACTTCAGTAGTTCGAGGTCATCCAGTGATTTTTTTGTATACACAAGACAGATGAATTTGTCACCGTCATACTGCAGGAGGTCCAGGAAACCGTAGGAGCCTCCAGTTCCTCCCGTTTTGTTGTAGAGGGGAAGATTACGGCATAACGACCTTTCGTCATTGATCAATACTGACCTGATGGGATCGGATTCCCCGTTCTCCTCTGCCAAGGTGATTATTCTGTTTTCCGGTGTATCCCGAATCCAACTTCTTTTGGGAAACATATCACCACATTTGTTTCCAACCGCACTTCTCAGGCTTCTCCCCTGGAGGTGTGATTTATCAATTCCTCTGTAAGCCTTGTAGATGTAATCGGAAAGTGAATCAAAGTTTTGCGGAAGCCTGGATACTTTCGTTCTATGCAGGGAGAATGTATGTTTCAGGTAAACCTTGGGTAAAAGGGGCAGCTTTGGTTCAATCTTCTTCCTTATCCTCAGGTAAGTGAAGACATCTCGATAATTCTTAGTCCAGTAATGGAGGGTATTTCTGGGAACCCTCTCATCGAATGTTCTGTTGAGCATCTGTGAAGCCTGTCCAAGAGAGTAACCCTGATTGTAGAGAGATATCCCCCTCAAAACCAGTATTGATCTGGTATTCATGTAGGGAAGAGGCGATCTGGAGAAGACCCTATCGCAATCCCTGCATAAATAGACCTGAACGGGACCTTTTTTTGTTTTTCTTCTCCCGTGCTTTATGACCCTTGCCCCATCGCAGTACTTGCATCTCAATGAAAACGCATCTCGTTTCCGGACTATTAAACCCTTCCCTACGGTTATCCCCTATCGAATTTCTGTTCCATTATCGATTGGCGTGTATGAAATCTTTTTCTACCGGGTGACCTTTCTGGACCCGATGGAAGATCCGACAGAGATCAGGCCGTGGGGTTCCTTCAAGGTTCTCCACGAATCCAATCAGTTCAAGGTCAAGATCCTGGAGGTCCTCCCGGGAATGAAATTGAGTTATCAGAGGCATAAGAAGAGGTCGGAGAGATGGACCGTGGTTTCCGGAGAGGCAACCGTAATTATTGATGGGATTGAAAAGGTCCACGTAGAAGGTGATGTGATCCTGATCGACATGGGTTCCAAGCACAGGCTGATCAATAATACCGACAGACCTGTTATCGTAGTCGAAGTACAGATGGGAGAATATTTCGGAGAGAATGACATAGAGAGGTTCGAGGACGATTACGGAAGGATCTGAAAAACCCTGATTATATCAAAAATCAGGTTATTTGCAATCAGGATAAAAAACCTCAAACACTTTTTATATTCACAGAAGAATCGATCCTCAATACGTTAATTGCCGTTTCGCTACCCTCCAGAGGAAGATTCGATGCCCAGGGAGATACCACGGATCAAGGTCATCCTGATAGCACAGGATTACGAGATGAAAATAGCATCCGACATACTGCTTCTTTCTTATTACATGGAAAAAGAGCTGGGTATCGAGCCATGGATAACAATATTCGACAACGGCTCCACAGACAGGACCTCGAAAATCGCAAGAAAGCTCGGTGTGAGCGTTCTGAGGTCCAACGACAGGAGGATCAAGAAAGATATCGTGGAAGAGGTCATGGCAACCGGTATTAAAAACAATATCAACACCCTGATCATTCTTGATGTTCAGGGTGGGAATACCGCAGATGATGCGATAAGCCTTATGGCAAGGTCCATCGCAGAGGGAGGAAGATTCGCATCCGCGTATATAAGGCCTGAGAAGGGAATGACAGGGATCGGCTGCTGGGCAATAGACAAGGGTATTCTGGTGAAGATCGGAAGGGGTGAGGAGATGGATATCCAGAAAAGGATACTCGAACTCGCCTCCAAACAGGACCTCGAGCTCTGGGCTGTATCGGAAGAGATCTCCCTCCAGTCCAAGAAGAACAGGCGGAATCTTTTCCGGATGATGAAGAGATCTCCCCTTGAAGTATTAATAAGAATGATAAGGGTACATCCACTTTCCGTTTACGGTCTCATCGGATTGATACTTCTTTCCCTTGCGATCTTGAGTGGTTTCTACACGGTAGATTTCTTCTACCGCAACAACGAGCTGAATTATTTCCCCGCATTCACCACCATGGCGCTTGCCATGATTGGCGGTTTTTTCATGGTTGCGGGTCTGTTTCTGAACACGTTGAATGTTCTTGTTGAGAGATTGGAGGCAATGGCCAAGTGGAACGAGTGAAATAAATGCCATCCAGGAGAAGAAGGTTGAATATCGCGGTAGCGATCCCCGCAAAGAACGAGCAGAGAGCCATAGGTTCCATAGTCTCCATGTGCAGCGAGCATGCCGACAAGGTCCTTGTTGTGAATGACGGTTCAACGGACAAGACAGCTCTCGTGGCTCTTCTGGCAGGTGCGGAGGTCATGTCACACAGAATCAACAAGGGAAAGGGTGCGGCCATTGCCACAGCTTTGAAATGGGCGATGAAGAAAGATGTGGATATACTTGTCTTCATTGACGGGGACGGCCAGCACGATCCCGATGCAATACCCGACCTTGTGGATCCGATACTCCGCGGTGAGACCGACATAACGATAGGTTCAAGATGGCATCATGAGGAAGGCCTCAGGGAAATGCCCATACACAGGATGCTTGGAAACTGGGTTTTGAGCACTGCCACCTCATTATCCCTGTCAAAAGTAATAAGGGATTCTCAGTCTGGATTCAGAGCTTTCCACAAGAGGACATTCCCTGTCTTCATGCAGTCTATGGAGGTGGGATTTGCGGTGGAATCCGAGATGATAGCTCTTGCAGACAAGGCGGGTTATCACTGGAAGGAGGTTGGGATAAAGGCATCCTATGTAAACCTGGATGCAAATACCGAGGGATCCCTATATCACGGTCTGAGTGTACTGGGAAGGGCGATGAAGGTCATGAGGATACAGCAGCCCGGGCGCTTCTTTGGTGTACTATCAATCACATCCTTTCTGATAGTTATTGGTATGGCTCTATACGGTAGAACCACCCACCCGGAGGAGAAACTTCTTCCACTATATCTTCTGTATTTCATAGCTTTTTTCATAATTACAGGAGGTTTTTTCATGTTTTCAGCGATTATCGTCAGTGGTATGAATAGAACATCAGAACGGATATTCAGGCTGATGATTTCCATTCTTCGAAGATGACGGATCGCTAAATGATAATGCTGCAAAATCCTTTTTATATCCCCCAACCGAAATGGGAACCATGGAGGACATCTTGGAACTGAAAGCGTCCGTCAGGTCCCTGGGACCCTGTGTGATCGCATCGTGTTACGAATGCGGGCAACATGGATTCGGCGATACCGAGTACGAAGCCCTCCTCAGATTGAAATTGAAGATAAACGAGATGTATGGTTGGATATTCCCACTGGATAATGATAATTTATAATGGTGTTATCAGGGGTATTTCAGGTATATCAATGAATTTTTATGATGCATATAATTTGATTGAATCCATGTTGAATTTAAAAAATAATTCAATTTTTTTTATTTTTTTTTAAAAATTATATATCTGTGCAATTATGTAATTTTATCTGCATATTTTTTGAATGTACGGGTCATTATCAAAAATGATAACAATTGGTTTTATATAGGACCTGATTAATACTATCCCTACCCCATTCCCCCTGGGGGTTGAACTATGACATCAGAAAATGATATTTCCCTCAAAGAGGTAGAACTGGAGGTTGACAAGAAGAGCCTCCTCAGAAACTGGGATCGTATATCGTCGGTAGACAATCCCCTATTCGAGACCAATTCGAGGGAGATCCTCCTTTTCAGGTATCCGGAAAAGAAACTGGAAAAAGCCTGAATAGGGTCAGAAGATTTCAATCCTTTCCTTTAATGGATAGAAAATTGCCTAGGTCATGGATAGATTAGATGATTTTTGTTTTCTTCAATACAAAAGGGATATCAATGTTAGGATTAAAATAGCATGTTACCTATATTATATGGGATGATGGGTGAGAGAAAGGATGAACAGTCTCCTCCTCAGAGGAAGGGTCCCCGGAAAAAAGAGAACCTAGACGAGGTTATCGATAGATTCAATCATGGAATCGACGACGTCGATGAGATGATAATGGATGAGGACAGCATCACCGATGAAACCGACAAGGTCGAGATGAAGGATTCCATCATAGAAGGTCATTTTACCAAACCCAGTCAGATCGAAAAGGATATCTCATGGAATAAAGAAGAAACCAAGCCCATCAATGAATTGATCATTCGCAATCCAAAGGACCGGGGTCTGAAAAAAAGAAGAAGAAATGATCCATAATGACCTATCACCATTGATACTGGAATAAAGGACTTTTTAACCATAAGAACATATGAATGACCATGAAGGCCAGTCTTGAGCTTTCCACCGTTGTCAAGAGGACCGGTGGAATATTCATCGCAGAATGCCTGGAGATAGGTATAAGCGAGACAGGAAATACGGAGGAGGAGGCCAGGCAGAAATTGATGATGAAGGCCGAGAAATTGCTTCTGTCTTCTATGGTGGAAAACACCATGTTGACCTGAAGGTTAATTTTAAATAATATTGTGAATTGCAAGGGCAATCATGAACCAACCAGGGAACCAGGAGTTATCGGAAAGGAGGAAACGACAGATCGTGATCCTGTCCTATCCAGATGTTTATTGAACAATCATAAATCGAACAGTTGTTTCAGTCTAATTTTCAATTGGTGAAACTGACATGATTCCATTTATATACAGATTTGAATTGTAGATTATTCGGTGATCCATTGTTGGATCAGAATCAGGAAGAAACCGAAAGGTCACAGAAGAGAGAGATAGTAATTCTCACCTATCCCCTTAGAAATTGAGATTTAACTATTTTGAAAACCCCTCTCAGCTTTGGTCATGTACAATAGGGAAATGATAGAATTATTCCCTTGATTGATATTGAACATAAAGGTTTTATATACTGAAATAAACAATTAATAAATAGGTGATCAAATGGATGCATCATACAGGCTGAGACAATTCAAGGATCAGGCTTCGAGACTCCATCAGATCTACCTATCTACTATCCCCTTCTCCAAGAAGAAGGAGGAGACATAGATTTTTTTTTTCCTGGAAAAAACCTCTATTAGGAACGAAAAGACACCCCGGAGGGGCCCTCTGAAACCCACGATGGGCTCCTTCAAATCGACCCGATCAATGTAGGTTTTAAAAATTATACAAGCATTAGGGTCATCATGAAAGACGGGGAGATTTTCCTTAAGAAAATGAAGGCCATGTCTATGATAAAAGCTGAACTGATAAAGAATGGAAAGGATCCCGATATTATCGAAAGGGTGCTCATGAACGATTACGATACAGAAAAGGGCTCCATATCCCGGATGATGGAGGAGATCGACCTGGACGATGATGAGCAGTTCGGGAAATTGATGGAAATGGTGAATAAAAAAATATAAACGTCTAAATGGTATTGATTATCCGGACTTTATTTCTCAATATTTGTTGGTTGGTTCATGCCTCATGGACCTTCCGGGAAAGGATTTTAAGAAGATCGGATCTTGATGAGGAATTCACCGGGTAGGACTGTTACTCTCTATGATAATTATGAACCAAAATTAAAATATATACTTCTTATTTAGTTTTATTCAGGTAGTACCGCGGGACCTTTGTCAGGACTATCACCCGGAAGAATTTTTTCATGGTCCCGGGGATACCTCTATTGAAACCACGAGGGAAATAGCTTAATATGTCGCACCGGGGCCCGGATCTATGGCGGGAAACGGGCCCACTTTTTTCGTAACAATAAATGATTTAGATTGACAAAATCTTTACAATCAATTGAGTGTTGTACTGTTCGAATAAAGATTGTTCTCTTATTATTAGTTTTGATAATCTTATGGACTGGTTTATATATGCCTATACATTTCCAATTATTGGTGTGGCGTTACTTTTTACGTCAGGGGGAAAATGGCAAAGCTTCCATCCAACCTCTTTTTTACATTATACAGTGTCGATGATCAACTGAGAGTTTGATCTCCGTGATGGGCGTCACGATGCTTCCAGCAAATGCTAAATTTTTTAACAAACGTAATTTGAACAATACTTTCGAACAATTTCTTTCTTATTATCAGTTAATGAAACCCGGGGAGCATCGTTTAAATAGTTCAATATTTGATGGTTTGCCCGGTGAGAAAAATGGGAACCAAAGAAAAGAACGGATCATCCTCACTCGACAGGGATTTTCACAGACAGAGACAGATCGTAATACTTACCTATCCGTTTTGAGATTCTTATTTTTCCAGGGTATCTCGGGACATGACAATAGTTATGACTTTTATAATGGATTATTTATTATAGTATTAATGACTGGACAGCCGTGCGTCCTATTTCCCCGATGGTGATTGCATGGCCAAGAATACGAATTTCAGAAAGGAGATCGAGCTTGAAATTGGAAAGAAAGGATTGATCTCCTCCATGGATGAAATCGCTAACAATTTTTCAAGGGAAGACCTGATTCCAACCAGGGAGATAATAGTATTTCGATATCCTTTGAAAAACAGGGTGAAAACCTGATACTACAATTTGTCCCGTTCCACCTGTATGAAGGTGTTTGATTTGAATACAAACGTAAGTATTTTGAAATTGGACGTTGAGAGAGAGATAGAGAGGATATCCGACTTTCTCACTGGTTATGTGAATAAATGGAGAAAGGAGGGGGTAGTAGTCGGTCTGAGCGGAGGTGTGGATTCCGCTGTGGTTTCGGAACTTCTGGTGAATTCTTTTGGTAGTGAAAAGGTAAAGGGACTGATACTTCCGGAGAAGGAATCCAATCCTATTAGCAAAGAACTGGGTATCGAGCAGGCCGAAAAACTTGGAATAGAATACGAAGTTATCGATATTACGCCCGTTCTTGAAGCATTTGGAACATACGAACTCAGGGATGAGGCCGTGAAGGAGGTCTTTCCGGATTATTCAGAAAATTGCAAGATAAAACTTGTTCTACCTGAAGGATTGCTGGACAGATATTCCTTCAACGTTTTCTCTCTTAAAATTAGGTATCCTGATGGCCGGGAAGATGAGAAGAGGCTCCCTAAAAAAGTTTTAAATAAAATCATTGCGGCAACGGACACCAAGCAGAGGACCCGTATGATGGCCCTTTACTATCACGGGGAGAGCTCCCATAGATTGGTTGTGGGTACGACCAACAGACCCGAGACCATTCAGGGATTCTTTGTCAGATACGGCGATGGCGGCGTGGATATCGAACCGATCGCACATCTGTACAAAACCCAGGTCTATCAACTGGCGGAGCATTTCGGAGTAGTGAGGGGTATCATCGAAAGGGATCCTTCTCCGGACACATTTTCGTTTCCTGTCAGTGACGAGGAGTTCTTCTTCAGGATCCCCTACGAGATCATAGATCAGGTTCTCTATTGCTGGGAAAGGAATATGAGTTCGGAAGATGCATCATCATTGATTGGATTGAACAAGGAACAGGTGGATCGGGTTTACAGGGATATTTCCTCCAAATTCGAGGCAACTATATATCTTCGAGAATCTGTGCCTTCTCTACTCCGTTTAGATTCCCTATCCAATAAATATTCACCTTAATGAGGAAGAACCATGAAGATCATCGGGATTGGCGTGGATATAGTGGATATTGATTGGGTTGAGAATTTTTTTTTAAATGAAAAATTATTGAAAAGAATATTTACTGAACGAGAACTGATATCCAGTTCCCGGAGGGCGGATCGATGGCAACACCTCGGAGGTAAATACGCAGCAAAGGAAGCGGTCTTAAAATCCATAAAGATCTCCAGAGATACGGGCTTCCTTTTTACTGAAATAGAGATAACGAATCAAGAGAACGGTGAACCTGTTTGTTCGGTAAAAGGAAAAGTGAAAGAAATACTTGAAAAAAATGGAGGAAAGAATGCCATGATCTCAATATCCCATTCAAAAAAATCAGCTGTTGCTGTCTGCATTTGTACCGGTTCTTAACATGTTTGGAATGAGTATTTGCAGACAGATTATCCTGATAAACTACCCTGTCTGATTCTGTAATTATGATATTAATGAAATTTCACTGGATGAATTATATAGACGTACCCCTGGTTTTTCTATTATGATGGAGTCCGATACTGAGGTTCAAGCAAAAAAGAAGGGTTCCAGGGAAATAAGTATAAAGCTTCTTAGTTATCCTTTTAAAAGCGAATCAGGGGAAATTGAAGAAGACAAGAAACAGTGATAGTGGAAATTGAGAATGAGATATCCATTATCTTTTTGATAGTTTTTATTAATTCGGGTGGACCGATGAAGAACATGATTTTCATATCCACAGTTTCCGATGTCAAATTTGACAGAGATCCCATAACAGGATACGAAAAAAGGTTGAAATTTCTTGGAAAAACCTTCAATGAATATTTCCGGCTTTTAATCATAACTCCCAGTGATGTTTGTGACAAAGAGGATGTGGGAGACAATGTCGAAAAAAGATCATTTCCAGCTTTTTCCTTAATCAAAATCAAGAACATGAGACTGGGCACGTTGCTTCTTGATGTGAATCCGATTTTTGCATTCCAGATGCTTTATCATATATATAGAAGGAAACCTGATGTCATCATCTTTTCCTTTCCCTGGGGAATAAACTTAACATATTTTTTAATGAAAATTTTCAAAAAGGAAACGCTTCTAATCTATAACTCTCACAACGTTGAATCGGAATACTCGAAAATAATTATGAATGATAAATCAATAAACCATTTGCTGAGAAGGGCATATGCTAAGTACATTTTTGCTCTGGAAAGGGGAGCGGTCAACAAATGCGATTATGTCTTCTCCGTCAGCACAGAAAACAACAAGACATTCATTAAGTTGTATGATGTGGGACCAGAAAAGATCATTGATATTCCCTCCGGAGCCGTTATTCCCAGGAATAAGCAGGATTCGAAAAGGGAAGATAACATGATCAGGATTTTCTTTCACGGTACCTATAGTGCTACCCATAATAGAGAGGCTATTGACCTAATAAAGGGTAGGATCGCCAAGCGGTTTTCGGGATCCGGTAATGTTAAGTTCGTGGTTGCCGGGAAAGGAGTTCCAGAAGAGGAAGATGGCAATTTCTTATCATTGGGATTTATCAATGATATATTCGGCTATCTTTTCAGATGCGACATAGCAATTGTTCCCCTCGAAAACGGGGAGGGGACAAAGCTAAAGATCTTCGATTACATGGCAGCCGGTCTTCCAATCGTTATAACAAAAAAGGGAGCAGAGGGCATTGATTTCACACATGAAAAAAACGCATTTGTAACAGAACACGTAGATGACAATTTCATGAAATATATCGACCTTCTTGTAAACGATAAGAATCTGAGAAGGAAAATTGGGGAAAAGGGCGAGCAGCTCCTTAATGATAAATATCACCCTGACAAGGTAAAAAACAACCTTTTTGATTTCTTTGACAAGGTGTTGAATTAGGTGAGGATTCAGATGAAAGCGATAATGTACGGCCTGGGAAGAATAGGTCTTCCAATAGCCTTGACATGTGCCAAAAGCGGGATAAAGGTAACAGGAATAGATGTGAACAGGAGATTGATAAATACTCTGAGAGAGAAAAAGGCTCCATTCCATGAAGAGGGATTGATCGAAGCTCTTGAGGAGAACCTGTATAAGAATTTCTTCCCAAAACTCCCGGAAGAGAATATTGGTGAGGATTACGCGGAGGCGGATTATGTCATTATTGCTGTGGGAACGGGATTCGCACGTTTTCCAGATGAGCCCAACCTATCCACTCTCTACTCAATAATCGGACAGATAATCGCCCATGGAATAAGGAACAAAACAGTAATTCTTAGGGTTACACTTCCAATTGGAACAACAGAGATGATCATCAAGTTAATAGAGAGAAAGACAGGTCTCGTAGAGGGGGAAGATTTCTTCTTCGCTTTTGTCCCTGAAAGAATAATGGAAGGAAAGGCAATGTCCGAGGAGGCCTCCCTTCCTAAGGTAATAGGATCTACCAACGATGAGTGCTATCACAGGGTAGAGAAATTCTTCCTAAAGATCGGAGGTAATCTTACGAGAGTTACCAATCCCAGGACCGCGGAGTTCATCAAGCTTATTGACAACTCATGGAGAAATACCAAGTTTTCCTTTTCAAACGAGCTTGCATATCTGGCAGAATCAAACAATATTGATGTTACAGAAGCAATAAATACAGCCAACGAGGGATATGAAAGGAACATGATCCCAAGGCCGGGGCCAGTGAGCGGTTATTGCCTTGGTAAGGATCCTTACATACTTGAACTAGCCTTCAAGGAAATCTCGGAGAGAAGAGGTTTCAACTCCCTTTGGTATTACGGCAGGAGGGCCAATGACTGGCTTTACGAAAAGATCATGGATTCCATAACTGGAAAAAAGGTACTGATCCTAGGTCTGTCCTTCAAGGAAGATATTGATGATTACAGATACAGCCATTCTGTCAATATAATAAAGAGATGCATTGAGGGAAATCATGATATCAGCGTCTACGATCCTTTTCTTAACGTCAACTATTACACAAAAATTCCGGATGATATCTATATTCACGTGAAACCCGTGAAGAGGCCAGAAGATATTGATCCCACCAACTATGATTCCATTGTAATTTCTGTCAGGCATGAGGAATTCATAACGGAGGAGTTCAAGAATAAGATAGGCATAGCCCTTCAAAATGGTGTGAAGATCATAGATCTCTGGAACATTTACAGGGAGTTCCTTCACCTGAAAGGATACATTAGTTTGGGATCATCACATTAGGTAAGGTCATTAGATGGAATTTGTAGACCTGTGGAAATATAGAATAGTAAGAATGTCAAAGAAACCAAAAAAAGAGATAATTACTTTTGTTTTAAAAGGAGTAAAGAGGAACTTCAGAAAACGGAAGTTTGGTAGAAATTCCCTTTCAAAGGAAACAAGCTACAGGATACTAAAAACTAGAAGAGATGAATCAAATTTTTATTTTGAGGCTGAAGGTCTGGCTGAGGAATTCAAAAAGAGGTTTGATCCGAAAGAAACAATTGAACTGGCTGAAATGTATCTGCAGGGTGAACTTGAAATCTTTCATGAGAAAATAAGATTTGAAAATTGGCACACAATTAAAGGCGTGTCATGGCCCGTTTCCGATTCTGGGGGTATCAACTATTACGGAAAGAACAGGTTAGACGATATAAAATTTATCTGGGAACTCAACCGGATGCAGTTTCTTCCGGTTATCGCAAAGGCCTATTTCCTTACCGGGGATGAAAGATATGCAGAAAAAGTAATAGAATACATTGAAACATGGATAGACCAGAACCCCTACGGGAAAGGTGTGAACTGGATGGAAGGTATTGAGGCCTCTGTCAGGCTCTATTCATTGATTTTTTCCTATTATTTCATAATTGGATCCAGTTCTCTGAATGAAAAGAACAATCACAGGGTACTTGAATCCTTTCAGGAACAGTACATGTTTATTTTCAGGAACCTTTCGGATAAATGGATCCTGAATAATAATCATATTATCTCAGAACTTTCCTGTCTGATATTCACTTCGGTCTGTTTCGAAGAATTCAAAGATTCCAGGAAGATACTGGATTTCTCCTTGAAGAAACTAGAATCGGAGATGGACAAACAGGTTTTCGATGACGGATGTCTCTGGGAGCACAGTACTGGATATCAGAAATTTGTTTTGGACCTTGTTGTTTATCCCCTGATACTGCTGAAGAAGAAAGGTATTGGGTATCCCGTTCTTATCGATGAGAAGATCAGAAAAATGGCGGGATTTTTGAATGATGTATCATTCACTGATGGAAGGATACCCTTGATCGGGGATGAGGACCAGGCATTCATTTTAAAGTTATTAAATGAGGAGTACACGGACCTTACCAATACCTTCGCAGTTGTCAACAACTTCCTCGGAACAGACTTTTCCCATTCTGCCAGCGAGCATCTGTTCTGGTTGACAAACGGACTATTCATAGAAAAAAAAGGTGCGAAGAGAAAGGGAGAAAAATTCTATCCCGATGGTGGGTATTTCGTAAGAAAAAACAATAGGGAGAAACTAATAATGGTGACCTCCTCCCAGCATAAGAGATATCTTCATGCCGCTCATAGACACCTGGACATGTTGAGTTTAATTTATGAGTTTGATGGAAAACCGATCTTTATTGATCCTGGTACGTATACGTATTTCAAGGACGATGATGAAAGGAACTATTTCAGGAATATTTCGAGTCATAGTACGGCAGAAGTAATGGATGGAAAACAGTTCGATCTTGAAGGTCTCTTCGAACTGCGTCCGACTCCCGCGACTCGTATCCAGATTAGTGGGGATTCTCTGAAGGCAAGTCATGAAGGTTACGATGAGCGACTTGAGAGAAGATTGGTCTTTGAGAAGGATCACTGGGAGGTTCATGACACGTATAATGGTGATGGAAGATGCAGGGTGAATTACATTCTTGATCCAAAAGTTTCCATAGATATCATCGATGATTATAGCATGGTTTTGAACGACAAGGTAAAGGTCAAATCTGAAAATAAAATGGAATTGAATAATCAAAAGGTTTCACCGGGATATAACAGAGTACTAATGAGTAAAAAAATCTCAATAGAGCATATCGGAAAAAATATTACCAAGATAATTCCGGGGTTTACCGATGAGTGATAAAACGGTGCTTGTCCTAGCGCCATTCTATAATTTCTTCATGAAAGGTTACATCGAGGGTCTTGCATCCCAAGTAAAGAAGGTTCACGTTTTCGTTCATTACAACAAGATAAACGAGATCACCAGGATCCTGCCCCCCAGCAAGAACATTGATTATCTGAAGAAATTCAACACCGAGAACCTTGTCAAGGGGAATAACAGACCGGAAAACGTGGAGCTTCATCTTGTCGGTCTTACTTATTTCAAAAAAGATGGAGAAAATTTCAAACTAGGAGATATGTTGTATAATAAGTATGTAGAGATCATCGACAGACAGGGGATAGATTTCGATGTAATCAACGCCCATCACACCTTTCCAAGGGGATATGTGGGATTGAAATTGAGGGAGAGGTACAACAGACCGGTCGTACTCACGGTTCACGAGAACAAGGATCTTCTTATGGATGAATATCAGTCAAAAAATGATGTATACAGGAATGTTTGGAAGAAATCCGACCTGATTTTCAGAGTGAACAAATTTGATATGATTTATATCAGAAAATTTAACAGGAAAGTGGAATATCTCCCCAACGGATATTCTCCAAGTATTCTGGTGAGGATTGATAAAAATAAAGCCAGGAAGCATCTGGATCTGATAAATGATTCGAAGATTGTTTTCACTCTAGGTGATCTGATTCCCAGGAAGGGACTCGTCCATCTAATCAATGCCATGAAGAAAATAATTGAAAAAGATGTAAGGGTTTTCTGTTATATAGGTGGAAAAGGTCCTCAGAGAGCGGAACTTGAAGAGTTGATATCGGAATACGGATTGGAGGACAATGTGAAATTACTGGGATTCATCGAGGATGAAGATTTGAAGTACTGGATGAGCGCATCGGACCTGTTCGTTCTTTCCAGTCTGAGCGAGGGAAATCCCACTGTAATGTTCGAATCCCTCGGAATCGGATTGCCATTTATAGGGACGAGGGTGGGAGGCGTTTCCGATATAATAAATTCAGAGAAGTACGGTCTTCTTGTGGATCCTGGTGATGAAAAGGATCTGGAACAGAAAATTTCCAAAGGTTTGAAAAGAGATTGGAATTACCACGGAATATTATCATACGGAAGGGGTTTCACCTGGGAAAATGTTGCTTTGCGATCGATGAAATTAATGGAGGACCATGGAATTTTCTACTGAAATAAAAAGATATGAGTTTTTTGAAAATATTCAATGTGGAGAATCAAAACCTCTGGGAAATGATAAAGGAAACCAGAAAGAAAAAATGTATTCAATTGCAATTGATAGATATTGCCAGACACAAGCTATTGATTGATAATGGTCCTACCGAGTAATACGATTTCAAATTTCACCTCAAGGATCTTTCAATGAGGCTGGGGAAGGTTCTCATTGTCTCATACTTGTAACAGATCACGATATCTTCCGGGAAATTGAACCTTCCAGGCTTCTGGTGAGGCACAAGAACCTCATAGATACAAGAATGGTGCTGGATCTTGAAAAATGGAAAGATGCCGGATTCGAGATTAGATTGCTCGGGGACGGAAGAAGCTGATAAGATGCCTTACAGAAACGATGTCGGCATAATAATCCTCGAAAGAGGGAAAGAGGTTTCCATCGCCTCCACAATTTACAAACTGAAGTACGGGATCGACGAGATGCTGAAAGCCAGAACAGAGATAATTGTGATAGATAACGGTTCTCCGGATGAAACGGCCAATCTGGCAACGATGGCAGGGGCCAGGGTGATTCGTTTTAAGAATAGAGCGGAGAGATCGAAGGTAATCGAAAAAGCGGTTAAGGTCGGTATCGAGAGGAAGCATGCCATTACCGTTTTGTTGGATCGAATGGGTGGAAACAATGCCGATGATGCGATATCACTCGTATCCGCCGCTCTGGAAAGAGGCAAGGATTTTGCTTCGGGGTATGTGGTTCCCACAAAAGGCGAGGATACCATAGGTTGTCTGGCTCTGGATCATGCTCAATTGAAGAAGCTATCGGAGAGAGGGGAAGAGGTCTCATCTTTTTTACTGGGTATGGCCAGGAAGCAGAATCTCAATAAAGTTGTTTTCAACGAGTCAGTGGAAGTTGTTACAAAGAAGAAGAAAGGGGAGAGAAATGGAAACGGAGGGAACCTCTGGAAGAGGTTCACTGAAATGAGGAGGGGGCATCCTCTCAAATTCTACGGCGGACTGGGGGTGCTTACATTAATGGCTTCACTTGGTTTCGGATTTTATACTGTTGATTATTTTTATAAAAACCAGAGTCTGTACTATCCGACAGCGTTCGGAACCGCATTGCTTGTGATGATTGCCGGATTCCTGCTGGTTGCCGGTCTGATGCTAAATGCTCTAACAGTGATGGTCAACAGGATACAATCGGTCAAGAAATGGGAGAGGGCCAATCAGGAAAGGAGGTGTATCCGGTGAAGATAGTGGTTGCGATGCCGGCGTACAACGAGGAGAAGTATGTCGCCTCCACGGTTCTCAAGTGCAGGAAGCATTCCGATGAGGTCTATGTCATAGATGATTGTTCGAAGGACCTCACTGGGGAACTGGCCAAGAGAGCCGGAGCCAATGTTATCAGGCATGAACAGAACCAGGGATACGGCGGAGCACTGCGTACCGCTTTTATGCTGGGGAAAGAGACCGATGCAGATTGCCTTGTCATACTGGATTCCGACGGGCAGCACGATCCAAACTCTATACCGGACCTGGTGGAGCCTATACGGAAGGAAAGAGCCGACCTCGTGATAGGATCCAGATTCAAGTCGAAGGAGGGAAGGTCCATGATCCCGAGGTACAGGATCCTCGGCATCCAGGCCATAACCCAGGTATTCAATCTGGGTGCGAATATTGCCTTGACCGATTCCCAGAGCGGGTTCAGGGCCTATTCCAAAAAAGCGTTGCAGAGCATCAAGGTCACTTCGGATCGAATGGATGCGTCCATGGAGATCCTCTTCGATGCAAAGGATCACAAGTTCAAGATTCTGGAGGTCCCGATCATAGTGAAGTATGAGGGAGTGGAGGGGAGCTCGGAGGCACCGGTGAGTCACGGTGTGAAAGTTCTGATGCAGACCGTGAAGTTCATGAGAGAGAGATATCCTCTGAGGTTTTTCGGAGGTATAGGATTACTGATTTTGATTTCTATCCCGATAATCTCCATAATCTCTTATACCTACTATCCACCGGCAACAGGGATCCTGGTTCCGGGAGCAATGTATTTGATCACTTTCCTTGCTATTTTGGGATCATTCCTGCTCTTCACGGGTTTGATGCTACATGGGGTAAACAGAATCTCCGAAACCATAATCAGGACCATGCTGGAATGATTTTTTTCACAGTGTCCGAGGTTTGATACTCGGTAAGAGGACCTCTCCAGAGGTCCTCGTGACATGAACTTCTTTTTTCATAAAGGTCCTTTTTTCATATGTGTGGAGCTGTCGTTTCAAAATAGTATTGCGGGGGGAGGACCTGGAAGATAGGATATATTTTCTCACCTCTCTTGTCTTGGGATGGAAGACAGGTTAACAATACCATTTGACCAAGAAAAATACATACATATGAACCAGATATACAAAACAATCTTAAAATGACATCTACAGGTAATGTTTATTTATTTCACAATTATATCTATTGAATTGTGAACTGATGGGACATCAACATGAAGAACTCCTAAACAGGATCGTCATCGATCCGGACATCATGGTTGGTAAACCAGTTATAAAGGGAACCAGGCTGACTGTTCAATTCATTCTTGAGTTGATGTCCGACGGCCTTTCAATCGAGGAAATTATTGATGAATATCAGGGATTGAAAAGAGAGGATATCATTGCATGTCTCTGTTATGCCTCCGAATCCATTGAACACACTTCAGTTCTACCTTTGAAGATCGAGGCCTGATATGAGATTCCCGGTTGAAGAATTCGATTGATCAACCGATTGTAACAACAGTTTTTAATCAGCCCAGAGATATCGGTGTTTAAATGATAAGATCAAAATCGAGTAAGGAACTGGATCAGATACTGAAATCGATCAAGGATATACTATCTGAGAATTACAGGGATAAATTGGATAATATCCTGTTGTTCGGTTCATACGCGAGAAATTCACAGGGAAATGAATCAGATATTGACATAGCAGTTGTACTTGATGGAGAATTTGATAAATACGAAGAGGTTGAAAAGATGGTGGATCTCACCAACGATATCTCTTTGAAGTATGACGTGATGATATCGATCCTCCCCATGACCAATAACGAATATCTCAACGGGAATTTTTCAATTTTCAAGAACATCCGAAAAGAGGGGATAGCAATTTGAGAGAAGATACTGGAATCGAGAGGTCCGAGAGAGCATTGAAAGCAGCCGAATTACTTTTTGAAAATGAATTTTTTGATGCTTGTGTTTCGAGATGTTATTATTCCATGTTCTACCTTGTCCAGGAACTTCTAAAGAGAGAGAATGTCAGTTATTCCACCCACTCGGGATTGATCTCCCAATTCGGATTGCATTTCGTAAAATCCAATTTATTGGATAAGGAATTCAGTGCAATTCTCAGAAGAGGTTTTGAGAGAAGGATGCTCGGTGATTACGGTCAAACCGCATACGTATCCCGGGAAGTCGCCGAAAGAGCGATAGGGGAAGCAAAAAGATTCAACAAAAGGATAAGTGAACTATTGAAGGAAGATAATTGATCAAAGTGCCGAACAGGCCCAAGGTTCAATTCTTGTAAGAGTAAATTGGTTTTGATAAATTCTTTATTCACGTTTTTTTCCCGATTGAGAGGACCTTTAGGTCTCGCGCTCCGTATCACCCGATTCGGAGAGAAGAGAACTCCCACACTCACGAGTAAAGACGGTACGACCAGAGCCCCATTGTTTCGCAACGGGGCAATGCCTCCGGCATGTCCTACCTATTGGGGCCTCGGGCTGGGGCCACGTTTGGCACAGATTCAAATCACCATATGAAACAAAGATAGGAGAAAACTATATAATTCAAATAATAGCATATAATGACCAATAGGTTGGTTTGATGAACTCTGTAACGACTATTCAGCTCAACAAGGATACCCGTGAGCAATTGCGAGAACTCGGTAGGAAAGGAGAAACCTACGATGAATTGATCCACAGATTGATCGAAATGGCTCGTAAACTGGAATTCTTCGAGGATATTGACAGGATCCTTGAGACAGAGGAGTTTGTTCCCCTTGAAGAGATATGAAGTCTTACTGTCCGAGACAGCCAGACGTCAATTGAATGGTTTGCCTCCCGATCACAGGTCTGTTGTAAGAAGCAAGTTGTCGGAGCTCAAAGAGGACCCCTATAGACCAAGACCCAATGCGGATATCAAGAAATTGAAAGGTCCGAAGAAGGATTACTATCGGTTGAGGGCGGGAAACTACCGGGCCATGTATGTTATAGAGGGAAATGTTGTGAAAGTGGCAAAGATAATTCCCAGAGATAAGGCATATGATTGGATAGAATGAAATCTCCCAAAAAATATGGATTGTCATGAAAATAGTGCCGAACAGGCCCAAGGTTTTATTCTCGGCAAGAGGACCTTCCTAAAGGTCCTCGTGACAGGGCCTTCTTTTTTCATTATCGTTCGGCTGCCGTTTTAAAATAGTATTTCGTGGGGAGGCCCTCAGAAATGAGGATAATTTTACCTTCTATCAGGTTTCGCTATTGAATCTTAGAATTAATGGATTCAAATCGTAAAGGAAAATTTTTAATCACACAATGATGATAAAAATCTTTGAAAGTAGAGAGATATTGGAGATGAAACATTCTTGATAACCATTAAAGGAATAATTGAATCCTTGAGAACCGATAGGATAAGGATCACAGATCATGCTTATGAAGAATCAATATCTGATAAACTGGATTTCAATGGAATATTCTATTCGGTCTTTACCGGAGAGATAATCGAGAAATATATGGATGACAAACCATATCCGTCTTTCCTGATCTGTGGGAAGGATTTTTCAGGAAATGTGGTCCACTCCGTATGGGCTTATGATAATATTAATAAACATACGGTTCTAATAACAGTTTACAGACCAGACCCGGAAAAATGGTCTGAAGATTGCAGGAGAAGGATCATATGAACAAGACTTCCTTTGTGAAATGCCCCATCTGTGGTGGAGAACTCCGAAGAAAAAAGGTAGAGAAGCTTATCAAAGGTGGAAATGACACCGCGTCAATTGAAGTGGAAGTTGATGTCTGTCTCAAGTGCGGTGAGAGGCTCTATACCAAAGAGGATGTCCAGAGGTTTGAGATCTTGAGAAAGAAATTGATCGATCATGATCTTTCTTCTCTGCAACTCGTTGGAAGATCATACCAAACCGCATAAAACACAGTGCCGAACAGGCCCAAGGTTTTATTCTCGGTAAGAGGACCTCTTCCAAGGTCCTCGTTACAGGACCTCTGTGAGAACCTTCTATATTGTTGTATCAACTCTGAGTTCATGTAATAAAGTATTAATATGGATCATATAAATGTATAACTCGTGGTAGGAATATGTTTGCAAAACATGTTAAGGTAGGTCCTAAGGGGCAGATAGTCATTCCGAAAATTTTCAGGGATGAGTTCGAGATGTTTCCGGGAAGTGATGTGCTGGTGGAGTATACCGATGATGGGATCGTAATAACGAATGATAAAGAAGAAACCGAAGAGATCTTTGAGGATGTGGCGAAAACCGGAAAGAAGGTAAAAAGAAAGATAGATCCTCATGAAGCATATGATTCCCAGATGGAGGAGAGGAATTGATCTATCTCGATTCCAATGTTTTTATAACCGCGGCACTTTATGAAGATGAAGTGGGAGACAATTCTAGGAGAATCATAAAGGAGATCAGACTCGGTAATTATGAAGCAAGTACCTCCACCCTCACATTTGACGAGGTTTTCTGGATAGTGAAAAGAGAAAAGGATAGTGAGAATGCTTTGAGAATCGTGAGGTCAATGTTGAAGATGAAGAATCTCAGGTTCATATCGGTGGATAAATCTATACTCTGGAAAACCTACGAGATACTGGATGGGAAAAATCTGGGCCCCAGAGATTCAATTCACCTGGCATGTGCTATTGAATCCGGTTCGGAATCTATCATATCCGAGGATTCGGATTTCAAAGATATCGATTCAATTGAGTGTATTACCATCAATGATTTCGTCAAAAGGCCCTCTGAAGAAGAATGATTTTTATTTCTTACATTCAGGGGACCTCCTGATCTGTTTGTATCAATCCAATATTCATGGTTTTTTTTCTCGATCAAGAGGACCTTCAGGTCTCGCGCTCCAGATTCCCAGAATCTGGAGAGAAGAGAACCCCCACCTTCCCGAGTAAAGGCAGTACGACCAGAGCCTCATTGCTTTGCAACGGGGCAATGCCTCCGGCATGTCTGCGCTAACGGATGGGCAGATGTGTAAGATTTACTATTTAAACGGTAGGCGGAACGTATTATGGTAACAAAAGTTATTTATTGTTATTAGTTAATATATTCATGAGGCATGAATATGGTTTCGATAGTCCTTCCGCAGAAGATGAGCGAAGAACTCGATGCTTTGATCTCACTAGGTTATTACGATAATCGATCGGAAATAGTGCGTGAAGCTTTGAGGAATTTCCTATCTCAGAAACCTGAGGTGAGATTAGTAGCGGCCATTAAATTGTACAAGGATGAAAAGATAACCATATCCAGAGCCGCAGAGATTGCAGGTGTTTCATTTGATGAGATGAAGAACATTCTCATTGATGAGGGAATTATTAGAAGAGGAAAGAAAGATACGGAAAGGTCCTCTGAACTGGAAGAGATGGTATCTTGATTGATGTAGAATCAAATTATTTGAGTGGTCATTCATGTTAAATGAATTCGATCCAATAGAATCTCCGGAAGGAAAGACTCTGGAGTTCAAACGGGATCTATCTTCACCTAAAAATATTGTCAAGACCTTGGTAGCATTCTCCAACACGGCTGGAGGCTCTTTATACATCGGAGTTGAAGATAACAAAGAGGTAATACTTGGGGTGGAGGATCCTCTCCAAGAAGAGGAGAGATTATGTAATATAATCTCGGATAATATCGTTCCGAGGCTGATTCCAAATATCGAACTGGTTCCCTACAAAGATAAAACTCTCCTAAGGGTTGAAGTTTATCCCAGTGGACTCCGTCCTCATTGGGTAAAAAAGGAGGGTCCTGACGAAGGTGTGTATGTTAGACTGGGTTCAACAAATAGAAAAGCTGATCGAGAGCTCATTTCAGAACTGAAAAGAACAGTAACGGGAAAATCCTATGATGAGGAGATCCTTCCCGATAGAACATATAAGGATCTGGACATGGAAGCTGCTGTTTCGTGTTTTGATGGATACAGAGATCTGAAAAAGAAGGATTTTCGATCATTGCATCTTGTCTCCGAATATCAGGGAAAACTTGTTCCCACAATCGGAGGTGTTCTTCTATTCGGGAAAGATCGTGATATTGATTTCCCGGATGCCTGGATACAATGTGGAAGATTTCTTGGCAAGGATAAAGTGAATATCTTTGATCACATTGAAATCCACGAGCATCTTCCTCTGGCAGTGGAAGAGGTAATGGACTTTCTGAAGAAGCATGCATTTCGTGGTGCGGATATTTCGGAGATACGCAGGAAGGATGTCTGGAGCATTCCTCTTTCAATACTGCGAGAGGCCGTGATCAATGCGATCGTTCATTCAGATTATTCTCAAAGAGGAGCTCCAATTCGGGTTTCCTTTTTCGACGATCGAATAGAAATAGAAAACCCCGGGATATTGTTGCCGGGTCTGACAGTTGATGATCTTCTCCAGGGAGTATCAAAGATACGTAATCATGTTATTGCCAGGGTTTTCAAGGAATTGGGTTTGATAGAGCAGTGGGGAAGTGGTATCAGAAGGATGTTCATGGAAGCGGATGAATTGGGTCTTCGCCCTCCTGATATTGAGGAAATTGGTATGAGAGTAAGGTTCACGATATGGTTGAATGAAGACATTGAGATAGCAAAAGAGGACCTTCTCGATAAGGAACGGCCCGAGTCACGGCTAAAGTCACGGCTAAAGTCACGGCTAAAGTCTGAACTTGCAGCTAAAGTAGTATTTTTCCTTGATGAAGGTGAATATAGCAAATCCGAATTTGCAGAAAAGTTGGGACATAGCAGCCTATCCGGTGAACTTCATAAACAAGTAAAAAATCTTCTTGATATGGAATATATTGAAATGACCATTCCGGAGAAACCCAATAGCAGTAAACAGAAATACAGATTGACAAAGAAGGGTAAGGATCTTCTCGATAATTGAACACAGTGCCGAACAGGCCCAAGGTTTTAATCTCTTTAAGAGGACCTCTTCCAAGGTCCTCGTGACAGGAAGTTCTTGGAATCAGTTCATTCAATAGGATAAAAATAAAAATCAGAAAACCAATCAATTCTCAGGTTGTAATCGGATGGAAGATAAACTCAATGAAATCATAGAAAGGATCGTCATGGTCGCAGATCCGGATATGATCCTGCTTTTTGGTTCAAGAGCTTCCGGAGACGAAAGAGATGATAGTGATTATGACATTCTTATAATAAAATCAGGTCTGGATAATTCGAGGAAACTGGCAAAGAAGATCTATAATTCATTGTCAGGGATAGGTGTTCCTATTGATCTGGTAATTGTTGACAAGGAAAGAATGAACCAATATCTCGACGATCCCTACATGATCTACGGAGAAGCCCTGAGGGAGGGAAAGACTCTTTATGCAAAGGCTTGAGGATGTCAATCTATGGATGGGAAGATCCCTGAGCAATCTGGAAAGGGCAAGGAGTAAAAGAGAGAATTCAAAGATACTCCTAGAGGACCTCTGTTTTGACATCCAACAATCTGCTGAAAAAGCATTGAAGGCTGTCTGCATCAAAGAGGAAATTATATTCAAGAGAACTCATGATATTTCCTATCTGATCGATCTGCTCGAAAACGAAGGGATAGAGGTTCCGGATCCGGTAAAGAACGGAAGATACCTCACTCAATATGCTGTTGAAACCAGATATCCCGGTGTTTATGAACCTATTGAAGAAGATGAATTCATGGAGGCTCTCAAAGATGCCGAAGCCATCTTCGGATGGGCAATGAATAAAACCGGATATGAGAATTTTGAAGAAAAAAACGAAGGTCATGAAGAAACAGATATTCATGACTAAATCATTTTACCAGACAGGCCCAAGGTTTTACTCTCGGTAAGAGGACCTCTGAATTATTTTGCATCAAACACAATTCCTCTTTCATCCACAGGAATCTTCAGAGAAGATGTCGGTAAAGCGTCGGGAAAGTGTTGGAAAAACGTCGGGAAAGATATTGCTAGAGATCGAAAAGAACGACAGGATAACAATTCCTGAACTGGCTTCTCTTATTGGTGTTACCGAACGATCAATAGAACGAAATCTCCAAAAACTGCAATCCGATGGTTTTCTCAGACGCACGGGTGGTCGAAAGGAGGGACGCTGGGAGATCATATGAAACATATAACAATCTGCTGACTTTATCGGACCTCCTTATCACAGTGCCGAACAGGCCCAAGGTTCAATTCTTTTCAGAGGACCTCTTCCAAGGTCCTCGTAACAGGACCTCTGAATTAATTTTGATCAACTCTTAATACTACTTCGTGGGTTGGTTCCTGACACGGTAGAAAACTATTGATATT
>CAYULA010000023.1:16765-60994 GCA_964445525.1 uncultured Thermoplasmatales archaeon | reverse complement strand
ATGACGGTGACAATATCCCCGACGAGAGGGATCCCGAGCCTCTGATCCCCGGGACACAATGGATCAACGAGAATCCGATCATAAGCGATGTCACCTCGCCTGAAGAGAAGGTAGAAAAGGGAGAACCCTACCAGCTCTCTGTCAGTGCTGAGGATACCGACAATGATCCTCTCACCTTCCAGTGGTCCCTTGCCGGTTCAGACTGGACAGAAACAGGTTCGTCCGTAAACGGTCCCACAGATCTCGAACCCGGAACCTACACCTTCACGGTTGTGGTTAGCGATGACAAGGGCGGTCAGACAACCAGGACCGCGGATGTGGAGATATACGAACCCGAGGAGGATGAACCCAACTATCTGCCGTTCATAATAATCGGCATAATCCTTGTGGTTGTTGTGATCGTGGTGGTGTTCTTCCTGATGAAGGGTAAGGGAGAAGAAGAGGAAGAAGAGACAGAGGAACTTCCTCCCGAAGAGGGAATGGGAATGCCTCCCGAGGAGCCTGATTACGAGACCGAAGTTTACGATGAGGGTGATATGGAAGAAGATGAGTACGAGGAGCCTCAAATGGCACCCCCGGAACCGGAGGAGGATATCTCCGCCCCGGCCATGGGCACCGTTCCATCCGAAGAGGAGGAAGAGGAGGAGACACCCGAACTTCCGGGAGAATCAGAACCCCAGGAGGTTCAGGACCTCGAGCAGCTCATAGACGAGATGGAGAGGACCGAGGAGGAGATAGGGGATGTATGCCCCGAGTGCAACGCTCCCCTTGGACCCTATGACTCCGAGTGCCCCAACTGCGGTGCACAGTTCGAGATTGCCCTGGAATGCCCCAACTGCGGTGCGGTGGTTGAGGACAACGTTTCCGAGTGTCCCAACTGCGGCGTCTCATTCATGTGAGAAAAACAGCAGTCGGACCATTGGGGGAGCTCATGAAAGTGAGCTCCCTTTTCATTTATTATCTGGGAATTGTTGATTTCAATACAATCAATTTCGAATTTCCAGACACGCACAACAGCAATTAGTATCGACGGTCTGTTGCTGCTGTGTGTCGAAATTCCGATTCTATGTTACATTGACGGGAGGAATTTACGACATCCTTCAAAGAAGGATGGGTCTCGAACTTTCGATGTTTTTTATAATCGACGAAAGAAAGTTACGAGATCCATTTATTATCTGGGAATTGTTGATTTCAATACAATCAATTTCGAATTTCCAGACCCGCACAGTGGTGTTACGAATTGACGGACCGAAATTACCTTATCTTCTTCAATCTATAGGTCCTGTATCCGGTGAGGACCTTTATCGATCCCATCTTCCTGAATTCCTCGTCCAGTTGATGATCTCCGGTATCAACCCTCAACGAATCGGTCCTCTCCAGTTTCTGAGGGGCTGATACAACAATTACATTTTTTTTGCCGATCTTTCTTATTACATCGGGTCCTATCTGCAGATTCCCGCGTCCCAGGAAGAACCCCTGCCCTCCTATTGGGGATACAACGATATAGGAAGGGTCCTCGCCTTGATCCCTTAAAAGTTCCAGAATTGTTTTTTCATCCAGGTCCTTTCCGACCTGCTTTCCGTTCTTCACGGCATCCACGCCAAGGTGGGTCTTGTCGATACCAATTTCCTCGCCGATCCTCTCCAGGGTTCCCCCCGGTCCCAGAATGAAAAGAGCATTTTTCTGATCACTTATCCTTTCACTGATATCATCCGAGATCTCCGAAAGGAAGTTGTCCATGCCCTCCGCTTCTACCACGAACTTGCCTACCTGGACATATGCCGGCTCATAGAGGGTGGATGCCTTGCCGAACAGTTTGATGTTCCAGTCACCCTCCCTGTACTTGTCCTCGTCCAGGTCCATAACATCTCCTTCGCCGGTGGTCATCTCTCCCCGAATATAGAACTCCATGAGCTCCCCCGCGAGTTGAGGATCCACCGCGAATACACCGGAATGCATCTTCACTCCCGACGGAATGCCGAATATCGGCACATCCCCCGATGAAGACAGAACATCCCTGGCCGTGCCGTCGCCTCCGCAGAAGAATATCAATTCCGCACCCATCTTGAGTGATTTCCTTACGGTGTTTTTTGTATCCTCGGCTTTGGTATCGTTTGTGGGTGAGTGGACAACCTCCACCTCCCATAGATCGTGTTTGAGTTCCTCGAGAAGGTCCTCCCCCATTTCCCCGGCAGCCGTCAACCATACTACCTTCTCCTTCAACCTGTACCTGTCAAAGGCCTCCTTCAATCTGACCATTGCTTCTCTGGCCCTTCCCCCGGCTCTGGGCCGGGCTCCTTTTCTTCTTGCTTCATCCACAACTCCATCCGTTCCCTTTAGGCCTACCCTGCCCCCCATTCCGGCGATCGGATTCACGACGAAGCAGATCTTCTTCATGCCTGACCCAAAAGGTCCTCTGACCTTAAATCATTCGATGGTTTTCTTTACGGCTTCGATCCAGTGGTTTCTTCCGTCGAAGTAGGATCTCAAAGGATGCAATCCGGTGTTCATAATCTCTTTGTCCAATTCCCCGGGTCCGTACAGGTGATAGAATCTCATCTCTTTTATTCCGTCTTTCCACGGGACCATGAAATCACCGGGAAGAGGGCCGTCGAATTCATCCGGATCCCTTTGTTTCTCGATCCTCTCGAGGTGCCGGTCTCTGAACCTGTCCTGATCCCATGACCAAACCGATATCTGTACGATGCCATTATTCTTGAGTATTCTGCAGGCTTCACTTATTGCCCTGATCCTGGAACCCTTATCGGCAAGATGATGTAGGGAAGCTATCATGAAAACCGCATCGAATGTGAGGTCCTCAAGAGGAAGATTCTCCATATCCCCTTTTACGAGTTCGTATCCCGATGTTATTCCCATTTCCTTGAGGTAAATTCCAGCCGTCTTAAGCTGGCCGGTGGAGATGTCCACGCCTGATGCCTGACATCCTCTCTTAACGCCTTCCGCTAGCAATCGGCCCGTTCCGCATCCGATATCGGCGATCCTGCAGGGAGAGATATCATCCAGCAGGGAGCCGGTCAGAGGCCAGACATCGTTTCTGTGTTTTACGAAATAGGGTGCTATGGAATCGTAGGTCCTCTCCACCTCTTTTTTCAGATCGTTCAGTCCCCATTCCTCCATGGATTTACAGGGCTTCCTTCACGGCTTTTGCCATCTCCATTGTGGAGGCCGAACCGCCCATGTCCCTGGTCCTGACCTTTCCTTCCTTTACGATCTTTGAAACGGCATCCTCTATTCTTTTTGCCATCTCATTTTCCCCGAGGTATTGAAGCATCAACCTGGAAGCAAGTATCATGGCCACGGGATTCACTATGCCTTTTCCGGCATATTTGGGAGCTGAACCGTGGGTAGGTTCGAACACCGCATAATCATCTCCGATGTTGGCTGCCGAGGCGAAACCGAGGCCTCCCACGAGTTGGGCACCCAGGTCCGAGAGAACGTCTCCGAAAAGATTCGATGCCACCAGGACCTCGTAATCCTCGGGATTCTTGACCATCCACATTGCCATGGCATCGATGTTTGCCTCATCCATGTTCACCATAGGGTAATCTCCGGCCATTTTTCTCGCAACCTGGGTCATGAGTCCGGAGGTTTCTCTGAGCACGTTCGGTTTTTCCGCAAGTGTCAGTCTTTTCCTTCCCTGATTTTTTGCATGCTCGAAACCCGACCGGAGGATCCTTTCGGCACCTCTTCTGGTTATGACCCTCAGAGTGACTGCCACATCATCCACGGGGAAGGAGTGGAATTTTTCCCATTTCTTGTGATTTTTGAGGAAAACCTCCCTGACCTCCTCCGGGACGGGCCACCATTCGATTCCCGCGTAGAGGCCCTCGGTATTCTCCCTGAATACGACTATGTCCACGTTCTCCTTGATGTTGAGGGGATTGCCCTCGAAGGCTTTACAGGGCCTCATGTTGGTGTGGAGCTGAAAGAGCTGCCTCATTCCGACTATGGGGGAGAAATAAACATAGCCCTTATCCTTGATTGAAGGGTCCAGCTCCTTTGCGGCCTCGTCCTTGGGTTTGGATGTGATCGCACCGAAGAGTGCGCAGTCGGTCCTTTTCAGCAGGTCAATGGTCCTCTCCGGGAGGGCGTTGCCCTCCTTCTTCCAGAACTCCCAGCCGATATCTCCCTGGATGTAATCGGCCTTGAATCCGACCTCATCCAGGATCATTTTCGCTGCATCCACAACTTCTATACCAACACCGTCGCCAGGGAGCTCCGCTATCTTGTAAGACATTTACTTCCTCCGGGATTTTCATGGTTATTGTGGAATGGATATTTTTAATCGTCGATAGGTACCGGAACATGTTCCCCGGGAAGGACTTCTCATGCAAATTTATTCAGGTCATAGAATCCATTGATAGTTACCATTCTCCGAGCAATCGCTTGATTATTATCTTGATAAATCAAGTTTCAGGTCCAATCGAAGAACTCAACGGATGCCATCCCGACGAAGTAGAGGCCGTATCTGGCCAGGAAGGGTTCTCGAACGTCGATACAAATAAAAAGCAGCAACAATGCACCGAATCCGTATAACGGACATAAGGGTCTTATGAAATATCCAGCATTTATACTGGTAATGTTGCACAGGGAGATGTATATGGAATCCATGACTCGCCTCATCATAGTGGCAAGGAGGAATTGGATCGTAAAGTATTTCGCCTGGACCATGGAAGCCTTTCACCCGCCTTGTAAAGGCAGGACTCGATTTCATACATTCACATGACCCTCTTACTCCTCAACATTTCTTATCTCAACTGGGCCCTTATCATTGTGAGATTCTCCAGTTTCTACATCCTTGTTTGCCTTTTTCTTTCTGGATACCACCAGCACTATGATCACCAGGAATATCAGAGATACAACACCAGCGAAACCAAAGCAAAGAAAAAGGAGATTCCCGACAGAAGAAGATCCTCCGGTAGTTTGATTTCCGGACGAAGGAAGAGACCCGGGAACGTTTCCATCGACATCAAGCGATATGGTTTTCCTTATCTGATTGTTGCTCTCATCGAGCTCGTCAAGGGTATCGTTTCGGTCTATCAAAACGGAAATGTTGCCGGACCTCAGATGGGCCAGGGGCAAAGATATTTTGAATGTCTCACCAACCCCCAATTCGGATATCACCCTTGTATCTATCAGAAGGTTTCGGGAATCGAGATCATATGTCTCGATCGTTACATAATGAGCTTTTGCCACCCCATTGTTCTGGACTGTCACGATGACCTGATCATCCTTCCTCGCAACCTCCTTCACGATCATATCGGGCCGGAGCATACCATCCACGGACCGGATCATCGAGTTGTCCGATAGATGGAGGTCGGGTTCATCCACGGGAAATGATTGTATCATGAGCATTCCTCTGTCGATATCCCCCAGAGGCACCATGTAGGTTCCTGTACCCATGCTCTCGATCTCTCCCTTGACCTTGAATATGACTGATCTGTTATCATCCAGAAGGGTTACGGTCAGGTTCTGCTCGGAATCCAGAAGTCCCTTGTTCCTTACCGACACCTGAAGTCTCATCTCGCCATCCTCCGATATGATCAGGGGATCCATGACAACCAGGTCCACACCGGCTGCGATCTCCAGCGAATGGTTCCTTGATAAGAACATGTCCGGCTGGAAGATCTCGACGGTCATGTAGGACATCAGGTCCTCCCTTTCCGTCGGTATCCTGATGGTCCTTGTTGCTCCCCCTTCCAGGGGCCCAATGTCCAGGGAAACCATCTCGTGATCGCGCATTCCATTGATGTAGTTGTGAACACGTTGTCCCGGGGAGCCGTATGATTCAAGATAATATTGTCTGATACTGTTCCAGTAATCCTTCATCAAATGCAGTGATGCCGTGTGGCTTGAATTTGTCCCGATGTTCTTGACAGAGACCACGACCTCATCCGTGGAGGGATCGAAATATGGTTCGTTGATCAGATGTATGTCACTGCCTCCGGTTGTGATATTTATTGCAACAGCATTAACTCCCGTAACGATATCTTCCAGAGACATCACATCTTCCATTACAACAAAATGTGTGTCGTTGAAATCGATCCTGTCCATTCCCTCATTTCCATCGTATTGATAGAACTCGTAGGTGTTAATTCCAGGGGACACCAGAATGCTTTTCCATCCGATCCTGCCCGTGATATTCCGGGAATTGACCATTTTGACATCGACCCTGGTATCGTGCCGAACATATCTTCCTTTCAGGGTTATCTCAACCTTGCCTCGCTCCCCTGGTATGCATATCATGGAACTGCCATTAGATGACATTGGATATGCCCGCAGGATACTGATCTCCGGAGTGAGGTTGAGATCGTACCTCCTCATCTGGACATTGTCTCCGGTATCCCCAAGATAGGTCATGGGTGAGATCATACCTTTGTGTATCGATGGAGATGACACATTCCCCGGAACATCTTTCCAGATTTGTACATGAACGTGTTCTTCTTCTGTTGAAAAAGTCCAGGGAATACGGTTGTATATCATTCTCTGATCCCCGCTGCCGTCAACTGTGAGAACAGCGATTGACAGACCGGATTCGTCAATATCCCATATCCAGGAAGAAAGTGCCCTCCCCGGGACTGGTACATCGATATTCCGGTAATCTGACCTTACAAGAAAATGGTCTCCCGATACCAGGGAGAAAGTGGGTCTGTATATGTTATCACCACCGTGGTTGACATATCTCATCAGACCGACATCCATCTGGGGTGATGTTCCGGAAGCATATGTCATGATATTTTGCCACTCTCCTTCCCTGTACATCGTTCCAACGATGGTTCTGTTGTAATCATCCGAAGCATTACCGTCAAGATCCTCTATCCAGTGCACGAATACCTGGCCATCTATCGATGACAGCGACCTTGTAACAACGGGGCCGCATATCACCGAGATGTTGCCGGAAACTGTGCCGAGGTCCGACCATCCAGTGGAGTTCCACTTCAATGATAGTATTGATTCGTCCCCTTCTGTGGAGATATTGCCATCCATATCGCTCAGTGCAACCAGGAATATGTCTCCGCTTCTGGACTGCTTGAGGTCGAATGTCTCCACGAAACCGGAGACCCCTTCGATGACGGATGGTTCCGACCATCCCGAACCGTTGTGGATCGAATATCTCAATGTTATCTCCGATTCGGGATCCAACGGATCTGAATCGGGATGAAGATCATCGTTCATGTAGGACCTCCATACCACCAAGGAACCTCCGGGAATGCCAACAGCCTTGGGATCAAGGTCCGGTATGTTATCGTCTGTTATACTCTCCACTGCTCCGGATATGACGTTACTTGAATATATCTCGTATCCGTTGGGTTGATCCTTTGAAATATCATCATGTACCCAGAACAGCCTGTTGCCGAGATCGAATGGTTTGTTGTTGGAGAATACATCCTCCGCAACCAAGGATGTACCATCCGCTTCTTTTTCGATGGTAGATGGATACTCGGTATCCACCCTCTCGATGGGCCCCTCCGACACCAGCTCCATTGTTTCGTTTTCCGCCCTTGTGGAGGGATATTTGAAGGACCCCGTATACTGATATGATCTCTTGAACCAGCCAGCCTCGAACTCGGCCTTTGCTCCTATTCCCACTTCCACCTCGTTGACGTCGAAGGGGCCGAAGCCGAATTTCATGTTGGCATATCCTTCTCCCTCCACCGAGACCTTGCCCAGTTTCACATCCGTTTCTCCTTTGGGCTTGACGGCTGTCTTTACCTCCATGGAACCTGTAGCGGAAAATGATCCGAAATCAGGTTCTTCGGAGGGAAGCACAGGTTTAAGTTCAAGGTCCAGTTTCAGTGAAGGAACGATTGCAACCCCGATATCTATCGATAACCCGAACCTGTTCCATTTGATCTGCGGACCCACCGGAAAATCCATCTCGAACTGGCCCGATATTTTCGCATTGAGCATTTTCCAGGTGAAATGTCCCTGGTTTATGATCTGAACATCTGTTGATAGGGCGATCTTGATCCTGCTTTCCTTGCTGGCTATCTCGACACCGACCTCGACGGGAAGTTCCAGTGTTATCTTGCCTTCAGATGAGAACCTGAAGTCCAGTGTCACCCCCATCTCACCGCCGAAACGGCCTCCGATCAAAGGTAATGGAACGTTTATGTTTGCCCCGTTCTTGAATACGAGAGTAAAGGATACCTCGAACTTGCCAGAACTATCTCCCCTTTCGAAGGTATTTACACCCCAGGATGGTTTCATCAGGTCCAGCAAGGAGGAGAACCAGGAAGGTGAACTCACCATCACTATCTGCTGGGTGAAAGGTGTGGATACGATACCGTCTTTTGATGTTGCAATGACTGTAAGATCGTTTTCGGAATCCGCTTCAAGATCTCCCATCTCAACCTCCACGCTGAATCCATCATTTCCATCGGTGTCCGTGCCGATAGACCTGCCATCTATACTGAAGTCAACCTTCGCAACCCTGTCCTTCCACTCATCTGAAAAAACAGCAGTGTACCTGTTCTGGAGGGAAACACCCTCCAGGAAATATCCTTCGAACCGGGACTTCAAATCGATCATCTCAGGACCCTCGAAGGACTTGATCACAACATTATTTCCTTCATCCAGCTCCTTGATAAGGTTTTCAGGGTCCAGTACAACTTTGATCTCTTCCCCCACCTCGAAAGAGATATCCTCTGTAAAAAAACCCTCATCCTCCTTTCCCGACAGATTGACAGGTACCTCCGCCAGCTTGCCTGACCTGGAACCAAATACCCATATCTCGGTCCTTGCCTCTATCCCTCCGTTTGATACCAGGTGCGGCGTCATCTCCAGTCTTATGTTGATGATCTTTCCGTCCATTACCGGGTCCTCGAAACCCACGTCGCCGCTTTCCATGAACAGGTCAGAACCCACACCGAAGCTCGTCCTCTCACTGGCCCTGGATCCGTCGTTCAATGCATTCAGGGTAATTGCATAGACACCACCACCTGCGGTGGGGACCTTAAAACGCTCTTCCTTTGAAAGCATCGAGGACTTGCCGAGGGTTCTCTCCATTCTGTGTGATTCCAGTACATGACCGTCAGGGGAAATGAGCTTGATCTCGGTTATTATATCGGTCCTTTCCAGTCTGGTGGAGATCGTGTAGTTAACCGAAACCTCGTCACCCAGTTCGTAGGATGGACTGCTGGTTTCCAGAGAGTCGATTGAGAACTCGGGACCCGGATCGTTCAGAACGATCCTTGCAGTTGCTCTGGCCTTTCCATCTGATGTCTCGACATATACTATCTCTTCGGCAAGTTCCGGAAAATCCATGATATCGGGTGAAGTGTATGTGACATCGGCCCAGCCATCCGAACCCGTTCTGACCTCTACAGGTTCTATTTTCCCTCCGACGGGTTCATCGAACACCAGGTCAATATCCTTCAGTGGGTCTCCGCTTCTGTCCCCTGCAAACACGGATATCCTTATCTCGGATTTGCCGTCCGAGGGCAATTCTCCGATGGTCAGTCCGTCATCACCGGTATCGAAAGCGAGCCTGGGCCGAGGTGTGCTGTCGCCACCGCCACCCCAATCCCAGGGTCCGAAATCCCCTCCCTCTCCCATCTCGAATGCTAGAAAATTCCTGGCCTTTTTCCTGGAATCTCCATCTATCATGTAAGCATCCCCCACACCCAGACGATACTGTGGGTCTGCCTCGACCAGATAGAACATTCCATCATTGGAGATGAATATCTTTGCAGGGTCCTCCAGGGTCCGGCCTATATCCACTATCCATAATAGGTTCCCGTCAAGATCGATATGGTATACCCTGTCAAGATCTGATATGAGCAGACCATCCACATCATTTGGACATGCTCTTCCCAGGAAACCTGTTCCGGCCGAGCCGGAGAATTCGAGGAACCACAGCTCTGAACCGGTGTTGTCTAGGGCATAAAGAGTCCTTCCGCTGGTGGCGTATATTGTACCGTCATCTGCCACTGACAAACCTGATACGTCAACTGGCTCAGGGAACTCCCAGGAAACAATTCCAGAGGATGATATGCATTTCAGATGGTAGGATGTCGAGGAGCCTATCGTTTCGGGGAAGATCCCATATATGTTGCCTTCGGGTCCTATCATGAACTCGCTTGAACCGTTCCATTCCAGGGACCATTTCTCGGTCCCCGCCGATGTGAACTTGTGCAGCTTCCTTCCCTCGTACGAATATTCTCCGTTTCTTTCAATTGCTTCGTTGTAGAGAAGATAGATGTTTGAGGAATCATCGACCCGGGGTATCATGCTGGCCATTCCGGGATGGCATTTGTAGGAGTAAATCTCCTCCGTGGCACCCGTGGCCGGTTCAGTCTTCATGAGATGCCAGGAAACATAATCATCGGCTGCTCCCGAGGCTCTCTGGAATACAATCTCGCCGTTGTATGTTACAATGGGAGGTGTGATGAAATTCGCCCATCCCAGATTGTAATCGTTACCGTCCGTTCCCGAATCCTTGAGGCTTGCATTCCAGACTATGTCACCGCTTGAACTGTCGTACATGGTCAATCTTGCCAGGTTGTTTCCACTGTAAGATGTGGACCAGCCGAAATCAATGAAGGATGAAACAATATTTCCGTTGTGGTCCAGGACCGGGTCGTTCACCGGTGTGTTCCACTCGTAGGTCATGTGTCCGACGGTTCTAACAATCGACCCGTCAACGGGATTGACCACTGTTGCCATGTTGGAAAATCTGGTTCCATCATTTCCCTCCATATTGTAGAAGACGAGATGGCCATCCTTGTTTATCGCTGGAAATCCAAGGACCTCCCGTTCCCATGAATAAGAGGCTCCATCCGGATCTATGGATTCTCTCGAGGAGAATGACGACCTGTGGTCGACAAAATATGGAATGGATACCGGGTTCTGATCGTAGCCCGCTCCTGACCTGGATATCTCGACACTCGATCCTCCAGAAAGGACCACGCTCCCGGAGATAAGAAGCAATGCGACAATCAAAACGGTTCTTAAATGAGATGTGTTACCACAACTGGATACGGGTGACATGCATGTTTATCCTGGGGTTTGATTTATAATATTAGCGGGCTAGTTATTGATTTTCCGATTGAGAATCGACCTGATTGGGACTCATTTCTTGATAAACAATCGAACGCGAATGAGAATACATTGACCCAACATAACCGAAGGTCATTACCTTCTTGCAGAGCAATAGTGCTTGGGTCGTTAGATGAAGGTGGCCAGGGGATTCACTTATAATTGTCTGAATTCGGCGAATTCAGACTTCGCATTCGAACGTACTAACACCCTACACACCACTGACTTGAATGATAATTTGCAATTTTCCAGTATTTAAAGAGTTAAACGATTGATTATTGATATTAAAGTCGTAACTCACTTTGTGAAGTTTCCATTCACAATAGAACGCTTACAGAAAGATGAGCTGGAAAACCAATGTCGGAGTTGACCAGGCAAAGATGTTCTATTATTGACAGAATCAACAATAGAAATGGTAGCCCCGGGCGGATTCGCATCGCCACAATCGGAGATTGTGTCTGCCTTCAGACTCTCATCTCTTCGTTCTTCGAGTCTCAAGGAACTCCGTTCGAATCCGCAGGAAGAGCAAGCTATTGTTGGATTACCAACAATAGAAATGGTAGCCCCGGGCGGATTCGAACCGCCGTCTCCGGCTCCAAAGGCCGGAATGTTGGACCACTACACTACAGGGCTATATGGAAAAACTTCAGTTGTTATCAAGGGCAATATCAAGCTTGTTCAATACATCTTCCCTTTCCATAGTGGAAAGGAAGAATCCTAGTCGAGGTCCTCTGTCCCTTCCCAGAAGGATCCTGTAAAATGCCTTGAATGTTGTCTTGGGACTGATGTCCCGGCTCCTTGATCCTTCGTAGATGGTATTGTGAATGGCTTCCGCATTCCAGTCGATGGAGGACAAATCCTCTCTCATTGCTTTCAAGGCCATCTTCATCTCATCTGTCAGGGATTCTATCTGATCTTCGGGAGGGACCTCGAAAAGGTGGAATCTGACACCTTCAGGTGCGAATCGATCCAGCCAGAACTTTACGCAGTCAATCCTGTGCCTCAACCTTTCCTCCGAGACATCGTCCAATTCTTCTATGCCTTCGGTTCGGAGGACCATCTCCTTCACCCTCTCGAAACCGTCTGCCAGCTGAACCAGGGTTACCAGATGCCTGTAGGGGACCTGTACCGGAGGTTTTTCGAGGTCTTCCCTTGAATCAACAAGCGAGAGCTGGAAAGCCCTTCTTCTGTCGCCCTTGTCAGGTATCTGCTCCTCATCGGAGAAGTATTCTTTCTCGTACCTGTCGTATTCATCCACAAGTGTCAGAATTCCCAGACCGGGGTCCATATCGATATGCCTCGATGGCTGATTCCTGGCGATCAAAAACCTAAGGACCTCGGGGGGAGTCATCCTTAGCATATCCACTCCGCTTACAACCACGCCCGAGGAGGAAGACATGGCACCTTTTCCCTTGAGCTGTATCCATTCGTAAACAACAGGTTCCGGGGCCTCCTTTCCCAGAACATCCCTGATCATCTCGGATGCAGTATCGTAAGAGCCTCCGGAGGCGGCATGATCCTTACCGAAGGGTTCGCATGTTACCCCGAGCCAGTACCATCTGGCGGGCCAGTCCAGCCTCCATGGAAGCTTCCCATCATCTGTTCTCGTATCTGCCTTTCCCTCTTCTCCGCATCTGCATTTGAAGTTAACGTAGGGTTTCTCCCAGGACAGGGCCTTGGTCGAATCGATCCTTCCGCATACCGGACATTTTGCATTGTACGGAAGCCAGTTCTCCGCCAATTTCCTGCCTGACACCCTCTCGAGGATCTCTTTTACCTTGTCTCTGTTGTCCAGAAGAATCTCGATCGCTTCTGAATACATTCCTTCCCGGTACGACACCGAAGAAGGCAGGACCTCCGCCTCGATCCCGAGGTCCTCGACGGATTTTAGAAAAGGCTTTAGAAAATATTCCGAATAGGTCCCCTCACCTTCCGGGGAAGGTATTTCCGAAAGGGGCATTCCCACGTATTTCTCGTAACTGTCCGGAAGGAAGGGGTATACCTTCCTCAAAGGATCGAAATCATCCGCAAGATAGTACAGTCTTGAATCCACACCTGCATCCGTTGCAGCTTTGTGAACGAGGTCCCCGGTCAGTATCTCCCTCATATTTCCCACGTGGATATGACCCGAGGGTGTGATTCCCGTTGCGATCCTGTGTATGCCACCGGTCTTATCCAGCCTGGAGGCTATAACATCTGCCCAATGCATGATCCACACCTGCCAGCTCCTTATCAGACCACATGGGTCCTGATCAGGGCTCTAACGGGCACCTCATCTATTTCATTGAACTGCTGCTTGTTTACAATTGAGAGGCATAGAGCCGGGATTCCCTGATTGGCCTTGAGATATTCTATGGCACCTGTCATGGTCTTTCCCGAAGATAGAACATCATCGACTATGACCACCCTTTTATCCTTGACTCCTGCAAAATTCGAGAGCGTCGAACCTCCCACATCCTCGGGTGTGTCCGATCTCTGGGGTCTGTAAACTATTAGTTCCAGGTCCATCTCGTTTGCTATGGTGGTGGCAAGGGGTATGCCGTTGATGGCAATCCCCATTATGGCCTCCACTTCCTGCCCGGCCTTCTCGCATTCCTCCAGTATTATATCCGAGAATATGCGGGCCATGTGGGTCAGCCTGTTGGAGTATACGCCAATTGATCTCCAGCCGATGTAGATATCAGCAGGCGGTTTCTCCGTTCCCTTACCCCTGGAGAGGAGCCAGCCGACTGTCTCCTCTGAGAGATGTAGCTCCTTTGCTATGTCTTCCCTTGAAAGTCCTTTCTCTCTTAGCTCCAGGACCTGCTTTGTCATCTTCTCGGTGGTGGACATTGTATCACCTGTTTCGAGGTTATCAACCACGATAAAGTGGATGGTTATTTCAAATTTGCGTATTATGTGAATATAAGTTCTACTCCTCGCTGTTCGAATATTGTTCCAGGGTTCCCTTGAGTGTTATGTCATCCATGATCTCATCCACCTCGGAGGTGGATATTCTCAACCTTCTGTCGGAGAAACCGGTTTTTATAAGTATCTTCCATACCTTGAAAACCTTCAGCTTCTCGAAGGGTATCTCAAGGTTGTAGATCCTGCCCACTTTTTCTTCATCCCTGTCCAGCACATGTTTTTTCTTCATTTCACTGAAGGGAAAAAGGTCCCTTTTCGGTGTATCCGGGACATCCTCCTTCTTGAAATCATCCGGGACGATCACGATCATATCGGTCTCATCGAGTTTTATTATCTCATCTGTATCGATAAGAAAATCTTTTTTCAGGGTTCCCGGGGAGATCTCGAATGCCTCTATCCTCCAGGTGTTGAGATCGATGTGTATGTCCCTTACTCTTCCAATTGTATTTCCAACCGAATTGACAACCTTGTATTTCTCCATAACTTCGGCAAGCATTCCATACCTCCTCATTTCTTTGCCGGAAGGGCTCCTTTGACCTTTTCAAGATCATTTTCCAGGACAGTCACCTTGACATCTGCATCGGCCAGATATTCGGTCATCTGTGAGATCCGCTTTGTAAGCCTCCCGTACCTCTCCTCGTAAACCTCTAGGTCAAGACCGGTTACTATTCCGTATTCCGTGATGTAAGCATCGAGATTCTGGTCAAGATATTTTTCTATCCTGCCGTCAAAAAGCTTTCTCTTGTAGCGGGGTATCTCCTCTTCCTCCTGGTTATTCTCTCCCCCGAACTTGTCTTTAAGCCACGTGAAAAGACCCTTGCTTTCATCCTGGTCCATTGTATCCTCGTCCATTTTGAATACCTCCTCAGAGTACCTCGAGACTTTCCATTCCCTTTTCAACGGCTTTCATTCTGCTTTCAAGGGAGGATTTCCTCTTTTCGAGGGTTGTGATATCCCTGCCGACCTTTGTAAGCCTCTTGCTCATGTCTTTCTTGAATTCCTTGACCCTGTCTCTACTGGTGAAATCCCATTCATCCATTATCTTCCTGAAATTCTCTCCGAAGTAGAGTTCCACGTGTGAGGGCATCTCCCTTTTCCTCTTTCTCAGACTTGAGTACCAGGCAATGACCAGGATCAGGAGAAGAACAAGTATACCGATAATCAGCACAAACCAGAAAGTCGTCCAATCGAATTCCATCACATCACCTCATTTCACCTTGAACTTGACCTTGAGTCTGGACATCCTTTTCATATTGTCTTCAGTTCTGGTCTCGAAGTTTTTCTTCCATGAATCCACATCATCCATTCTCTTTTCCAGATCCTCGAATTTGCCGTCGATCTCCGATATATCGTTTCTGTCTGCGATCTTGTACTCGTCCATGTAATCTGGTAGCCTCTCGCTCAGGAATTGATCTATCTTCCTGTTCATCGATAGAGGATGTGTAACGGAAATGGCCTTGAATCTGCTGCTGATCCCCATTCAATCATCACCTGCCTCTTCTTCCTCTTTCTTTTTGAACCTTCCTATGAATTTCTTCCAGGTGCTCTTCAGCTCCGAGGTAAGCTTGGAATATGGCTCCAGACCAACCATATCTCCCTCTTCCACATCCAGATGTTTTATGTCCTTGCTCCTCAGGGTTATGTAATTTTCCGGAGCCAGCCGATCGGCAACTATCTTCACGACCACCTTATTCTTCTCGTTCGATAAGACCGCCATGGGATGCTCTTCCTCTCCGAACATATCCATGTGGGACTTGTTGATCCTGGCCAGCCCGCTCTCGATAGATGAAATGGCGCTTTTTTTCACCGGTAGTGATATCTTCATTGATTCCTCATCGTTATCGGACAATTCAGCCTCCTCCTTTTTTACTACAAGATATCGTATAATACCGATAAATAACCTTTCCTTGACAGAAACGAAGTCAAATGTAAGAACATATCAAGCAGAATTTCGGGAGAGATGCGGGGTCAGGTTGTTGAAAATATTTATAACGGTAAGAACGGTTGACTGCTGGACACGGTCCCTTCCGCGTTCAATAGAGGTGTCTTAAATGTGGGTTCCCCCAAACCGCACCAGAATCAGACCGGTGACAGCATTATTCCTTGTCCTGATTTTAGCATCGTTTTTTCCCTTTCTATCACTGGGAAACGGTGTGCAGATATCTGATAATATCCCCACAAGGGATGAAGAAGGACCGATCGTCAATAGATCGGTTGTGGAGATCACTCTCCATGAAGGATATGGCCAGGTTGAAAGTTCGTATCTAAATGCAACCGGTTTTGGAGCGGAAGATATCTTCTACGATCCCAATTACGAATGGAAGGAAGGGGATGACATTCCATATCCCCTCAAAGCATTCGAGGCAAGGTATCCTTCCGGTTTTAACAGCGACAATACACCAATCGAGATCTCCATAGTCACATACTATCTTGATACAAACTTCGGTATGGTAACCATTACAGAAAACAGAGAGGATTGGAATACCCGTTTGTACAGCAGTGATTGGTTCGAGATAACTCTCATTGGCAGGAACAGGACCGGGGAATCGGAGGCCACATTGAAAATCAGGGTTCTGAATGTTAACGACAGACCGACCAGGATCTCCGACAAGGATTATTTCTCCATCAAGATGCCTGAAGACGGCTCGTATATTGGTATCAACAAGGACCATGATATGATCAACGAGATCTTCGGAGACAACAAGGACCCCTTCGATACATTGACCTACACCTACGAGATCGTGAACGATCTGGCGGAAAATATAACCGTGGAATTGACCCCCAACGGAAGCTTTGTCAAATTCATACCCGAAGAGAACTGGTCCTGTCCTTATCTTCCCAACAACCAGAGACTGAAAGGTAGGAACATAGGGGGATATATGGAGAAATTTGCCGTTTTCAGATTCAACTGTTCGGACCAGGACGGAAAATACGTCAGGGACGAACTATACGTCTACGTTGAACCGATAAACGATGTACCGGAAATGGAATCAACCGGTGAGGTGGATGCTCTCGAGGACGATCTCGTCTCCATCCAGCTGGAAGGAACCGATATCGACATAGATCAGACATTGGTATACGGAACCAATCTGACCACCTCCATTTACGAAGAGACCCAGGAGCAGATCGAGTTCCAGGAGGAATATTTTTGGGATTCACAAACAGGTCTGATGGAGTTCATGACCAACAATGATCTGGTAGGTTCATATCGGGTTATGGCATATGTTCAGGACAAGTCCACGGAACCCGGCAGACCCGATTATCCTCCCACCCCATACAGGATCTATCAGAATTTCACCCTTAACGTGATCAACGTCAATGATGATCCCCTGGCAAGATTGGATCAGCCGATATCAACTTTCGTTTACAACACCTCCTCCGTCATCGAATTCAACGCCTCCAGGTCCTCTGATATCGATCTGGTCCACGGGGATGAGCTTAATTATACCTGGACGAAGGATGGAGAGGTCCTGGGATATGGAAAGTTGATCTACAGGACCATCTCGGAAGTGGGTGAATACAATATTACGGTCAATGTGACCGACAAGGAAGGGGCTTACTCCGTTGCATGGGTGAATATCGAGGTTGAAAAAGCCAGGGTTCCCGGGGAAATATTCCAGGGAAAGGACATGGAGAGGACCCACACAGACAACAATACCGCCGTTGTCATCTCCAGGAAGGCCCAGGGCGACAGGGAAGTAACACTCTTCGAGGGAGGTCCATATGCATTGGACGTATCATCCGTCAGGGGAACCAGGAACGGGGCGATATACAAGGTCCGGGTGATGTTCGGGGAGGAACTGGATTTCCTCTTCACGGAGGAGATAACCCAGGAACCAAAACTTGAGCTGTATTTCCTTACCCCGGATTTCAACGAGACCAGGGTCGAATTGAACCCCCAGAAGGCTCTGGATTACGAATTTCCGGTTCCTTTCTCCAATGTAAGATACACAAGGCTGGAATTTGACCTGAAAGGACCCTCTGCAACCTATCCTCCATCCATAGTACCCCTGGATACCATCAGGATGCTTGATGATGGAATGGGTGTGGAGATCACTCTGACTGTTGTGGAGATGGACGATCTGGGTATAAAACCCGATTTCGATCTCTATGCCGTAGCCCAGATGAAGACCACCATCAAGGATGTCAACGGGGTAACCCTCGAGGTTCTCAATTCATGGGATACGACAGGTCTGAACACCAAAGAACCGGTTATCACCGATGCCACTGAAGTGGACGATAACGGAGGTGACGGGAGTGATTTTCCGATCGGAGTGGTAATCATAATCGTTCTGATGTTGATCGTGGTGGCAGCAATAATCGCTGTTCTGGTCTTCCTGATGAAGGGCAAGAAGGAGGAAGAGGAGGAACTGGCCGCTCCTGCGCAACCCCAGCAATCTGTCGAAGATGAAATCTTCGGCGGACCGGTGGATAGTTACCGGCAGTATCCCGATGCCCAGCAGATGTACGGACAGACTACAGGTCAACAACAGCAGGGCCTGCCTCAACCCGAGCAGGCAGGTCAGCAGCAGCAGGGACTCCCTCCGGCTCAGTCACCTGTGGAAAACCAGCCTCAGGTAGCTCCAGCCCCGGATCAGCAGGCTCCTCCCCAGGCACAGCCTGCTGAGGCCCAGCAAACCGGGCAGGATCCTCAATCGGATCAGCAGCAGGCCCAGTATATGCCTCCGCAGAATCAGTAGGTAGTGATCATTCCTGCAGGATGGTTACCTTGTTCATCACAACGGGAGAGATGGGTCTGTCCTGTCTGTCTCGCTGGATATTTGAGATCTTATCTGCAACTTCCTGCCCCTGAACCACGTATCCGAAGACTGCATGATGATTGTCCAGCCATCCGGTTCCGCCCTCCTTTGTGACGATGAAGAACTGGGATCCTCCCGTGTTGGGTCCTGCATTTGCCATGGAGAGGGCGCCCTTATGGTGTTTTAGTTCGGGGTGGAACTCGTCCTTGATATGATATCCGGGTCCTCCCGTTCCGGTTCCCTGGGGACATCCTCCCTGTACCATGAAGTCGGGAATAACCCTGTGAAAGGCCAGGCCGTTGTAGAATCCCTTGTTGGCGAGGTCTATGAAGTTCTTTGTCGTGATCGGAGCCTTTTCCGTTTCAAGTCTGGCCTTGATATTTCCCATGTTCGTCTCGATGTGTGCATATGTTGTCACAATGATCCCTCGATCCCGATATGTTCCAAAGATTATTAAAATGACACCCTGGATTCAATCGATGTGGAGGAAATGTCAGGAAGGGAAACAGAGGTGTGATTATGAGAAGGATCATGTCCTTGTTTTTGGTGGTATTGGTGTTTTCCAGCATACTTATCTTCACTTCTAATACCCAGGAAATCTCGGTTTCAGCTTCCGTCAGGATCCTCCCTGTGTCTTCTTTGTTTGCAGGAGGCAACGGAACGGAATCGAATCCTTATCAGATCTCGAATGTGACTCAACTTCAGTCGATGAACGAGGACCTGGATGCGCATTATATTCTTGTGAACGACATAAATGCAAGCGAGACGAGGACCAGGAACGGTGGGAAGGGATTCCTTCCGATTGGTAATTCAACTAATTACTTTGAAGGTAGTCTTGATGGCAAGGGTTTTTACATTTCTGGTCTTTCCATAAATAGACAAAATGAATCATTTATTGGTTTAATTGGATTTAGCAATGGAACCGCTCAAATCACCAATATTTCCTTGAGAGATGTAGATATCACAGGTTATTATTTAATTGGAGGCATTGCAGGAACAAATTTGGGTCTCATAAAAAATAGCTCGGTAACTGGTAGAATATCTGGATATTACAAAATAGGTGGAATAGCTGGAAGTTCTGGAATCCATCATTCAATCATAGATTTTGGAACGATCAATAAATGCAATGTAAATGTAATAATTAATGGATTGGATAGTTGCGGTGGCATTGCTGGGATGAGCAATTATGGGACAATCGAAAAATGCTCCTCGTCAGGTCAAATAAATGATATTGAAAATTTGATAGCACGTGCAGGAGGTTTGATTGGAAGCGGTAGCGCAACCGTTAGATCCAGCTTCTCAACTATGGAAATATACGGAAACTGTGTTGGGGGATGTATCGGTGATTGGGATTCTGGATCCATATCAAATTGCTATTCAACTGGGGATGTATTCTGTTCAATGAAATCAGTCGGAGGATTTATCGGATATTTTTATAATGCTCAAATTACGAATTGTTATTCTACAGGAAAAATCACATCAAATTACTCTGGAAGTGGTGGTGGTTTCATTGGTTCTCATCATTATGGTACTGTGTCCAATTGTTATTGGGATGTAGAAACTTCTGGAAGAACAGTCAGCGATGGTGGATTGGGAATGAATACAAGCAACATGATGAAAGAGAGTAGATATGTTGGTTGGGATTTCGAGAATACATGGAATATCGTTGAAGACGGGTCATATCCATTTCTCAGATGGTGTGACCATGAAATCTATGGAATCATCACCCGGATCGAAAACGATACCGCTCTTGAGGATCATAGTTACCAATTTAATCTCCAAGCAAACACCTCTCTTCCGGGAGGAAAAGGAGCTTTCTGGAACATAACCACCAATGCAGGGAGCTGGCTTGAAATCGAAGAATCGGGGATTCTCTCCGGAACACCAACAAACGATGACGTCGGGGAATACTGGGTAAATGCATCCGCCACGATAAATAACATAGATTTCGATTACCTGAACTTCACACTGGAAGTGTTGAATACTAATGATCCCCCAGTGATAGAAACAAAAGGTATTCCAGATGCAACAGAGGACCTCCTCTACTCATTCACATTCGAGGGTTCGGACATCGATCCCGTGAACGACGAATTGACATGGTCAATGGAAACCAACGGAGAATTCCTCGAACTCGATCCTGTCACGGGGAAGATATCGGGTTTACCGACCAACAATGATATCGGATCCTGCACCATCAATATCATTCTCGATGACGGGAAGGGAGGATCGGATGAGAAGGAATTCAGGATTAATGTCTACAACATTAACGACCCTCCGACGATCCTCCCCTTCGAGATCCCGGAGGTCCTCGAAGACGAGAGCTTCTCTCTCGACCTCGATGCGATCGACGAGGACCCCACCAGGGACAACATGCTCTGGTCGATCAGTACCGAAGCGGGATTCATCGAGATAGGACCGAGGAGCGGCATCATCTCCGGGATTCCCGGAAATGAAGATGTGGGAACCTGGTGGATCGAGGTCAATGTGACCGACGAGAAGGGAGGATTTGATGAAGTTAATTTTACTTTAGAGGTCCTCAACGTGAATGATGATCCATTCATCGAATTGTTCGATGTTCCCGATGCAGTGGAGGATATCCCCTATTTCCTGGACCTGGATGCCGGGGATATCGATCAGGATGATGTTCTCAAATGGACCCTGAAAACAAACGCATCGTTCCTCTCCATCGATGAGGAAACCGGAAACATCACCGGGACTCCTGGAAACGAAGATGTTGGTGTATGGAGGTTGAACGTTTCCGTTTTCGACGGAAACGGCGGAATCGATTACAAGGAGTTTGAATTGGAGGTCCTCAATGTCAATGACGCTCCCAGATCCAATTTTTCCCAACTTGAGATCGAGATGCTGGAGGATTCCACGGGGTTCGAGAAGGACCTCAATACCGTTTTTTATGACATCGATGGTGATCAGCTTTCTTTCGATCACGGTACTGCCAACAATCTCTCGATATCCATTGACAGGGATATTTTGAAAATAGATCCCATTGAAAATTGGTCGGGATCCGAGGTTCTGAGGATCTCAGCGTTTGATTTTACTTTCTCGATATCGATCAATGCCAGTATCTTAGTGACTCCAACAAATGATCCTCCATACGATCTAAAAATATTCGGGGAATCAACCTACGAGGAGGGAGAAAACCAGATTCTGGATTGCTCAGCAAGAGATGTTGACATCCCTTACGGGGATGAGCTTACTTACACCTGGTCCTCCAATACGACCGGGGAAATCGGCACCGGCAGATCGATCAACCTATCCCTCTCATCCGGTAAACATCTCATCACGCTGACAGTCACGGATAAGGAGGGCCTCTCCAATTCCACATCGATGGAGATCGAGGTCCTTTCGAATGCTGAAGAAAGGACCGAAAAAGAAGAAGCAGAAAATGGATTCATGATACCTCTTATTATCATCTTGACCGTGATCATCATTATCATCGCAATCGCCGGGGGAATCATTCTGTTCTTCAAATTGCATAAGAAAAAAGAGAAAGATAAAAGAGAAGCGGAGCTCTCGAAATTTCATAGGGCCCCCTCGATTCCTGGTCAGTATGTAAAAAGTGATTCTCCTTTCATGATCCAGAGATCAGGATCGGTGTCAGAATCCTTTAAAGATAAGGATCAACCGGAGAGATTGAATCCCCGATGAAATGAGAGTGAGGAAAAAACCGTATTCAAGCAACAAGGACATGATGCCTTCCATTGAATCTTTCTATCAGGATATCGACTCCGTAAACGCACCTGATATTCTCTGGCGTGATCACATCTTCCGTGTTCCCCGAAGAATAGACCCTGCCGTTGTTCATGAGAACCGTCCTGTCGCAGTATTTCATTGCAAGGTCGAGATCGTGAACAACGGTCACGGCAGACAGTCCCTTCCTTTTCACAAGGTCCTGGAGAAGGTCCATCACCTCCATCTGATGTTTGATATCCAGACTGCTGGTCGGCTCATCCAGTAACATGGTCCTTGCTTCCTGTGCCATGGCCCTTGCGATCATGACCTTCTGCCTCTCTCCTCCGCTCAGCTCATCAAGGTGATTCATGGCGAATCTCTCGAGTTTCAATGATGCCAGAATATTCCAGGTCTTTTCCTCGTCCCTCTTTCCTGCATTCCATGATGCATGTGGCCTCCTGCCCATCATGACCACCTCGAATACTGTCGGGGATCCGTTATTGGTATCGGATATCTGAGGAACATAACCGATCTGTCTTGCAATCTCAAGCCTCTTCATTCTTGAAAGGTCACGATTATCTATTAGAATACGCCCCTGTCGCGGAGTGAGAATTCGATTGATGCACTTCAACAGAGTCGTCTTCCCCGATCCGTTCGGTCCGATTATACCGAGCATCTCCGACGGACCCAGCATGAAGCTGATCTTCCTGAGAACCGGATCGCTCCCGTAGGCGAAGACGACATCTTTTGCTGCAACGGACATATTGATCAACCCATTTCCAGACGCTTTCATACCAATGTAATATTCGAAAGTGGAAAGTCAACCGGTAACACCTATTTAATAATCGTGCCACCACCATATCCTCACCCACTCAAAACGTATAAGTATATCATCCGGTATCACGAAATAAAAATTCGTAACACCGGTACTTTTATCGGGAGGTGATGTCTTGGAAAAAAAGGGTGTGGCTCTCATCTTGGCAGGAATACTTGTCATCGCAATTTTCATGGTGGCGGTAATATCGATAATGGAAGAGGATGAATATGATGGCAGAAAATATCTGATTGGCGACTATACACTGGAAATATTCGGGAACGCCAACGGAGACTGGTACCTCGACCGAGATGACGTCGTTTTTCTGGAAAAGATACTATCGGGTGATGAGAACGAAACGTTGTTTGCCGATACCAACCGGGACGGTTCCGTGGACCGGAAGGATATTACACAACTTGAAAAGATCCTTGCAAATGATGCCGATAACATCTGGATAGTAGATGGCAACGGACATCCAGTGAAGGTGGACCTTCCCATAAAAAGGATAGGTGTGGAATATCTCAGCAATGCGGAACTCATGAACGTGCTCGATGCCGATGATCGGGTTGTGGCCGCGGATAGTGCAGCCTACATAATGAAAGACATATATTTCCCCGGAAGGGACCTGCTCCAGATGGGACAGATGCATGCGAATCCCGATTTCGAAAATATTTTCGAGATGGATCTGGATGTTCTGTTCACCTTCTCTCCCACCAACAACGATGTGAAGCAGGAGAAACTGCCGGATACAGATGTTGTCTTTCTGGGTCTATACTGGCCAAACGTCATCGAACCTCGGGATTCGAGATACCTTCAGGGAGTCCTGAAGGCAGGTTATCTCCTCGGATCCGAAGATAGGGCCTATGACTACATCGAATGGCTTCTGGGTATTGTCGATGATATAGGTTCGAAGACTTCATCGATAGCAGATGGGGACCGACCGGATGTTCTCATGACATCTCACAACCGGTATTTCAAGGACGAGGAGGAGCTGGCTGCATCAATTTACACTAAGATCGATCCCTTGAGCCAGGCATGCATGCTAGCTGGAGGGCGGCCAATAGCGGAGGACCTTGACAACTGGATAGGGGAGGGGCAGGTTTATGGAACAACGGTGGACCTGGAATGGATAATCGAGAGGGACCCGGATTACATCTTCGCCCACAGCGTCCGATACACATACAGCGGACTCAGCAGGGATCCGGCATACGGTTACGATTGTGACGATCCCGAACCATTCAACAATGCTGTGGATGATATGAAATCCAGGCCTCTGCTCGCCGGGATATCTGCGATCGAAAACAATAACATCTACATAACCGCGGGTGACTTCAGGAACAATGCAATGGGCGGAATACTGGGAGCGGCCTATCTGGTCAAGATACTGCATCCGGGCCTTCTTCCTGATCTCGACCCCCGGGAAATACACCAGGAGTTCATAACTGAATGGATGGGTCTGGATTACGATCTGGGAACCAGGGGAGTCTTCATCTCTCCCTCCTTGGAACAGTTGTAATGTCAAAGAGGTCTTTCATGGGAATTCTGGACTGGAATCTGATCTGGAATAACGAGATTACGCTCACGTCCAGAAGAAGGCTCGATAACGGCAGGTTCTGGGATGAGGTGGCCGCCAAGGGGCGGGATACCGATATACCCCGGGATACAACAGAGAGGCAGATATCCTTGATCTCGCCCTCGAATGATAGGAGCATTCTCGAAATTGGACCCGGGCCCGGAAGGCTCACCATTCCCCTGGCAAAATTATCGTCACATCTGACGGCGGTGGATCATTCGGAACATATGCTGGAGAGGTTGAGAAGGAGAGCCGATGAGGAAGGGATCGAAAACATCAGCTACCTGAACATGAACTGGGCCGATCTTGAACCTTCAAACCTCGATCACCAACCGGATATGATTCTCGCATCGTATTCCCTCTTCATGATGGACATCGGACGCCAGTTGAAGAGGATGAACGACATTGCCAAGGAGAAGGTGATCCTCTTTTTCCCGGCGGAACCCAGGATCCCCCGCGATCTCCAGGAGATCCTGTTCGGTGCAGCTGTAAACTGGGGTCTCGGCGATCACGTGATTCTCTTCAACATCCTCCATGATCAAGGGATCGAAGCAAATGTCGAGATCATGACCTACCGTAGCAGAAAAGCCTACGGATCCCCGGAAGAAGCTGCGAGGGAACTTGCATCGTTTCACAATGCACCGATAGAGTTGATACCATCCCTTGCAAGGTATCTCGATCCCCTCCTCACAGAGGAGAACGAAATCTATTTCCTTGATCGAGATCGGAGAACCGCTGCCATCTGGTGGTGGACAGTATGACCGGTTCTAACCTCCGGATAGAAAAGAAGAAGGTTCGGCAACTGATGGTGAGGCGAATCTCGCTGATAACATCCGCTCTGTTGATAATGGTATTGCTCATCGGTTATTCGCTCACGATAGGGTCGGCTGACATTTTCATTGGCGAGGCATACCTGGCAGTTCTCGCCAGGTTCTTTCCCGGAAGGATCGACGTAACCGACAGGATCCATACCATAATCTGGACCCTGAGAATGCCCCGTGTCATAATTGCAGCTCTCGTGGGTGCCACACTGGGGATGGCCGGCTGTACCACCCAGGCTGTCATGAAAAATCCTCTTGCAACTCCATATACGTTGGGAGTTTCAGCGGGGGCGGGTTTCGGAGCATCGATATGGTTCATCTTCGGCATAGGTATCATGAGCGGTACTCTGGCGATCATCGGAAACGCCTTTCTTTTCTCCCTGATACCGGCAATAATCATTCTTGTGATATCGAAACGACCTGGCATGACATCCGAAACCATGATACTCTCTGGTGTTGCGATGTCTTACATATTCAGCGCATCCAATACCATACTGCAGTTCTTCGCAGAGGATGACGCCATGAGGACCTCGGTCTTCTGGCTGGTTGGCGACCTGACAAGAGCCGCGATGTGGCAGGTACCGTACATAACCGCAACAATGGCGATCTTCATTGTCATAAGCATGTACCTGGCCAGGGATATCAACATAATCAAGATGGGAGATGAGGATGCCAAGGGAATGGGTGTCAACGTTGAGGCTGTCAAGAGGGTAACGATCATTTCCGCATGTTTTGCCACTGCAACGGTCATATCCTTCACCGGAGCCATAGGATTTGTCGGAATGCTTGCACCCCACATATTCAGGAGGTTCATTGGTGGAGATGAGAGATACCTCATACCGGCCTCGGGACTTATGGGGGCATGTTTGATGCTCATGGCGGATATTGTCGCAAGGTCTCTTATCGATCCCGTTCTTCTGCCTGTGGGAGCAATAACGGCTCTGCTTGGCGGCCCTCTTTTACTCTATCTCCTGATAATGCGCGGGAGCAGATCCCCCGGCATCTGATTCGAGCGGTCACCCAGACCTTGCAATATTTCGATACATACGGAGGCAAAGCCCTCAACCCAGCAGTTCCTCAAGTATCTCAGGATGTTTGGAAGAGACGGCCTTCAGAAGCTCTTCTGTTGAAACCTCTTCCAGATCATATTCCGCAATCGCCCCGATTATCTTGTCCAGGGTCTCATCCGTTATCTCGAACAATTTCTCCTTTGCAAGATAGTTGCGGGCCATCTCCGCCTCGAATTCCTCTCTCCATGCTTTCTCATAACTCTCCAGAGCTTCCTCTGAAGTATCTCCCTTCACGAGAGCCTCATCTATGGTCTCGGCTGCTTTTATGGACGCAAAACATGCGTTGTATACTCCCCCTCCGGTAAGAGGATCTATCATCCTTGCTGAATCACCCGCAACAACAAACGAATCGGCAACTGTCCTCTCCAGCGGAAGCGATACGGAAACCCCTCCCCCGTTTATCTCGGTAATGGTTCCCTTGGAAAACCTCGGGTTGGATGAGATGAACCTGTCCAGATATCTTTTCGGATCGGCTCTCTCTTTCATCATGGAACCGTTTATCCCTATGCCGATATTGGCCGTGTTCTTCTCCTTTGAAAAGCACCAGATATATCCGCCAGGAGCTCTCTCTCTTCCCATGAAGAATTCCGTGAACCTCTCTCTCGTATCGACTCCCACCATCTCGTACTGAACGCAGGTGTCGATATCCCTGGGTGAAATCCGGCTGTCAATCCCTGCCCAGCTCGGTACCAGGGATTCGAAACCGTCTGCGGCAACAACCACCCGGGCTCTGATCTCCATCTCACCATCCATGGTCCTTACATTGACAATCCACCCCTCCCCTTCCCTCTTCATTGATACTGCCTCCGCCCTGACCTCCACTTTGGCTCCGGTCCTTGCCGCTCTCCTGGCAAGGATCTGATCGAACATGTCCCTCTTGATAACGAATCCGACCTCGGGGCCGGCAATCTCGGGTCCGAGTTTGAGCTCCTTTCCCGAGGGGGATACAACTATCGCACCGTCCATCTCGGATGAGATAAAGGAAGGATCCGGATCCAATCCCAGCAAATCCAGAAGCTGTTTCGAGATCCCCTCACCGCATCTAACGGGAACCCCGATCTCCTGTCTCTTTTCGATCAGAAGTACGGATCTGCCCCTTTCAGCCAGCTTCCATGCAGCGGTGCTTCCGGCAGGTCCCGCTCCGATCACAAGTACATCCCATTTCCCGCTCTCGATCATCCTCTCTCCTCCAGGGCCCCTACTGGACATAATCTGATACAGGTTTTGCAATAGGTGCATCTTTCCTCATTTATGCTGATCCCGCTGTCCCTGAGCAGTATGGCCTCTGCCGGGCAGGAACCAACACACGCCGCGCATCTCAAACATAATAACTCGTCCCATGCCGGTATCATCCTTGGTGCAATGCTTTACTTTCTGATAAATTCTATTGGGTCCGGGGTCAAGGATAAATAGTGACATCGTATAATCAAAATCGGAGATGACCTATGGATTGGCCCGATGGGATAGTAGAGATAAGTGACGAAAAATACGATGATTTCACAAAGAAATACGATGCCGTTCTGGTTGACTTCTGGGGACCTGCATGTGCGCCTTGCAAGATGATAGCACCTGTCCTGGAACAGTTGTCATCGGAGATGAAGGGGAAGTTGGCCATCGCCAAGATGGATGTGACAAAGAACATGAAAACCCCGATGAAGCTGGGAATCAGATCCATTCCCACGCTTGCATTTTACAAGAACGGAAAGCTCGTGAAGACCAGGATGGGATTTCTGCCCAAACCGAGGCTGGTCCAGGAACTCAGCGAGGTAATCTGATAATGGAAGAAACCACCTTTTGGCAACATGATTTGAAGGCAGGGATTATCCAGACCCGGCTTCACCTGGGAGATACCGATAAGAATCTTCGGGGCGCTGTCAAACTAGTAAGAGAATGCATCCATGAGGAATCACCGGACCTGTTGGTGCTTCCTGAGGTTTTTTCCACGGGTTTTCCCTACAATGACCTACCGATTCTTTCGGAAAAATCCGAAGAAATCATCCAAACAATTTCCGATCTTTCAAGGGACGGTTCCGTGGATGTCATCTTTACACAGGTTGTAAATGAGGACTTGAAATTCTTCAACAGGCTCTACCATATCGGAAGTGACGGGAAGGTCAAAAATACCTACGACAAGACCCATCTCTTCTCGAGGTCGGGGGAGGACAGGTTCTTCACTCCCGGAAGCAGTTTGAAGATTCTCGATATAAACAATGCAAGAGCAGGCCCCCTAATCTGTTACGAGGTGAGGTTCCCCGAACTATCCAGAAGACTGGTCAGGGCGGGAGCAAACATTCTGATTTATCCTGCCCAGTGGCCCGCATTCAGGACCTTCCAGTGGGAGGTCCTTCTGCAGGCAAGAGCGGTGGAGAACCAGTGTTTCGTTATCGGAGTCAATATTTACGGAGATCACGGGGGATCCATGATGGGGGGAAGGTCCAGGATCTTCTCACCATTCGGAAATGTCCTGGCATCGGTTGACGAAGGCCCGGGATGGTCAACATCCATTCTGGATCCCGAGAAGATGCATTCATTGAGAAATAAAATACCCGTATTGGATGAGATAAGGGAAGACCTGGATCTTATGGAATAAATTCACATTTCTCTTACAAGCATGAATCTTACAGGTGCCGTGTGGCCGCAGGAGAGGCATCTCATTATGACCAGTTTCCTTATGGAGAGGTCCCCGGATAGAACTCCTCCCTTGTTTCCTATTGCCATTACCCTGTTGTAGCAGGTCTGATGAGGTGATCCGCAGACAGGACAGATCGAACTCTTCTTTGGACCGTAGGAATGCGAGAGCTCAACGGCTTCAGAATAAGGATCCACCCCAGGTAGGGGTACATCCCCTATCGAACCACCTTTCATCGATCTGTCCATCTTCCAGTTGTAAATATAAACCCTTGCCTCAAATTGGTTTGGGGAGCAAAAAACCTCATTTCAGGCTTTTGGCCGTGGGTATGGATTTCATTGTTGTAACCTCCCATTCCACGGGCACGGAGACGGCTCCCTTCAGGTTCTCCAACGTCATCGTTCTCTTCCAGGTCCCGGTGGCCCTGTCGGACCTGAATGATATCACGGCATCAAAGAGCGTGGTCTCAAGCAACTTCATTTCATCCCAATCAAGAGGAGCTCCGAGTAATACCGTCCCTTCCTTTTCACTGCTTGCCTTTTTGATCAGGAGAATCCGTTTTTCCACCTCTTCGAGGGATGTATTTCTCACCAGATCCACCAGGGAATCAATCACCAGCCTGAATGGCAGCACCTGCTTCATACATATGGAAGATATTCCGCTTAGTACCTTTTTCCCTCCTTCAATCCTTTTTTTTCTGGTGGTTGTGTTGGAGGATACTTCCAGCAGGTCCGTGACCATTATTCCGTCTGTTTGGAACCTGTCCTTCTTGACCATATCATCCAGGCCCGATGTGAGATCCGGAACCAGCGAGACCATCTCCAGATCCTGGGGAAGATCCAGATCCGAAACAGAGGAAAGCAGATCGTTTTCGGTCTCATGGGTGGAAAGATAGAGTGAATGTGTGCCCTCCATCGTCCCTGACAAGTATTGTTTCAATAATACATCCCCGCCGGAACCGGGACCGTACTTGAATAGAATGCATTTGCCAGTTCCAATCTTGGAATCCAATAGATCCCTGAAATCCTGTCCTCCCACGAGAAAACTCATTTCTCCTTCACCTCCTTTCCTATCTCGACGGTCTTGTCCATGATGGATGACAGCTGCCCTCCTATCCCGGTATCCGGGTCCTGGGATTGATCGAACACTATTACCGTGATCTCTTCTTCGAGCATTCTGTTCAGCAGATAATGGAAGAACTCACTCAGCTGGCCAAGTGTATAATATCTCTCGAGAAATGTCAGCGAGTCAAGTATCAGGAAGTTGATGTCCTTACCCTGATCCTTGATCAGTCTCTCGATCTCGACGAGTATATACTCCAGGGGTGAAGGTGTCGGGAGGAAGATGAACTCCTCGCCCCCGGTAACCCTTGAACCTAGAGAAAGTGAGATGGTGTCAACCACTTTCAAGGACCCTCTCGGAAGCTTTGACATGCCGATCCTCCTTGAAAGGGCGTTGGCGGACCAGAGAGTGCTCAACAGTACACCCCTGGATCCCTCCTCTCTGGTCAGGATGGAGAATATATCGGAGAAACCGTTGAGATACTTCTCTCCCGAAGCCCTTATCAGGATCTGTGAGCCGTGTCTGAGGGTCTTCGGATCCAGACCTTTCATATCCTCGAGTCTCATCTACCTGACCTCCAGGGGTTTTATTCTCGGAACCAGGATAACGCCCTCCGTGGAGATGTCCACCACATATGATGTTCTAGCATGTGAGGAGGACCTCCATCTATCGATGGTCAGGGTGTTGAGGACCAGGGGCGGTTCCTCCTCTTTTTTGAACCTTACAATTATATCGATATCATGGATGGAGAGGGGATTTTCCTCCCAATCCCCCACCTCTCTTCCCGTGTCAAAACCGATAAAGCAGATAGCTCCCCTGTTCGCAAGATCTCCCTTCAGGGTCCTGAAGAAATCCAGCTTGCCCCCGGATCTAAGGGAGCCGAGCAGCGGATTAACCGGATCTATCACCATTCTTTTAACGTCCAGATGGTCAACCACCTCGACAAAGAGATCATAAAGTAGTTCGGCATCCCCTTCTTCCATCCTATCCGGACTCACACCTATCAGATCTGCCAGATCGTAGATGTTCATAATGGATATGTAGCCGTCCCTGAGCCATTTCTGGTTGCATCCGGAAAAATGGGTGATTCTGTTTGCAGTAATGGTCGGAGGCTCGCATGTAATAAGACATACATTTTCTTCCTTTTTGGCTCCCTGAAAAAGGAAATGTGCCAGCACAGAGCTCTTACCGGTTCCGGTTGGTCCGTAGAAAAGACCTATGGTTCCGGGCGGCATCAGACCCATGGTCACATTGTCCAGTTGTGATACCCCGAAAGAACCCTCCCACTCCTTCTCATCCATGCGCCCACATCGTGGATTTGACTAATTAAATTTGTTAGTGGATTCCTCTCATCCCATCCTCTCCAGCTGGGCTTCCACCGAAGTTTTTCTGTTGAGGGCGTCCTGATTATCGGGATTGATCCTGAGCACCCTCTTGTAGCATTCCAATGCTTTTCCCAGCTCTCCTTCCTTTCTGAAGGTGTTGGCCTTGATCATCCAGACCTTCTCATTGTTGGGATCGTTTTGCAGCGCATTGTTGAGTATGGACTGTGCTCCTTCAAGATCGCCGGTAAATACAAGCAGGTCTGCAAGACCGAACATGGGTTCGAGAGAACCGCCTCCCACCTCGATGGCCTTTCTATACAATGCCTCTGCTCTGGCTGTATCATCCTTGGCCCTGAATACAAGTGCCATTGCGGATAGAACCTCGGGGTCATCCTTCTCTATCGAATAGGCCTTGTTGTAGCAGCTCATTGCATCGTCTGTCATACCGTAGACCTTGAAAAGGATCCTTCCCTTCTCCGCCCAGGCAAGGTAATTCTCATCATCGATTTTGGTTGCCTCGTCCAGACAGGTGAGTCCCTCCTGGTGCTTCTCGAATCCCCTCGAAAGCACCATTCCTTTGTTGAACCAGCCTTCGCTGTTTTTCTTGTCCAATTTTGTTACCTTGTCAAAACACGACAGAGCCTCCTTCGGGTCATAAAGGAAATCAAAGTAGGTTATACCAAGCTCCATCCATAGGTCGGGATCCGATGAATTCTTCTTGATAGCTGTCTTCAACAGGTTTACAGCGTCCTGAGCCCTGTTGAGATACTCGGCAAGGATGTTCGCTTTTGTAAGGATCGCCTGCTTGAAGGATGGATCTCCCCTTATGGAACCATTCATCAATTTGAGGGCAAGATCAGGGTCATTTTTCAATCTGAGAGCTCCCAGGCCAGATACGTACAATGCAACGGGATTCTTATCGTTAATCTGAAGCAACTCATCGGAAAGCTCCACGGCTTTCCTGAACTTCTTTCTGTGCTTCATGAGCAGTGATATTTCCTTCGAGAGAAGTGACGGGTCTTCGGGATGGAATTCCCTTGCCTTGTCATAAAACTCCAGCGCCTTGTTCACATCGCTATCAACGTTTTCTGCAATCTCTGCCTTGAACATCCAGGCCTGTTTGTGTTCCGGAGAGGCCTCCACAACCCTGTCGAAATACTTCTTGGCCTTTTCGATATTGTCCAACCTCTTGTATGAGATCAGCCCCATCCTGAAGGATCCTATGACATGCTTGGGATTTATCCTCAGCAGAGACCTGTAGGCTAGCATGGCTTCGTCCATCCTTGAGAGCCTCTGGTCCAGTATCGATGCCTTGTGATACCATGCCTCTTCGTTGTAGGGATCCTTTGAAAGAGCGTACTCCAGGCATTTAATCGCATCCTCTTCCCTGCCTTTCATGGTTCCCAGGATCATACCTTTCTTGATCCAGACAGGATAATGGCTCGGATCGATGTCGGTGGCCTGATCGTAAGCATATAATGCATCCTCCATTTCGCCCCTCTCGTGATGGCACATTCCGCTGAAGGCCCATGCTTCCATATTGTCCTCATCCTGGTCAAGGACCCGGTCGAAGCATGCCTGCGCCTCATCAAGGTTTCTCTCCTGTGAGAAGAGTACCTTCCCCTTTTCCATAAGAAGGTCCTTGTTGTCCCTGTCCAGGGCAAGACCCTCTTCCAGATAGAACAGGGCGGCTTGTGTGTTATCCTCCTCGACAGCATCCCTTGCCCTGATCAAGAGTTCCTTGATAATTTTCCTGCTCTCGTCGAGATGAGGTTCCTGTCTGTCCATTCCAAGAGGCTCGAGCCTCTCTCCGGATGATACGAAATCATCCCCAGAAAATTCGATTCCTTTATCCTCATCCTCGAAGACAAGCTCCTTTCGAAGGTTCAGCCTGTCCCTTACCATTTCCATGTAGGCTACCATCTCTTTTGCCTTGGGTTGATGAGCTCCCTTCCATAGTTCCAGCAGATCCTCTTTGAAAGCCACAACGAGGTCCTCACCGGTCATGAGCTGACCATAATTGATCTCCTCGATGAGGGAGGTGGAGGTCAGATCCCCCGTTGCCATCAATGCTTTTTTATCATCCAGTACCATGGCCGTAACCGAAAGATTTGAGGCGAACCTGATCTCGATTTTAGATCTGGGTTCCTGGAGCAGCAGTGCCAGAATCCTTAGTGCTTCGGGATCGATATTTTTCATCATCAGATCCGTTTCCGACATTCTCAGAAGGATCTTGACATCGAGCTTCCTGTCCGACCTGGCGATCAGAATTGACTGGATCTTCCTCAAGATATCCATATCTATGGCAGGTGATACTATCAGGGCCTCCCTCTCCACTTCCATGAAATGCCATAGAAAAATATTCTTCCAGGGACTCTGGAAGAAGAAATATCCTGAATCTTCATCCATGGGAACCTACCTCTTTTATTGAGAATCCGATCTTTTGATACTTCATTGTATCTGAATCATTATCCCGTGGAAGAAATCTCAGTTTGTCCATCCAAATCATATAATTTTCTGATATACCCTATTATTCCTCAAGTTGGGAGACTATCCCATTCATTCTCTCCAGTTCCACCAAACATAGCAGCGGGCTGTATTTTGAAATGGAATTTCTGATCTCGTCTGCCATATGATTCTCCCTGATCCTTTCCAGTTTCATGTAGGCCTTTGAATTCACCGCTCTGTCCCATTCTATTGAGAATCCCTCTGCAGTGGTGGATCTGAACTTCTTTCTGTTGACCCCTTTTAGTTTCAGAGAGGTCCTTATCATGGACAGACCGCTTATTGTCTCGGTATATATGTCGGAATAGGTTTCCTCATCCATATCGAGAGCTATGACCGGGATTTCCTTATCCTTTGCTTTCTTGAAAATCGTAACAAGAGATGGAGATGGTACCTGGACTTCCCCGAAGCGTGATAATTTCTTTGCATAAACCATCTCATATGAAGATAGGGGAACCTCCTCTATCTCTCCTTGTACCACGGCTTCCAGTCCCATTAACTCTTCGGGGGAAATATGAATACCCACCGCCAGCGGATTCACTTCCTCGAATGTACTCTCGGCAAGTTCGGCATCCTTTGCCAGACCTTTTACAATTCCCAGCAGGGTCAATCCTTTCAAAGGACGGGCAATCCTTTGGGCCGAAGGGAGATCCTTACCTTTTGCTATCAGGACCCCTCCGTGTAGGTGGCTTGCCTCTTCCCGGTCCGGGTTCTCTCTCCTCCCCGTTTTCTTCGTATCTCATGGATATCTTCTGATAAAGAGCATAGCCCAGGATAAGAAGGAGAACGAATACAATCACAACAAGGACCAGGATCGTGGAGGAACCCTCATTGCCATCATCTGGGTCCTCCCATCTTTGAGGATCAAGCGGGTAGCGATCATCAAGATCTGAAATACCATCCCCGTCTGTATCCCATGAATTGGGATCGGTCTCATTTGGGTCTACCCTACCGTTGCCGTTGGCATCCTCTGTCCCGTCCAGTATGAAATCGCCGTCGGTATCCTCGTCCAGTGGATCAGTTGTATTGCCGTCGGAATCGTCGATCTCGATCCCGTCGAGCAATCCGTCATTGTCCGTATCGGGATCTTTCGGATCTGTCTCGTTATCATCGACAATACCGTTTCCATTTTCATCCTCGATCAGATCGGGAATTCCGTCTTCGTCGGTATCATCCAGACCCGAGGTGTTGGAGATTATACTCCTGATCTCCGGAGAAGAGAGATGGGAACCATCGAAGGCATGTATCCAAAGTTTGTGTTCTCCTTTGGAAAGCGAGCCGATATCCAGGTCAGCGGTGAAATACCCATTGGTGTCAACGGATTCCAGATCAATGGTTTTGTAGGATCCCTGATCAACACGAAACCTCAATCTATAAATGTCCAGATCATCAGATATGTATCCCTGAACGTTTACCATCTCCTCCACAATGGTACCGTTCACGGGTGATATCAGGTTCAATTCCGGAGGTTCATTTGGAGGATACAGTTCGATTTGAATATTCTGTTCGGATGAGGTCATATCGTAAACCGACACCTCGTAATCTTCGAGTGTGGCAAGTATCCTGAATGGGAGCCGGCTCATTGTACCAGAAGTTGTGTTGGTATATACTCCTAAAAATAGAGGTTGTGTCCTACCTTCGGAATTGGTCAAAGATGAGCTTACAAGGATACCCTCTCTATCCTCCACATCAATCTGGACGTTTTCAAGTGCTTCCTTTGTAATATAGGAATTAACTTCGAAAATAGGAGTGATCGAGTATCTGGTATAGGATAGCTGGTCGCGAAATGCCACATCAGACGGTGGTTTTTCGTTCACGTATTCTGCAAAGGAAGCTTGTTGTAGTATTATCGGATCATTTCCGAAATCATTCAATGTGGAGTTTGAGATCCTAACTCTGGAGGAATTCAGGTGCAGATGGGCGTCACCCGATCCTTCAATAAGGGCGGCTTCCAGACTTGCCTCGGATTTATCCATATATATGGAGGAAAAGACCAGCGAACCTGTTCCTCTACCATTGTCTTTCAGGTTCATTCCGGTGCTTTCCATTGTGCATTCAACTATGTGAATAGCACTTTCCACCGCATTGGTGATCATTACTTCCTCGAGATACAGGTCTGCCTGAATAGCCTGAATGCAGTCTGTGAAACCATCGGTGATGGATGAATCCCTCATTTTGATCTGGGATCCTCTCTGAAACAGCATGCATTGATTGCCGCCTTTTACCAGACAACCCTCCATTTCCAGTGTGGAATTGAGGGAGATCACCTGATTGGTAGCCCTTGTACTTTTTTCATCGGATTCAGAGATATCCGTTCCCTTAACAACTGCTTCTGAGTTTACCAGGGAAAGACCCAGTGCGTCCGAATCAAGAATGGTGGAATCCCTCAATTCCATTGCAGAAGCGAATGACCTTATCCCAGTGATGCATTCGGTGATGTTGAGGTCGGAAAGAATCGATGATTGAACTTCCCCCAGATGTATCCCGTAATTTCCGCATGCGTTCAGATCGCATCCCGAAACAGTTATCGAGGCCCCTTCGGAAAGTGGTCCGAATGCCTCTATTCCCGATCTCTGGCAGTTCTGGAAGGTGGAGTTGGATATACTCAGATCCGCTCCTCCACTGATCCTTACACCTATCCTTGCTCCGGTGATGATAATATGATCCATCATTGGAGTTGTTGTTGGGTCCGCTTCGTATATGTTGATCCCGCCCCAGATCAAATCTTCAACAATTGGTCTCAGAATTATGTTACCTCCCCCTCCTTCGAAAAGGGGAGGTGCAGAGAGATTTAGGTAAGCGCCTTCCGCAAATCTAAGTTCGTCTCCTGGTCCGAGGTATAGCTGTTTGGAAGCTGGGAGAACAAGATTCGATATGACTTCGTAAAAAGTTCCGTTCTTGATTACCTTCTCCGGATAATCTGAAACCACCTGGGATATATCATAATAACCTGGAGGTTTTTGTCTCGTCGGGGAAGGAATCTCCCCCTGGCTAAAAAATGGAAGGATCATTGAAAGGGAAATGATCATTACGGCGATCAGGATGGCTTCTCCTGCCCGATGGTCTGGGGTGTTTGTCATCCTTGAATAGTAATTTCTCCATCTCATGAACCTCAATCCGGGACTCAGCATAAAAAGCTTTATAGGGCGTTTGTCAAAAACCCATATCATGGAAAAAGCCCGAAAGCGGGATGGATTTATCTATCATATTCCTTATTAGGGGCCCATCTCGAACCTTCCGGGCGATAGATTAAATCAAGAAGGTGAAAAAATGGAAAGGATAGTGGAATGTGTTCCGAATTTCAGCGAGGGCAGGGACAAGGCGATCATCGATGCGATATCCGGTGCAATTTCCGGGGTCGAAGGGGTGAAACTACTAAATGTGGATCCCGGGGCCGATTTCAACAGAACGGTTTTCACCTTTGTTGGTGGTCCCGAAGAAGTACTTGAAGCAGCCCTTCGAGCGGCCAAATGCGGCTTTTCATTGATAGATATGACAAAGCATAAAGGTGAACATGCAAGAATGGGTGCCCTGGATGTATGCCCGTTCATACCGATTAAGGGCGTTTCATTCGATGAATGCACTGAGATCTCCAAGAAGTTCGGGGAGAGGGTGTGGGGTGAACTGGGAGTTCCGGGTTTTCTCTATGCCAAGTCAGCAACCAAACCTGAAAGGGTCAGGCTACCGGACATCAGGAAAGGAGAATATGAAGCAATGGAGGAGAAATTCAAAAACCCTGATTTCAACCCCGATTTCGGAGATAGCGTTTTCGTCCCCAAATCCGGCACATTTGCCACGGGAACGAGGCAGATCCTGATTGCTTACAACGTCAATTTAGGATCCAATGACAGGTCAGCTGCGTCAAAGATAGCCGGGAGAATCAGGACCAGCGGTGTGGTTAAAAAGGACGAGAACGGAGAGAAGGTCATAGACGAGGACGGAAAGCCGGTGAGGATCCATGGCTACCTCAAATCGGTCCAGGGCGGAGGAATGATGTACAACGAGGATATGGCCCAGGTATCAATGAACCTCCTCGATTTCGAAGAGACCAACCTTCACGATGCATACGAGGCATGTAAAAAGGAAGCCGAGGATCTTGGTGTATCGATCACGGGTTCGGAGATAGTGGGGCTGGTTCCGGAAGAAGCCCTTATCAAAGCCGGCAAATTCTATGCTGAAAGAAGCGACAAGGCTGGTTTGACCGATGATCAGTTGATAGAACTTGCAATCGATAATCTAGGCCTTAACCAGTTATACGAGTTCAAGGTGGACGAGAAGGTTATAGACAGGATGGTGGCCGAAGCGGGGCAGCTTGCTTCCATGACATTGAAGAACTTCATAGGGGAACTCTCATCATCATCACCAGCTCCGGGCGGAGGAAGTGTTGCCGCCCTATCGGGATCTCTGGGAGCCTCTCTTGTAGAGATGGTATCCAGGTTGACTGTTGGGAAGGAAAAATACAAGGATGCCTGGGAAAAGATGGAAGATACAATTTCTGGCATAGTTCCTGTTAAGAAAAGGCTGCTGGAACTTGTAGATGAGGATACGGATGCATTCAATGACGTCATGAAAGCGTTCAGGATGCCCAAGGGAACCGATGAGGAGAAATCAGCAAGATCGGCCGCTATCCAGGAGGGTTACAAAAAGGCCATCGCAACACCTATGGAGACCGCGAGAAAATGCATGGAGGTTCTGGAAATGGCACTGCCTGTGTCGATACACGGCAACCCCAATTCCATTACTGACGCTGCGGTGGGAGCAGAGATGGCCGCTTCCGGTCTTGACGGAGCTCTTTTGAATGTCAGGATTAACCTCGGTTCCATAAAGGATGTTGATTATGTCAAGAAAACCGAATCGGAACTGGAAGGATTCAATAAAAGAAAGGATGAACTCCTTTCCGAGATAATCAAGAATGTGGATGAGAAGATCTGAGGTGAATTAATGGGTAAGATCGACAAGCTCTCCAAGGATATCGAGAAACTGAAGCAAGAGATCATCAGGCACGAGGACAAACTTCAGGAAGCCAGGGAACTCCACAAGGCCGGAAGGATCGACAAGGACCAATGGACCAAAGCCCGGCATAAATATCAGGAGAAGATCCGTATCGCACAGATCAGCATAAGAAGAAAGGAGAAGGCAAGGCTTACCTTCGAAAAGCAGGAAAAGGAAAAGAGGGAAAAGGCATCCAAGAAATAGGTAGAGGAGATGATGGTAAGGATGAAATCAGGCAAAGGGGTGTCGATTGATCCCTTCCTTTCCTCAAAAAGGAATTTCATAATAATCGGTCACCGTGCCGTATCCGATGGTTCAATAAATCTGAAGGACCTATGTGGTGCCAGTGGTAGATGGGATGGAATAGCCAGGTGTATAACCGCATCGCTTTTCCTGTCCCATGATATGAGGAGAGATACATCCATCCATATCATTTTGCTGGGCAGCGGTGATCCGCCCAAGATACTCTCCGTAAACGGAGCCTATGTGAAATACCTCAATCCAGATGAACGAGCATGTTCAGCCCTGATGAGAAAGAGTCTGGAAATGGAAATTGGAAACGAGATTGGATTTACGATAAGAACATCACCCGGAATTCATGTTACAAGAGGCGGACTTGACCATGTTCTGAAGAGAATAGACGGCAGAACATATCTGATGTCAGAGGAAGGTTCGGATTCCGAGGACTCTTTTGGGGAATTCGGTGAGCGCTCATACTTCTTTCTTTCCGATGATATGGATCTTAAAAAGGATGAAAAGGACCTGCTGGAGGATAGGTGTGATGGAAAAATCAATGTTGGTCCCTTGTCCCTTCACTCCTATCAGGCATTAATAATACTCCACAATATAATGGATAAGGGAGCCAAAGTAGATTCATAGGTCCAATATCTTAATAAATCCCAAATCGATAGTTACCTCCATGGCCCTAATACCGAGGACCATAGCAGTGACCCTGTTATCCCTCATGGTTGCAATACCAATAATAGGTCTTTCACAGATCGGGGATGCAGATAAGGAGGAAGCCTCTTCGACCAGATTGTCCGAGATGGTCAAGTTCGATCTGATGAATACCGGTGTAAGCTCCGATGGTGTTCATGGTTGGTCCGAATTCGTGGTGGGGAGGGTCAACAAAACCACTACAATAACCACCAGGCTCGAAAATACCGGAGAAATTCCTCTGGAGGATGTTGAGATAACCTGCACTATTTACTGGTATGATGGTTTTTACCCTGACAGAGGGGAAGTAATGTTCAAGGACATCGTCCTCGTGGATGTTCCCCCGGGAGACAATCAGTTCTCCGAGATCGTGGATTTCAAGTGGGTTCCTTCTTTTTCCGGGTCCTACATGATCAACATTTCGGCTCATGTGCCTGGAGACGCAAGGCCTATGTCAACCGAACCACTTTTCTTTCAAGGATTGAAATACGAACCAATACCCGGATCATATTTCTATAGCGGAGTCTGGGTGGCTTCGGAATACTGGGATGGTTCAGATTTCAGAGGATGGGAATCTGAATCCAAAGGAGCACCCTCTGAGGAAGGATGGGATTCTATCCAGCATCCACTGGCATCCGGTGGTATATCCCACCATTCTCCTCCATATTGTTTCTGGGCCGGAAATACCACCACGTGGAACACATCAGATTCCGGAATCCACTCATTGATCAGCCCGGAGATTGATCTCTCCAGGTTCGATCCCGAACCATATGATGTTGAGAGGTCCATTAGGAGACCGCAGATTTTCCTTCTATATAGATACCGTGGAAATCTTACATCAGCAGGACCTGATGGAAAAGGTTCGCTAGCCCATTATATTTCCATGGACAATGGAACCACATGGGAACCCCTCCTAAATACCAAGGATAAGCAGGTTATCATCACCGGCAATACAACCCATTCAAGGTGGGGCTATTCCAAGAGGCCTTTTTATGCTGGACAGGGCCATATGGTCGGTCTTGATTTGGGTGCATATCAGGGTAAGAAAATAAGATTGAAATTCGAAGAGAGCCTCTCAGGCCTCGATGAGACCGGTTACCTGCTGGACGATATTACGATAATGGGTATGGATCTGGTGGAATCGATCCCATTCGACCTTGGCAATCCTCTGCCTCTTGGAAAAAATGTCGATCCCGGAACCGTTTTAAAAATAAGCTTCAATATCACGCCGAGAAGAACTTCTGGGCAGTTCTCGGTGAGGTTCCAGGCATTGAACGCCTCCGGAATGATATCCGAGGATGAAAACGTCCAAATTGAACCGGACCAAATTACCCTTGGTGGAGAGGATATCAAACCCATAACAATAACGGTGGAGATCACCATACCCGCCAATGAAAGATCGGGCCCAGGCTGGGTTGAGGTAAGAGCAATGGGTGGAGGAATAACTAGGGATCTAATATTGGATTTCAAAGTAAATCCAAGACATAACCTCCTTACCTCTTTGAAAGGGAAAGTAAATGGAATCCTGGAACCGTTTCAACCTGTTGAAACGGACCTTGCAATTGAAAATGCTGGTAACATACTGGAAAGAGTGGAGTATGCATACGTTTCCGATAGCGACATGACCTGGTCAGGTGGGAGAGGAAAAGTTCAACTCGAACCGGGAGAGAGCCTGGAAATTGAAGGTGAGTTGGAAATATCCAACGATACGATGTCGGGGAGAAAAATAGGATTCATGGTGGTCTCCATAAATGCGATTCCCGATGATGTTGAAATCCTCGAATCCCTGAGATCCGGCAATCCTGATCAATCATGGATTATCCATGAGGTGAACTTTACAGTTGAACAATTCTATTCCATAGAATTACGAGCCATTACCACTTACCGTGATATCGAAGATCCTCCCTCCAACGGATCAGTTGAACTTGAATATAATTTGTTTTTAATAAATCACGGAAATGGTCCTGACAGGGTTACCTTCGAGATAGATGGATTTGATGATATCGAGGGTATAGATGTATACATTCCTCCAGAGATCCTTCTTCAGTCTGAAAGTTCCGAGATATTGACTGCCAAGGTTAGTCTTGAATTCCCTCTTCCCAGGGGGCAGTATAACCTCTCAGTTACGGCAATCTCCTCTGATGATGATGTAAGACAAGATAATACCGCCGAAATGATTCTACTCATAGGTTCGACACCTATCTCTAGTGGGACATACCTCGTAAACGGGTCCTTATCCGTTCAGAAAGAGGAGATAATAATGGGAATGGAGACCATCATCGAATTTTCTTCATTAACCTTCGGGGCTCCCAAAGGAGAGAATTTCGAGGTTGGTTTTCTTATTGATGAGGTAGAGGTAAAATCCGAGAGTTTCCCCCATTCAATAGGAGAGGATTCAAAGCATCAGATGACCTGGATATTTGAAAAACCTGGTTCTCACAACCTTACCATCATTCTTCATGGAGATGAATATCCTGATGTGAGGGATCAGGGTCTGCTCTCAAGAATATCAACCAACGTGGATATACTGTATGTTGATTTATCGGTTGAGGAAATCCTAGTGTCGGATATTCCCCTGCAGGCTGAGGGAAATCGGATGGATCCGGGTACGTATCAGTTCAGGGCAATCATATTGAATAATGGCAATGCCTCGGCCAACGTTTTTTCTGTTACTTTGGAGATCATAGAACTGGATGAACCAACAAATAGAACCATTTTCACGGTAAATGTTACCGACATAGAATCCGGATCAAATACCACCGTACAGTTCAGATCCTTCAATTTTAAGCCGGAGAAGGATTACAGGGTAACTGCAACCATTGACGTGAAGGATAAATGGAAGGAAGGATCGATTGAAAATGATCAACTCACCTTTATTTTTGAGGTTGGAGAGGTCCCCCCGACAGAGCCTTTATGGAAAACATCCTGGTTCCCGTTGATTGGTGGATTGGTGGCAATGATGTTGTCATTTTTCATCTTTTTATATCTTATGAGGAAGAAGCTATGATTGAACCTGCCTGGTTGCCAATGGAAAAGGTCCAAAGATATAAATACCAGGTATAAGTAACCCCGGCAAGTATTCCCACAAGGAGTGTTCGTAAATGGCCAAAGGTCTATTCACAGCCAGAAAGCTGAGGAAAGATGCCCAAAGCAACCGATGGAACGATCGGTCCTACAAAAAAAGAGTTTTGAAGCTCAGGGAGAGGTCTGACCCTCTCCAGGGATCCTCACAGGGTAGGGGCATCGTGCTAGAAAAAGTGGGTGTAGAAGCAAAACAGCCCAACTCAGCCATAAGGAAATGCGTTAAGATTCAGCTCATCAAGAATGGTAGACAGATTACCGCGTTCGCACCTGGAAACGGTGCCATTAATTTCATTGATGAACACGATGAGGTAATGGTAGAGGGCATCGGAGGTCGTCTCGGACGTTCTTATGGGGATATTCCCGGAGTGAGATACAAGGTCATCAAGGTCAACAACGTATCACTTGACGAGATGGTAAGAGGCAGAAAGGAGAAGCCGGTGCGTTGATGGGCTGCGGGGTGTAATCATGGCAGAGGATAAAAAGAAGAAAGAAGAGATTTCCAAACAAGGAAAAGAAACCCAGCAGGTTGAATCCGACTCCAAAGAGCTGAAAGTAGAACAAGCAGCCCAAAACAAAGAGAAGAAGACTCCTGCAAAGAAGGCGAAAGCTTCCAAAAAGGAGGAGACTCCTGAAGAGGAGAAGGCTCCAAATAAAGAGAAGAAGAAAGCTTCCAAAGGGGATAAGAAAGAGGCTTCCAAGGAGGATAAGAAGAAAGCTCCCAAGGAGGATAAGAAAGAGGCTTCCAAGGAAGATAAGAAGGAAGCTCCCAAGGAGGAAAAGAAGGAAGCTCCCAAGGAAGATAAGAAGGAAGCTCCCAAAGAGGATAAGAAAGAGGCTTCCAAGGAAGATAAGAAGGAAGCTCCCAAAGAGGATAAGAAAGAGGCTTCCAAGGAAGAAAAGAAGGAAGCTCCCAAAGAGGATAAGAAAGAGGCTTCCAAGGATGATAAGAAGGAAGCTCCCAAAGAGGATAAGAAAGAGGCTTCCAAGGAAGAAAAGAAGG
>CAYULA010000023.1:0-16665 GCA_964445525.1 uncultured Thermoplasmatales archaeon | reverse complement strand
AAGAAGGAAGCTCCCAAAGAGGATAAGAAAGAGGCTTCCAAGGAAGAAAAGAAGGAAGCTCCCAAAGAGGATAAGAAAGGGGCTTCCAAGGATGATAAGAAGGAAGCCCCCAAGGAAGATAAGAAAGAAGAAGCTCCCAAGGAAGAAGAGAAAGTGGAACCAAACACAGAGGAACTGATTTTTGGCATGTATAACACAAGGGAGGTTCTGGTGGAGGATCCAAGCCTAAAGGCGCATATTAATCTCGAACCTGCCTATGTTCCACACTCCTCGGCCAGGCATGCGAACAAACCTTTCCACAAATCAAAGATATCAATCGTGGAGAGACTTGTCAATTCCATGATGAGAACCGAGAGATTCACCGGAAAAAAGACCAAGAGCTACAACGTGGTCAGGGATGCGTTTGAGATAATTTTGACAAAGACCAAGGAGAATCCGGTCCAGGTACTTGTCAGGGCAATCGAGAATTCTGCTCCCCGAGAGGAAGTAACCAGGCTGAAGTTCGGAGGTATTTCCGTTCCCAAAGCAGTTGATGCTGGCCCCTCCAGAAGGCTTGATATTGCTCTAAGGAACATCTCTGTTGGAACCGTGAAAGCTTCCCACAAGAACAGGAAATCCATATCCAACTGTCTGGCGGCAGAGTTGATATCCGCATCCAAGGGCGATATCCAGAGTTATGCGGTATCCAAAAGAGATGAGGTGGAAAGGGTAGCCAAATCCGCCCATTGATGTTGATTCATTACGATCTTTGAAGGTGCGTGACCATGGGACGAAGAGAAGACAACATAAAACTGGCCCAAGAACTAATGGACAAGCCGAAATATATCAGAAACATAGGTATTGCGGCTCATATCGATCACGGCAAGACGACACTTTCCGACAATCTCATAGCGGGTGCGGGAATGATGTCGGAGGACCTTGCTGGTAAGCAGCTTCTGCTTGATTATGATGAGCAGGAACAGGCCCGAGGTATTACCATAAATGCGGCAAATGCCTCCATGGTCCATAAATACAAAGGAGAAAACCATCTCATCAATCTTATTGACACTCCTGGACACGTTGATTTCGGTGGAGACGTAACCAGAGCAATGAGGGCAGTTGACGGTTGTGTCATCGTTGCGTGTGCGGTGGAGGGAGCCATGCCCCAGACCGAAACCGTGATCAGACAGGCATTGAAGGAGAAGGTTAAACCCACCTTGTTCATCAACAAGGTAGACAGACTCATAAACGAGCTCAAAGTCACACCGGAGGAGATGCAGCAGAGGTTTGTCAAGATCATCAAAGCTGTAAACGAACTAATTGCTAAGATGTGTCCTGAGGAATTCAAGGGTAAATGGTTCGTAACACCCGAAAACGGAACCGTTGCATTCGGGTCAGCATATCATAACTGGGCCATTTCCGTACCCTACATGCAGGCAAATCAGGTAACCTTCAAGGACATCTACGATTACTGCAATGCGGGAAAACAGAAAGAACTTGCCAAGAAAGCTCCCCTTCACAAGGTATTGCTCAACATGATAATATATCATCTCCCAAATCCAGTTGAAGCCCAGAAATACAGAATTCCGCATATCTGGCACGGGGAAGCTGACAGCGATATAGGAAAGGCAATGGTTAGCTGTTCGCCAAAAGGACCTCCTGTATTGATGGTAACAAAGATACTGATTGATCCCCACGCCGGAGAGATCGCATCAGGAAGATTATATTCCGGAAGCATGGAGAGAGGACAGGAGCTAATGGTTCTCGGAATGCCCGGAAAATCAAGAGCACAACAGGTATCCGTGGCAGTGGGTCCCGACAGAATAACCGTTGACAAGGCCATTGCCGGAAACATAGTGAATGTGTCCGGAGTAAAAGCCGCGATTGCGGGTTCAACTGTAACAGGATACGGGGAAATGGACCCGTTCGAGAGGATCGTGCACGTTTCCGAACCCGTGGTTACCGTGGCCGTCGAGGCAAAGCATATGAAGGATCTCCCCAAGCTTGTGGAGGTCCTGAGAATGGTGGCCAAAGCCGACCCCTCTCTTAAAGTGGAGATCAACCAGGAAACCGGAGAGCATCTGCTGTCAGGCATGGGAGAACTTCACCTGGAGATTACCGAGTACAGGATCAACAACGAACAGGGTATCGAGATAAAGACATCCCAGCCCATTGTGGTTTACAGGGAGACCGTGATGAGAGCTTCCGAAAGGGATTTCGAGGGAAAGTCACCCAACAAGCACAACAGATTCTATTTCAAGGTTGAACCTCTCCCCACGGAGGTCGTTACCGCCATCAAGGAAGGCACCATACCCTCGGATGAAAGGATCAAGGACAACAAGGCCCTGGCCAAACAGCTTGATGAATACGGACTTGACAAGGACGATATGAAGAACGTCTTCTGGATAGCCGGGTCCAACATCTTCGTGAACAATACAAAGGGTATTCAGTATCTTCACGAGACCAAGGAACTTCTCATTGATGCTTTCAAGGAGGCCATGAACAAAGGGCCCAGGACATGGGAGCCCTGTCAGGGAGTTATGGTGAGGCTTATGGATGCCAAACTCCACGAAGATGCAATCCACAGAGGTCCGGGACAGGTTATACCGGCGGGTAGGTCCGGTATATATGGAGCTATGGTTGAGGCTGGTACCACACTCCTCGAACCAAAGCAAAAACTCTTCGTTTCGGTACCAAACGATCTCATGGGAGGTGTCAGCAGGGAGCTCAATTCGAGAAGATCCACCATCGAAGACATGCCTATGGAAGGGGATCAGGTGACCGTCATCGCCAAGGCGCCAGTTGCTGAGCTGTTCGGATTTGCAAGTGCTATCAGGGGAGCGACCCAGGGAAGAGCCCTTTGGTCCGCTGAATTTGCCGGATTCGAAGTGCTTCCCCGTGATCTGTTGGAAAACATAACCAGGGAGATAAGGACCAGGAAAGGTCTGAAACCGGAACCCCCGACAGCCGAATATTACGCGGCCTGAAAGCCACAATGTATCAAGGTTTAAATATAAGTAGTAAATAAGGGAACAACCCGAGTAGGAGGAATAATAAATGGCAAGTGAGAAACCCCATATGAACCTCGTGTTCATAGGTCACGTGGACGCTGGAAAGTCCACCTCCGTTGGACGTATACTGCTGGATACCGGACATATCGAGCAGCATATAATCGACAAGTACAGAAAGGAGGCCGAGGCGAAGGGGAAGGGCAGCTTCGAGTTCGCCTGGGTCATGGACGGACTTAAGGAGGAAAGAGAGCGTGGTGTTACAATAGACGTAGCCCATAAGAAATTCACCTCCGACAAGTACTACTTCACGATCATAGACGCACCCGGACACAGGGACTTCGTGAAGAACATGATCACCGGAACTTCCCAGGCAGATGCGGCAGTATTGGTCGTTGCAGCACCAGAGGGTGTAATGGCACAGACAAAGGAGCATGTCTTCCTGGCAAAGACCCTTGGCGTCAACCAGATAATCATAAACATCAACAAGATGGATGCAACCAAACCCGAGTGGTCCGAGGAGAGGTTCAATAAGGTCAAGGAAGATGTTGATAAACTTCTCAGAATGGTCGGATACAAGGATGTCCAGTATGTCCCCACATCCGCATTCAAGGGAGACAATGTTGTAAAACAGTCCTCCAATCTGAGCTGGTGGAAGGGACCGACCCTTCTTCAGTGCCTTGACAATCTATCAATACCCAAGAAGCCCACAGACCTTCCCCTCAGGCTACCCATCCAGGACGTATATACCATAACCGGTATTGGAACCGTTCCGGTCGGAAGGATCGAGACCGGTTTGCTCAAGGTGGGAGCGAATGTGATATTTTCACCCTCGGGAAGTAAGGGGGAGGTGAAATCCATCGAGATGCATCACGAGAACATGCCCTCTGCGGAACCCGGCGACAATGTTGGTTTCAACGTTAGAGGAGTAGGAAAGAACGATATCAGAAGGGGAGATGTCTGCGGACCCTCTGACAATGTTCCCTCCGTGGCGCAGGCCTTCACAGCCCAGATAGCCGTTCTTCAGCATCCCTCGGTGATTGCTGTCGGGTATACTCCGGTCTTCCATCTCCATACAGCACAGGTGGCATGCACCTTCGAGGAGATCCAGAAGAAGCTGGATCCAAAAACCGGACAGGTGAAGGAGGAAAACCCTGATTTCATCAAGACCGGTGACATCGCTATTGTAAAGATAAGGCCCACAAGGCCTCTCTGTATCGAGAAGGTCAAGGAGATCCCGCAGCTCGGCAGGTTCGCTATAAGGGATATGGGAACCACGGTTGCTGCAGGTATGTGTCTCGATATCGAGAAAAAGGTCTGATCTGGTGGAGGACTGGGATTGGTCGCAAAGGCAAGGATATCACTGACCGGGACGGATGCGAAGTCCATTGACAGCGTATGCGGACAGATCAAGCAGATATCGGAGAGAACCGGGGTTAATCTTTCCGGACCAATCCCGCTTCCAACAAAGAGGCTTGTGGTTCCATGCAGAAAGTCACCTGATGGTGAAGGGTCGGAGACCTGGGACCGTTGGGAGATGAGGGTTCACAAGAGACTTATATACCTCGATGCAGACGACAGGGCCTTGAGATCATTGATGAGGATCAAGGTCCCCGATGATGTAAACATAGAGATAGTGCTCAGAAGCTGATTTATTCTGAGCGCTATTATTTCCTCCTTTTCGTTTTTTTGTAATTATATTTATAAAATATTATTCTACTACATATATGTGGGTATTGTTGCCATTCGATCAAAATGAGATCAAAAAGTTGGCCCTGACCAGAATCAGATCTTACTTCGAAAAGTTACCTTTCCTAATTGATATAATTGTAGGATTGATCTCAGGTTTATTACTTCTTGCAACAATGATTCGTCATGGTATAGGATTTACTAATGATTCGATTTATTATATTGAAGTTTCAAGAAATATTTGGGAAGGTGTGGGTTTCTTCTATGAAAACGGAGATCCATATGTATTATATGCACCAATGTATTCAATGTTGCTCGCTGTTTCGAATATTTTTCCATTGGACCCTTTGAATTTCTCTTCATTATTAAACGCAATTTTTTATGGACTTTTGTTGTCAATTATCGTTTGCTGGTATAGAAAGCTTGGGAATAGAGGAGTGATTCTATTTTTGGGAGTTATGATTATTTTAGGTTCAAGACCGATTTTTAAAATCTCAACAATGGTTTGGTCGGAATTATTTTTCATTTTCACATCAACTATCTTTCTTTTATCAATATCAAAATACATATCAGGTGGTTTATATGAACACAAATATTTAAAAATAGCAATAGTGGCAGCTATGTTCTCATCCCTATTTAGATATGTAGGAATAACCCTAATTCTTACAGGGATATTGCTTCTGATTTTCAAGAAATATTCTTTTAAAAGGAAAGTTGAGGATGTAGTATCGATTGCGGTATTTTCTTCATTACCAACCGGATTCTTTGTCATTAGAAATTTTTACTTAACAGGAACTCTCGTAGGAAACAGATATCCAACAAATAGATCATTTTCAGAGGTGATCCAGAATTTGCTATATTCATTTTCAAATCTCTTTATTCCGGATATTTTTCCTGATTACACACTTTTAATTCTATCGATACCGATTATTATCACAATGACGACAATCATATATTTTTTAATTAGGTTCAGTGAGAAAGAGTCCAAATTTCTCTCTTATGTTTATAGCAGTACTGTATTTATCTCAGTTTATATCATCTATATATTCGCTTCCGCGAATTTTGTTGGATTTGATGCTATTGGTGGAAGATTAATATCACCTTTGTATGTTCCGATTTTGATGATCATATTGATATTTATTACAATCCTTTGGGGAAGAAATAATGAACAATTAAATCTCCGAAATCCGTTAAAGATTTTTGAAAACAGGATTATCAAAATCAGGTCACTTAGAAGAATCAAGAGACCACTATTATTTCTCATGTTCTTGATCTCTTTTGGAATGATCCTATCTGTTCTATACCACACCATATACAATCTAGACAATTTTCCCGGGGGATGGACTGAATCGGAGATTCAGGACTCAGATACTATAAATTTTGTTATGGAATACAACCCTGAGGGAAAGCTATACACCAATCATCCAAATTTCTTCTTCGGTACTGAATTAGAAGGGGATGTACATCTTTCACCTAGGGAAACCTACCAGACAACCGATATAGCTCCAGATGATCTAACTCAGTTTAACCGAACAATGAAGCTGAGAGGCTCTGTGGTAGTCATTTGGTTCGATATGAAACATGATTATGTTTATTCAATCGATGAACTGAAAAATATGTATGATTTTCAGATTATCAAATCTTTTAATGACGGTGTAGTTTATAGGTTTTACTTAAAGGAATAAGTACCTAACTCCTAAGGAGCTTTTCAAGATTCTGATCAGATATTTCCGGGAATTTATCCTTTAACAATTTTGTCACGGTTTCGTAATAAAAAGAAAGGACCGATTCCTCATCTATATTTCTTCTCCTGAATTCAAACCATCTTGTATATAAAGGTCCTTGGTAGCTTTCGTTGACCTGTCTGAAGACATTCTGATGGTAGAGGGACATGAGGAACCTCTGGATCCTCTTTTTGGAGATCCTCTTTCTACCATCATAGATTGCATCGGTCATTTCATTTATCGAGGGATGATCCTTCTTGTTCATCACATCGATGAGTTCTCCTGCTACGTATGATCTCTTTTTTGGATCCTTGATGTATCCCCATTTGTTCAAAACCTTCGAGGCTTCCTCCGTCCGGTCGAATTCTTCCTTGAAGTCTCCCGTCCTCTCATTGAAATAGGCAATGAAGGATCCCTTGTTTTCGGGGTCCTCGATTATCTTCAAAATGTCCCCCTCGAAATGACTGATGAAGTCCTTGAAGGACCTGAAACCGCATTTCGATTCGGAGAAGGATGGATCTATCCTCTTCAGGTCCACTTTCAGCTTGGACAGAAGCACTCCCATCTCCTCCTCTTCCAGATTCTTGGAATATCTCTGGAGGAGGTCGCGGGCTTCCTTCAGTGCTATCTCGGGATCATCATCCATGGAGAGGTCCTCTTCAGGTCTTCCGAGGAAACCTTCCATAGATTTGTATTCGTTGCAAACCTTCTTTACCACATGTCCAACCGATGAATTGAAACCTATCACAAGAACCCTTTTTCCCCTTTTTCTGATGGATTGTATCAATGGAATGAAATCCGAATCCCCGGACCCTATTATATAGGTCGAGGCTGTGCCGTAGACCTCCATGTGTTCCATGAGATCGATCGCCAGTTTCACATCGGATCCGTTCTTCCCCTGGAGAGTTGTCTCTGGAAGGTGTATCAATTCGAAACCGTGGTTGGAGAGGTCCTGCTGGTACTGATGAAATATTGGCCTTGACCAGTTTGCATATGCTTTCTTGATCAGTACATTTCCCAGTGTGTTGATGTGATCCAGGACCGGTGAGATCTTCAGGGGTTTCTCCTTTGAGGGATAAACCCTTTCCGCAGATACAGCGAGGTTCTCGAAATCGAGGAACACTGCAATATTATCCTCGTCCATCTTGGTCATAGCAACCCTAACCGGAGAGGACCTTATCAATACTTTGTTTTATAATGGGCTCATATTCTTGAGAAAACACCCCAAATCAACCCAATGTTAAAATTATTTCAAAAATATCCTCAATTTACGGGAGGGTCCTGACTGGTAATTGATTTCGAGAAAAGAATGGAAGGAGACATGCTGAGGATAAAGGTCCGGGGAAAGGATGACAGTCTTCAGGATGTCATCGATTACGGAAAGGGCATCCCTGAAAAAGCAATTTCAAGCGGTTGTTCCGGAGTAATCTACGATAAGAGATAATTGCCATACAATCTCAAAATTTACGTGAAATTAGGATTGCAAGAAATATTGCCGATTCCATTCCGAAAAAGGGACAGGTAGCCATCTTAACAAGGAAAAACATTGAGGATGCGAGGTTCTGAGAAATCGTTGCCGTTTATTGAGGATTGAATGTAGGGGTTTTCGATGATTTGAGCAAGGCGGAAAAATGGATTTGAATTTTTTTAAAATCTTTTCAATTACATAGATTGATACCGTATCAGTAAAATATTAATTTGACAGAATCGTGTTTCGATAATGGATTACTCCAGTATTATAGGTAAATGAGGATAAAACCTCCTTTTCGGTGGAAATAGAAATGATGAAAGAAGTATCTGAAATGGAACTATCACATTTTTTCGATAATGCAAATGACGTTATCCAAAGTATAGGTCCAGATGGTAAATTCAGGTTTGTCAACAAGAAGTGGAGGGAATTTTTGGGATATTCCGATGAAGAAATTGAAAAAATGACATTCAAAGATATTGTGAGAAAGGACCTACATTCTCATTGTGAGGATGTCTTTAAAAGGATAAAAAATGGAGAGAGTTTTCAAAATGTTGATGTTGTTTTCGTTGCAAAAGACGGAACCCAGGTTCTTTTAAAGGGAAGTTTAAGTTCCATATTCAATAATGGAGAATTCATTTCCACCATTGGAATTTTTCGTAAAAAGACTGATGAGGAAAAAATGCAAAAACGCCTCTCAGAAGTTAGGGATATCATAAACAGCAGTCACATGATAGCCTTCACCTGGAAAAATGAAAATGGATGGCCGGTCGAATATGTATCCGAGAATGTAGAAAAGATATTGGGATATTCATCGGATGATTTCATAGAGGGTAAGATAAAATTCGAAGAGATTGTTCATCCCAAAGATCTGGCAAGAGTCCTGAATGAGGTAAAGGTCAATGCCGGAGTCAGCAATAAAAAATCTTTCGAACATGAACCCTACAGGATAATCACCAAAGAGGGCAGAGTTAGATTCATACAGGACAAGACTCAGATAATCAGGGACGAGAACGATGAGGTTACATGTTTCAAAGGCCTCATTGAAGATATAACGGAAAAGAAGAAGCTGATGGATGAGATTGTTGAGACAAAAAATAAATACACAACATTGGTAGAAAAATCAAATGACGGGATCTTTATCGTCCAAGATAATAAATTCAAATTTACGAATAAAGCATTTTCAAAGATAACTGGATACTCAGTTGAACAGCTCAATGAAATGGGATTATTCGATACAGTTCATGAGGATGAGAGGGAGAAATTAACCGAGAGATACAAGAAAAGAATGAAGGGAATCCCGGTCACTGAGTTCTATGAGACAAGAATAGTATGCCATAATGGAGTGGTAAAACCGGTCGAACTATCCATCAGTCAGATCAGATACAGCAATAAACCTGCATTACTTGTATTATTGAGGGATATTTCCAAAAGAAAGGAGAGTGAAGAAAAGTTAAAAATCAGATTAAAATACGAAAGGAACGTTCAGGAAATTTCAAAATTATTGTTGGAAGAGAGGAATCTTAGCGTTGGAATTCAAAAAACTTTGGAGCTTCTTTTGGAGGTTTCAGAAGTATCCAGGGTCTATTATTTTGAGAATTTCAATGATCCCAAAGATGGTCTTTGTATGAGACAGCTGAATGAGGTTTGCGCACCTGGAGTAAAATCTCAGATGAAAAACCCCCTTCTTCAACATATGCCCTATATCCCTTCGTTTAAGAGATGGAAAGAAAAGCTTTCAAAGAACGAGCCCATTTTCGGATCGGTAAAGGACTTTCCACTTTCTGAAAAAATGGTCCTTGAATCACAAGAAATTATCTCGATAATAGTTCTTCCAGTTTTCATGGAGAAGAATTTTCACGGATTCATTGGTTTTGATGAAATTAAGAATGAAAGAAACTGGAGCATGGACAATATTTATCTTCTCCGTTCTGTGGCAGATTCTCTGGGTTCCTATCTTGAAAGAAACAATGCAATAAGGAAATTGAAAGAGAGCGAGGATCGATTTAGATCCTTTGTGGAAAATGCAAACGATATTGTATATTCTCTTACCCTGGATGGGATTTTTACATATGTATCTCCAAACTGGACTGAGATGGTTGGACATGATGTAAAAGATGTTCTGGGGAGGACTTTCAAGGAATTCGTGCATCCTGATGATATTGAGAAGTGTCAATCCTTCTTGGAAGATGTGATAAATACAGGATTGAAACAGAAGGGTGTGGAATACAGGGTAATACAGAATAACGGTAATTTTACATGGCATATGTCCAATGCTTCCCCCATAAAGGATGATCAGGGGAAAGTTTATTCCTATGTTGGAATAGCAAGGGACATCGGTGACAGGAGAGAAGCCGAGGAGAATTTGAAGGACATAAATCAACAGCTTGAGCAATCCATAATGATGGCAAATGAACTGGCAATGGAGGCAGAAAAAGCAAACATGGCAAAGAGTCAGTTTCTGGCCAACATGAGCCATGAAATAAGAACACCCATGAACGGAATCATCGGTATGACCGGTCTTCTTCTTGAAACCGATCTTAATTACGAGCAAAGAAAGTATGCAGAAATCATTCGATCCAGTGGTGAGGCACTTCTTCAGCTGATAAATGATATTCTGGACTTCTCCAAGATAGAAGCTGGCAGATTGGAATTGGAGGTTCTTGAATTTGATCTCAGAGATCTGATGGATGATATATCATCCGTTTTTGCTTTTAAGGCTAGAGAAAAGAATCTGGAATTATTCACATTCGTCGATGATAATGTGCCGACCTTGTTGTCAGGTGATCCCGGTCGTTTGCGACAGATACTTACAAACCTTATTGGAAATGCAATAAAATTCACAAAGGAAGGAGAAATAGTGGTAAAAGTTGATCTGGAAGATGAACAAAATGATGATATCAAGTTAAGATTCAGTGTCAAGGACACCGGTATTGGTGTTGCGGATGATAAAAAGGAAATACTCTTCGATGAGTTTACACAGGCCGATTCCTCAACAACCCGGGAATTTGGGGGAACCGGTCTTGGACTGGCCATCTCAAAAAAGCTTGCTGAAATAATGGGTGGTAATATTGGAATGGAGAGTCAACATGGAGAGGGTTCCATATTCTGGTTCTCCTCACTGTTTGGTATAAGTGAAAGTGCAAATGATAAAAAGGAACGCATACCCCAGGCACTCGCAGGAAAACGAGTGCTAATTGTTGATGACAATAAGACTGGAAGGGAGATACTTAGAAAGCAGCTCAAATCCTGGGGAATGCATACCGAAGAAAGTCCCGACGGACCTGATGCATTAAGAAAACTTAGCAAGGCTCATGATCTAAAAAATGATTTTCATCTTGCGATCATAGACATGATGATGCCCGGAATGGATGGTACATCACTGGGTAAGGTCATAAAAAACGATGATAGGTTCACCTCTATAGGTTTAATTATGGCATCTTCCTGTGATTCTGTGGGAACGGATGATAAATCGAACCAGAGTGTTTTCTCAGCAGTCTTGAGAAAACCGCTTATTTCAAGGGAGCTCAGGACAACACTCATTTCCACATTGGCAAATCACAATGATTTGATAGTAGAAAATGAGATAAAAAATAAGAGATCCAAAAGCGTCATAGGAAGATTCGAGGGAGCAGGAATAAGAATTCTCCTGGCAGAAGATAACACAACCAATCAACAGGTAACCCTGGCCATTCTAAAAAAAATGGGAGTAAATGCCGATGCTGTATCAAATGGAGAGGAAGCCGTAAACAATCTAGAGAATTTCCCATACGATATGGTCCTGATGGATGTTCAGATGCCAGTGCTTGATGGATACGATGCTACAGGAAGAATAAGGGATCCATCTTTCAACTTGTTAAACAGGAATATACCGATCATCGCCCTTACAGCGTATGTCATGCAAGGTGACAGAGCCAGATGTCTGGAAGCTGGGATGAATGATTATCTTCCCAAACCTGTCGATCCTGCAGAACTTGCAGCCGTTATTGAGAAATGGGTTATCGGAAAGGAAAGGGTAACAATTGATAGATCGTCAGAAGAATCGGAAACGGATATGGCAATTTTTGATCGGGACAATCTCGTTGATAGATTGCTAGGAGATATGAAACTCGTAAAGAAAATGGTCCTTGGATTTATTAAGAGCATGCCCTCTATCATTGAAGAGTTACAATCAAGTTGTAAGGAGGGAGATATAGAAACAATGAGAAATGTGTCACATAGAATCAAGGGATCGGCATCGATGGTAGGTGCTGCAAAATTGAGTTTTTCTGCTAGAAAAATCGAAGAATATTGCCAAAAAAAGGACCTATCGAAATGCCGGAATCATCTTACCGATCTTATTGAACAATTCGATTACTTTAAAAATGAGATTGAAAGAGAGCTGCTTTGATAAATCCATAAATATTGGATCATGTGCTGGGTAATCTCATAACAAAACATGCACCCTTGGAATGATCTCCTTCAATTCGATCCTGGATGTCAATGTCCCCGTGGTATCTCTCGACTAGTGATTTTACTATTGACAATCCCATGCCTGTTCTGGTCTTTTCTCCCTTGAATCCGTATTTTCTGAATAAGTCCTTTTTCATCTCATCCGGTATTCCAGGACCCCAATCACAGATGGATACAATTATCCAACCGTTTTTCTCCCGTGAATTGATTTCTAATCTTGGTTTGTTATTCTGGAGTTTCACTGCATTGTGGAAAAGGTTTATGAAAACCTCCATTAACAGCGGTTCTGCAAGAACATATTTCTCTCTCAGATCGAGATCGATCCTGATTTCCTTTTCGTGAAACATTCTCTTTACCTGTTCGAGAGCCTTGTCGATTATTATCCGAAGATTGAGGACCTCCATTATGGGTTTGCCTTTCATGATTCTGGAAAGAAGCATAACATCCCTTGTAAGGTTGATAGAATCCTTGACTGCTTTGCCTGCAATATCCAAACAGGAGTTGATATTAGGATTGTTTCCGATTTTACTCCGGGTCAATTGGATGGCTCCTGATATGCCTTGATGAATGTTTCCCAGATCATGACCTAGCAGATCCAGATAGAATTCCGCCCTCTCCTTTTCGTGTTCCAATTTATTCTCGGCTTCCACTCTATCGGTGATATCAAGCCCAACCTCTATCAGTCCGGAAACCTCTCCTCTTTCATCAAGAACAGGGTATCCACGAAGATACCAATGACGGCCATCAGGTGTTCTTTTTCTGATCTTTTGGGGTTTTTTTGTCTCCTTGGCTTTTAGGACCGGACAATCCTCACAGGGCCCATCACTGCCATTCCAGAACTTATAGCAGTGTTCGCCTATCATATCTTCGATCTTCATTCCAATTGATTCTGCGGAAGCAGGGTTGAGCCATTGTATCCTTAGGTCTGTATCATAATAGGCAAACATCTCCTCGGTTGTATTCAGGATAAGGTTTTTCTCTTCCTCGGATCTGTTCAGTTTCGATTCAGCCTGCTTTTGATGCATGATAACGGAGGAATGATTGGCAAGTGTTTCGATTACCGATCTGAATCTTATCTTTCCACCCTTCTTCTTTAGGATGGAAATACCCCCATGGGGTCTTTTCCCCAGGGCAAATCCAACTGTATGAACCTCCTCTATTTCCAACATCTTTTCAGCCATATGGCAAAGGTCTTTGGGTATCTTTCCGGCAAGAATATCGTACAATCCACCCGGTACCTTTTCCAATTTTCCTGTCACAAATAGTTCGGATGAATTTCCCATCTGATCGGGATCGAATTTCAGGTTTCCCATTTTTTGTAAGAAATCCTTCACCATCTCGCCGGATTTTCCCTGGAAACCAAAAACCCCCTTGATTTTAATCGAATCGGAGTGGGGATCGTACAATGATATTGCAAGATAGGAATCCCTGTTTAACGAATGTATATTCTCTCCCAGGAAGTTGCAAATATCATCCACACTTTTCATATGGCTGGATTTGACAACCATATCTGCAATAATCTTCATCTCGAGTAGATATCCTTCCAGTTCTTTTTGAGCCCTTTTCATTTCGGTTATATCATGACCGATTATCAGGGTACCTTCGACCATGCCATCCTTTTCGATGGGGGTTTTGATTATTTCCAGAAAACGGTTTCCTCTGTCGGAAGTATTGATCTTCAACTCTGATACTTCCTTTTTTATCCTGTCATTTAATATCTTTTTTGTGTTATATTTTTGATTTCCTGATGAGTGCCCATTCAATATCTTGTTGATATCCTTTCCTAAAATTTTCCTCTCCGGAATCCCGATGAGATCTATCCCGAATTGGTTGATATACTGAATCTTGCCCTCAAGATCATAGAGGATAATGAGGTTGTTAGCCGATTCCGCCAGTAATCTGTATCTTTCCTCGCTAATTCTAAGAGCTATCTCGGCTTCTTTTCTTTCTGTTATATCCAGGGCCTCGACGACGACCGCTTCTATTTCACCCTTGTTCTCGATTCTTACAGGTTCGATACGAAATTCATTCCAGATACCATCTCTCTCGTCTTCCCCGAGAAAGGATTCCCCTGTCTCGAAAACCTTCTCCATTTGTTCTTTCCTATTGGATCGGACAGATTCAGGTAGCAGGTCCCAAACACATTTTCCTAGAATATCTTCCTTCTTCCTTTTTAAACGTGAGGCATGCTCTTCGTTTGTGTCGAGTATTATTCCCTTCCTATCGAGAAGGACAATAGCCAGAGGTGATGCGTTCAAAATGGAACGAGCTTTCGTTTCACTCTCCTTCAATGCATTAACTGCCTCTTTTCTCTCTGTTATGTCCTTGAACATAATCATGTGCCTGCCATCATCGAAATGATATCTCAACCGGCTGAGGCTGACCTCGGTGAACAAAGAACGTCCGTCCTTTGTGATGTAACGTCTTTCTATGTTTCCGATCCCCTTCCTTTTTATCAGATTTCTCATATTCTTCAGAGAGATCTTCTCGAGGTCCCCGGGATGAATCAGTTCTGTAGCGTTCTTGCCGATCAATTCATCCCTGGAATAACCTAGTGTTTTCTCTGCCGCAGGATTTGCATCGACAATGTTTGACTCATCATCCGCAACGAAGATTCCCATAGGTGCATTTTCGAACAGATTTCTGTACTTCTCCTCACTTTGGGTAATTCTTCTCTGAAAATCCATTACTTCCGTTACATCCCTGACAATGGCCTGAATAACGATTTTGCCTCCGATATCAAGATTATTCAGGGATACCTCCGAGTCGAGAGTTTGACCATTTTTCTTAATATATTTCCAATTGATGCGTTTGGATTTGCCCGCAAGGGCCTCATCGATGACCAATCTTCCCTTTTTCTTTGATTCCGTTCCATCTGGCTGATAGTCGGGTGCAAAATCCCAGATTGTACTTCCAAGTATCTCTTTTTTATCCGTACATCCAAAAAGGCTAACTCCCTGCTCATTGCATTCAATGAATCTTTCCTTGTCAATTATGAAGATTGCATCATTTGCAGATTGGAATAGCGTGGTGTATTTCTCTTTATTTTCTATGATTTTTTTTTCTGTCTTCCTTCTTTCCGTAATATCCCTTGCAATACCCCATAAATATATTGGTTCACCCTCATTGTCAAATTCTGCATACGATTGCAATTCTACGGGAAAGATGGTACCATCTGTCTTTCCGCAGTTTTGAAAAACGTTAAATTCGAATTTCTTTCACAGCCTCAAGCGTGATCATTTCCATCCTTTTGATGATCTCATAGAACTCTTTTTTATTCTCGATCCATTCCTTCAGAATATCTGCTTCTTCAGGACTTAATCGAATCGTAACCGTTTTTCCCTTTACCTTCCGAGTCCAATTATAGTATGGACCATGTCTGTAATCGGGGTCTTTCATACATCGACAGCTGGGTGATTGGCACTTCGTGTAGTGTTTGGTTATACTACCTGTAAGAATGAATCCGGTCTTACTCAATTCTTTACGACAAGCTTCAAACTCTTGAACATACTTTTCAAGACTCTTCTCTATTTGTTCCGACATATCCGTTACCTTGAATACTGTAACGACCTATAAGTATATATCATTATAGGTTGATACACATACATGGATGAAGAGAATGATGTTCAACTTGAGACTGAAATGGTAGGACCCCTTCCAATCGTGAACCATTTTATCAAGCGTCTCGGAATTGAAGATATCCTTTCAAAATACATCACAACCCCAAACACACAAAGATTGGACCCAGTGACCTGTATCGGCATCCTTTTGAGAAATATTATCACTGAAAGAGAGCCATTATATGGATTGAAAGATTGGGCTGAGAGATACCGTCCAGAATTGCTGAATATTGATCATGACCAGATAGAATTCCTGAACGATGATAGAGTAGGACGTGCTCTTGATTATTTGTATGATGCAGACAGGGCTGCTTTACTCACTGAAATCGCCGTTAAGGCCATTATTGAATTCGATCTCAACACATCTCAACTCCACAACGATTCATCCTCTATCACATTCTCTGGAAATTATTCCGATGCCAATGGAGATAACAAACGAGGAAAAAAGTCTCTGAAAATCACACATGGACATAATAAAGACCATAGACCTGACCTAAAACAATTACTGTGGATCCTAACCGTAACAGCGGATGGTGCTGTCCCGATTCATTATCGGGCTTGTGATGGGAATACAACCGACAGTCCCACACATATCACAACCTGGAACATACTAAGGGAAATTGTTGGAAGATCGGATTTCATGTATGTTGCAGATTGTAAATTGTGCACAAGCAAGAATCTCAAATATATCGATCTGGAAGGTGGTAATTTCATTACCGTCATAC
>CAYULA010000022.1:0-61335 GCA_964445525.1 uncultured Thermoplasmatales archaeon | reverse complement strand
TGGAAGGTTCCATGGCCCCCTATTCAATTCCTATTTTGCAGCTTGCAACACCCTGCTGAAATCATCAGGATGAGGGGGCCTGTTTCTCTTCTGCCCCGAAATACGAAAATTCCGATTACAACGGTAAGAAGCATCAGGGCAAGTATGATTCCCATCAGTATGTCGAGAGGGAAAAGCCTCATCTTGGCCGGAATCGTTTCAGCGGATAATCATTTTTTCCTCTGAATCCGTATATTATTCCTCAAGCTTCCTTTCGAGGTCCTCCACGTACCTCTCCATGGAGTGCTCGGAATCCTCAAGATCTCCAATGTCGCGCTGGTATAGGGCATTCTTGTAGTCCGGTTCCAGATCATCGATTTCGATGCCTCTCCTGTCAGCGAGGTCCCTCAAACCCTCCGCCCTCTCGAAGATCGCAACCTCATCTTCGGATGATCCTGATTTCTTCACAATTATGAATACAACAATTATTACGATGAGAAGGATCACAATTCCAGCAACAATAATGATAATTAAGCTGCTCCCGAGGCCCTCGTCCTTGTCTTCTTCCTGGTCATCATCGACAGGACCTCCATCCTCGACGATCATGGTGATCTCCCCGATGTCGGTGGTCTTACCGGCGTTTATGACCGCCTTTGCCACCTTCTCCTCGTATCCGTCAGCCCTCAGTATGAGGTTGTAGGTTCCGTAGGTGATGTTGAACATGAAGTAACCGTTCTCATTGGTCCTGCCCATCTCCTCCTCATCCAGATAGATCCGTGCTCCCTGGATCCCAGAACCTGATTCTGTTATCAGTCTTCCCCTGACGGATCCGTTTCCGTCGGTCTCGAAGGACCACTCCATGGATACGGTATTGCCTGCGAGGTCCAGACCCGTTACCTTAACATCATATTCTGTTCCGTAGAGGAGAGGGGAGGGGGAAACATATGTCAATGTAAGACCCTCCCTCTCGAAAGATACCGGTGCATTGGAGAAGGTGATGGAAACCGAATCCCAGTTCATGGGTTCGCTGAAACTCACGGAGATGGTCTCACCCACCGAAATCGAGGTCCCCCGGGGGTGGTAACCGATCACCTGGGGAGGGATGGTATCTATGTGGATTATCACGGTGATCCTGTTTACATTCCCCGCCATATCGATCGCCTCGACGGTGATGTTGTGATCTCCCTCATCAAGGTCCTCGATGTAGAATTCCTCGATAACGAGGTTTTCCGTGTCCGGATTTCCGTCAACTAACAATCTGACGCGATCCAATCCGGACAAACCATCACTTGCGGACCAGTTGACAAGCACCCTGTTGAGCTTGTGGTAGGATCCGTTCGAAGGCGATAATAAGGTCAGAACCGGAGGAGTGTGGTCGATCCTGAATGATACGGAGGTCATGTTGGTATTTCCCCCCAGGTCTACCACCCTAAGATGTATACTGTGCTTCCCCTCGGTGAGGTTTGAAAGATACATGGATTTGTTGGTCCCTACATCCACCCAGGGACCGTTATCCGTTTTTATTGTGTAATTTCTAATTCCCGAGGTCTTGTCGGATCCGTTCCATTCTATCATCAGGGATTCCGTATTTAAGAGGGAACCGTTGAGTGGAGCCTCGATACTTACAAAGGGATCGTCAAGGTCTACAATAAAGGACCTCGATACGGAGAATAGATTCCCCACGTTATCGAATGCTTCAATGAAGATCCTGTGTTCTCCGCTGGTGAGGTTTTCAATATTCAATGTATCCAATCCGGTAACATCCTGTGGTTCGTTCCCGTCAAGGGTGAGAAATACCGATTTCAGACCGGACCCGATTATCGTATCCCTTGCCTCCCACTCGATAATTATCGAGCTTTCGTTGATGACCGTGCCTTTTGCGGGATTGATTATTGTCACGGAGGGCGGGGTTCCGTCAGGGGTTGCGGTAAATGGTCCCGTTATCTCTCCTTTACCGAATGCTGTCTCGGCCTGAATACGATATGTATAGGTTACATCGTTTTCCACATCCGTATCGTTGTAATAGGTATCCAAGCCTGACACGGTTTCAAGGAGCTCCTCCTCTGTCGTCCCGTGGCTCCGGTATACGTGATATTGGATTACCGGCATTCTTCTGGTCTCTTCCGGTTCCCTCCACCCTACCAGAACATATCCCTTGAATCCCTGAGCTCCCGGATATGTGGGTGGAGAGGCTATCTGGAGATGCATCTCGGTGATGGGGTATTCATCCGAATTGTTATTTTGAATATCATAGGGAACATCAACCCTGCCATCGGAATCCGAGTCTGGCCCTCTCAGGTCATGCCAGTGGTTGCCGGTTCCATCCGGATTGAACCATTTTCCCTTCCCTCCCTCGTCCATGACCTGGGGCCTCCCTTCAATATAGGAATCCCCCGTACCGTTGTTCAACAGGAATGCATTGTTGTAGATCCTGTCACTGTAGGATTGTGGGCTCAGATGAATTGCAGGACCCGTGCAGTCCTTGAACATGTTGAAGCTCATGAGGTTTTTGTGGCAATCATCAGCCTCCCTTATCCCCTCATTGCAGGTGAGGAAAGTGCTCTCCGTAATCCTGTTGTAATCGTTCCTGTCCATGTATATTCCCGCTCCATGGCAATCAATGAAGAGGTCCTTTTTCATGGAAAGATTGTTGCAGTGATCGAAATGGAATCCGTATCTGCAGTTTTCGAATCGATTTCCTTCGGTATGGAGGCCCTTCAGAGCTCTTACCTTCATTCCAACTCCGCTTATCGAAGTGAATCTGTTGAAATCCAAGTTAATGCTCTGCGAAAGTGAAAGATACCTGTTAGTAATGATTATCCCGTTCCTACCCCCTGTGAAATTGTTTTGAGCAATAGTTGTAACAGCGGGATGATAAAGGTGGATGGCTCCGTGTCCGCAGTTATCGAATGTGCAGTTCCAGATCTCCAGATTTCTTGCCTTGGAGACCACTATCGGATAGGATATGTTATCGAATCCGATGTTTTCAATTTTCAGATTCGAGCATCCGTCAATAACTGCCTGGCCTGTGTTATCGGGAACACTCCAGGTGGCTCCGTTTCCCGTGTAATAGTAAACCGGCATGTCGTTTACGGTGTTATTGGAACTGATGATGTTGGGATCAACATCATACATTCTGTGGACCATGAAACCGATATCTTTCATCTGATTCTCATAGAATGTACATCTATTGGTTTCGTTGAGAAGTATGGAAAATGAACCCGAATCGGAGATCCTGTTGTTTATAAATTCCACATTCCTGCAATTGTAGAGTTCGATACCGCTCCTTCCCGAACCGGTGATCTCGTTATCGGAAAACAGGTTCTCCTCGTATACGTATTCCAGATAGATTCCGATTCTCCTGTTTTCAATTATTCTGTTATTGGAAATAATATTTCCATTTGACCTTTGATCATTGAAATATATTCCAACGTCATTGTATTTCAAGATGTTTCCATGAACCAAGCAATTGAATACCCTGTCAGATATCACTATTCCATAACTGGTGGAGTTGGAAATAATATTATCAATTATCTTCACAGATCTGGTGTTCCACCTGAAGAAAATTCCAGCCGGACACCAATTAAAAACATTATCCTTAATAAGGGAATTTTCGGTGGATTCAACATATATTCCATTGATCTGTGAATTTGCAAAGGTGCTGTTGATGATCTTGATGTTATTGCAATGGTGTATTCTTAGACCCGTTTGAGCTTTCCGGATATCCAAATCTTCCATCCTGACAAAATTGCAGTAGGATAATATCAAGGGATGAATTATTCCGTCCATATCAATTTCCGATAATATCAAATTGGAAACATTTCCCAGTATTATCTGTCCGTACCCATCTCCGATTGTTGTGTTCATGTAATCGGTGTTACATTTGTAGAGAATCGGGAGACCATTTAGCGTGTTGTTAGTTGGAATGTCCACATCATCAAAATTATCCAATCTTCCTAGGAAGAAAATACCTCCTCCATTAAAACTGTTCTTCCAAATCCTGCAATGATCGAAAGAACCAAGTTCAAGTGTAGTACCCTCCATGGAATTGCCTGTTAAATTGAAATCATCTACTCCGTTCAATCTGATTGAAGCCATATCCAGAGAACAATTCTTAAGGGAGACATTGTCTGTGTTGTAGGGGGATAAGGAATTCTCAGATTCCATATCGCAGAATGAAAAGGAAACCTTACCGGAATTCTGAACGTTAACCGAGGTTGAAGATTCGTTGATTATACTATCATGGCAATGGAAATCATCCGACATTAAAATATAAATTCCGATACTGGTGTTGCTTACCGTTGTTGAATAGATTTTGGAGTTTTCACTATAGTAGTTATATATTCCCGAATTCGCGTTATCTATTAATTTACAATTAATTATTTCGATATTTTTCGAGGATTGAATCATTATGCCTCTATTATTTGAGGTTATAGTACAATTTATTATAGTGACATTTCCACAGTTATCAAGATGGATACCATTTCCAAGGACAGAGGTGGTATTCGTGAATACGGAATCGGTAATATTCATGAACAGATCAGTATTTGAGATCTTAACGCAGTGAGTGTTTCCGCCACCGTCAATGGACAGATTATCAGCGATTATCGGGTCTGATTCCGTTCCGGTTCCGTCCCATCCCATATCTGTAGCCGTCTGCTCCAGCTCGTCGTCACCATCAATGGTGATTACAGGATCACTGTCAAACGGAACATTATCGGGTTTCATCGTTTCCGATACCCTTCTATCGGCATCGGCCAGTACCAATGCGGTAGATGAGATTAATACAATAATACAAAACAAGACCATTGCGATTTTGCTGGACCTCATCGGAACTCTCCCTCCGTAAACCTGATTAAAAACAGGATTGTCAAGATAATACTATTGGTCTCATGTGGAGGATTCCTTCTTCAAAACCTTGGGTCCTTTTATCACGAAATAAATCGAAACCGACACCAGAAGTATTGAGGCTATTCTCGCAGGTGAAGGGTCCTCGCTCAAGAATATCCATGCCAGAAGGCCTGCAAGAAGAGGTTTTAGATATATTAGGGAGTTCCCCCTGGCCGCTTCCGCTTTCTCGAGTCCGAAGAAATACAATAGATATGCCACTCCCACTGCAATGAATGCAAGCCACCCCAATTGCAGATACCCCAGAGCAGTGGTGGTTCTGAAGAGAGGAGCGCCGTCAATAAGCGTGATGGGTGCGGTGAGGATCCCTCCGATAAGTAGTGAAAGGGGTGTGGTCACCCTTGCAGTCATCTTCTGGTTCAACCTCTTCATTAATACTGAATAGATGGAGAAACAGATTACCGCCACAACCATCAACAGTACGCCCTGGACCGAGCGCCAATGAGGTTCTTCCGAGAAATAGATGAGAAGCATTCCCACACCACCCATCAGAAGACCTGCCACCTGAACCCAGCCTATCCTTTCTTTCAGAAACAGGAAGGCAATCGGCGCAACAAATATCGGAACCATGGAAACCAATGTCGCAACCGATGAGGCTGATATCCATTCTATGGCCTTGTGAAACAGAGAGAAGGTTATCGTTATTCCAAGTATGGATAGAAGAACAAGTGTTATCCAGTCCTTTATTCCGGCGGAACTGGAATTGCCATTTCGCAGACCGCTTATACTGAGAGGAAGAAGCAACAGACCTCCAAGGGTGAACCTGAGGAAGGAGATGGTCATGGTCGGAACGTCATTTTGAACTATCTTGGTTACAACCTCAATAGTGGACCAGAGTAAGACCGTGATGAGTATGAAAAACATTCCCTTGGTTTGATCTTTCATTATCCAGATCCCTTTCCCTGCCGAAGACCTATCCCTTCATCATAGTTAAATCAAGAGGTTTGACCAAATCAAGCCATACTTTCATTTTTTTTTAACGGATTCATTTATATAATGAACACCGATACCCGTTAGATTTCCTATGTCAGGCCCCGACAATCCCCAGACCAAGACAAGTTTATTCAGGAAGTTCCCTCTTGTTTTCTGGGTCGTACAATCCTTTGAATTGATGGAAAGAGGAGCCTACTACGTCTATGTTCCTATAATAGCCGTTCATGCGCAGTACAACGTAGGACTAGCAGTAGGACTGGCCGCAACCTTGACAGCCTTCATGTATCCGCTACAGTACGGTCTGCCAATACTGTCGGGTGCTTTAGGTGAGAAATTCGGTTTCAAGCGGCAGATGATCCTGGGTTTCTCAGTCCTATTTCTTGCCTACCTGTTCCTTTCCATAGCCAGATCTCCGATAACAATGATCCTTGCGGTGATGATGATCGGACTTGGTGTTGGTATTTACAAACCTCTGGTTTCCGCAACGGTAGCAAAAGCAACCCCTCAAAATCACAGGAATCAAGCCTATGCAATCTACTACTGGGTTGTGAATCTGGCTGCGGCGATTTCCCCCGCGATCTTTGCCATATTGGAGGTTCTGGGAGTCATCAGCCAATCCATGTATGAATGGATCTTCAGGATATGCGCCTTCTTCTTCCTGATCAACATCATCGTCGCTATTACACTGTTCAAGGAGATTCCGAGGACCGGGCACGTAAAAACAGTCGGGGATGCCCTCAAAAATGTGAGAACAGCCCTGTCGGACAAGAAATTCCTGGTAATGGTACTATTGATCGGAGGATTCTGGGCACTCTATTCAACAATGTTGAATGTCCTTCCTCTAACACTAATGAATTTCAGGCTTGTTCCCATCTGGTTCACCGTCCTGATCCTGGCAATCCCCAATCCTCTTACAATCATACTTGCCGGACCTTTCCTGACAAAGATACTCGAAAAGATGGAGTCCATGGTAGCCATCATGGCCGGTGTTGTCCTCTATGTCGTGGGTCTCGGAATAATTGGTACCGCGGGATTGACATTGAACTGGGTATTTGCCATTTTGGGTGTTGTAGTTGCGTCAATCGGAGAGTTCATGGTCGCTCCGGGTTACCTTTCCTTCGTATCCAAACTGGCTCCCAAGGAGAAGGTTTCGGCTTACATAGGCGCAAACTTTCTGGCAACCACCCTGGGTCTTCTTGGAGGAACTGTGGTATTCGGAACCACATATTCCATCATAGGTCCCCAGTGGGGTATGCCCAAATTCTTCTACGGAATGCTGATCTCCCTCGGACTTCTCCTGCTTACAGGATTCATGTTCTATTATAAATCCTGGGGGCAGGAAATAATTCAGAGGGCAAGGAAGATCAGGGAAATGGAAGAGGGCATCTCGGAAGACGTCGATCCTTATGACAATCCCCTCTCGAAAGGATTGGCAAAAACATTCGGAAAGAGGAAGACGGTCTTCATTGCCTGGGCAATCATCCCGATCATGCTCATTGCAACCTTCTCCCTGGGTGGTGACACCTATTATCCGCCGGAAGATGAGGATGACGGAGGTAATAGAATAATTATGGAGGAAACCAGCATCCAAACCAGCTTGACCGGGAATACTGGTGAAGGGGATGATACGCAGGTAAGCGTTCCGACCGAAGGAATACTAACATGGATAAACGTATCCTTCACCTGGCAGGATGAACCGGCTCCCTTCTTCCAGACCAATGAACCCGACACATTCGAGATCGAACTGGCATCTCCGAACGCTACTGTTGATTCGGACGGACCCTCGGCCAACAGCGCATCCGAGAGCGGACAGCTCAGCATCAATTACGAGGTCCCTCAAGAAGAGGAGATAGGAGATCAGGACTGGACACTGAATATCCGGTGTATCGAAGCCGGAGATGTCCTGGGACCTGCCGGGATCATAGTCAGATCACAGGATACGGGAAATGACTGGTCGGTCTCAATCCGTGTATCCTACCTCCAGGAAGTGGAAGAGGAGATCCTGGAAGAAGAATCGCCTTGAGGTTCTCTGACTACATCGGAATAACATCCCGCAAGGAGAGGATGAAGAAGAGTGTGAATCCTACCAGGAGTAATACTCCTTCCTTTTTCCCCAGTTTCCTGGTTGTCAGAAGTACCGCTATTGCAGTGATCAGTAGCATCCCCGGTATCAGGGCCTGACCCAGTAGAGGACTTATGTCCAGAGGATGTATCAATGCAGCAACACCGGGGATCAGCAAGATGTTGAAAAGATTGGACCCCAGGACATTTCCCACTGCTATCCCCTCATGACCTTTCACTGCGGCGGTTACTCCCGCTATCAATTCCGGAAGCGAGGTCCCTGCGGCTATCAAGGTTACGGCGATAACGGAATCCTCGACCCCCCACACCCGCGACAACCTCACCGCCGAATTGACGAGTATCGGCGAACCGATGAAAAGGAACAAGGTTCCAATTAATATCATACCCAGTAGGGCGAATGATGTCTTGTCTCCAACCTCCACCTGACCCGAGATCTTTGTGGTTCTGATCAAATAGATCACGTAGAATCCGTACAGAAGGAACAGAACCAGTGCCTCGATACGGCCTATCCCTTTGCCGGTAAGCACCGCAAAGATTGCAAAAAGACCCGTTGCCACCAGTACTATCAATCCATCCCTTGTGGCGGACCTGTCGGGAAGAATCGGGACTATCAAAGCCCCAACCGCCAGAACAAATCCCACGTTGAAAGCATTCGAACCAACAACGTTACCGATTGCTATCCCGTGGTTACCTACGAGAGTGGCCGTGATGGCGGTTGCAAGTTCGGGAAGGGAGGTTGCGGTAGCAACCAGGGTGAGTCCTATTACGTGGCCGCTGATTCCCTTCTTCTTGGCAAGGCCAGCGGAACCATCTATAAGGAGATTGGACCCCCAAATAAGGAGAAAAAGACCTAATAATGTTCCTCCGAGCCCTAACCACACGGCCATACCTCACATTATGATTCCATCATCAAGACCTTACGTCGAGGATGTTAACATTTTTTATAATTATGTCCCCCACGGATGGATTTTGGGATATCCCGGGGATGTCCCATGAATGAAAAATTTATAACATTATGCAAATTTAATGGATTTCGACTATTCTCCCACCCAACTTCCGATCTCTCAACAATCTCGTTACAGCATCGGACACCTCCGATCGTGATACGAGCCTTCCCGAGGGAGCCATCCTCTTCATCCTTTCTCTCCAGGATTCATCCCTTTCGGGATCATCCACTATACCGGGTCCAATCATATCAACAGTGATATCATCAACTTTCAGCTCCTTTCCCAGTGAAAGAATGATTACAGCAAGCGCTGTCTTGGCCGAGGCGTGGGCGGCGACATCAATGTATCCTTTTACTTCAGTGATACCTGCCATACCGATATTGATGATGGAGCCTCCCCCGAGGTTCCTCATGTCGGGGACTGCTTCCTTGACAGAGTAAAAGGTCGAATACACACAGCTCTCGAATGCTTCCCTGAATTCGGAGGAATCCAATTCCAGAAGAGGACCTCTTGGAAATGATGATACATTGTTCACGAGGACCGATATCCTCTTCCCTTCCTTTCTGATTTGATTGAAGAGGTCCTCTACCTGGCCCTCCTCCGACATATCCGCGCGGAGGACCTCGAAACCGTAATTATGGGAGTTTCTGGCAGCAGTTTCTCCATCCGACCTGTAGGTGGAAATCACCTCGTATCCTTCATCTATAAGTGCCTTTGAGATCTCCAGACCGATATTCTTGTAGCCTCCCGTGACAAGAGCGATCTTTGGATTCCGATTGGAAGTTGGAGGATCCATGGTGTGTAATCATCTTTGTATAACTAATAAATTATCAATCCTCAACCACCTATGGTTCAAATCCCTTCGTCAATTATTGCTTCAAGGTGCGGGTGCCGGGAGGGGTAGAACTGTAGTGAAATCATCGATATACCAAGTTCTACCCCCATCGAAAAATCGAAGATTTTTCTGGCCTTGGCATTTTCATTTCATTCCAATGCCAAGACTGAGATAAAAAACGGTAATGATCTCGTTTGATCATTTTTTGTCGTGTATCATTTTCACATAGCACCATATTTCAATGCTTTTTAAAAATGACGAGAGAAAGATGGTGCGGGTGCCGGGATTTGATGCAGCAGCAATCCTTCCAGGATTGTGCGCACCTGCAAGTTACCATATCGTCAATTCATGTAAAGTAACTTCCAGGACCAAGGTTCAAATCCCATCGTCAATTATTGCTTCAAGGTGCGGGTGCCGGGAGGGGTAGAACTGTAGTGAAATTATCGATATACCAAGTTCTACCCCTGAGATGAAAAGCGAACCATTTCTCAATCACTTTCTTTTCATCGTGTATTATTGTATTTGAGCACCATTCACTTTAACGATTTGATATTGACGAAAAGTGAATGGTGCGGGTGCCGGGATTTGAACCCGAGTAACTAGCTTGGCAAGCTAGAATGATACCAGGCTACATCACACCCGCAGACTGGGGAAGAGGGGATATAGTTCCTATTTTTAAAACCTTTCACTGCAGTGATTTGAGCTTCCCCTTGGCAACTTTCTTCAACTTCTTCATTCCATCCTCGGGTCCTCTAACGAAGATTATGTCTCCCTTCTCGATCGCATCGTGCTCTTCCGGGCCGTAGATCCATCTCACATTCCTCTTGATCGCGAAAATCCACATCCCGGTCTCGGTGGCAAGTCTGAGGTCCCCTATCCTCTTTCCGATCAGGATCGATTTTGGTTTTACCTCGAGTCTGAATATTGCCACATCGGATTCCTTTATCGACTGCTTCAGGACCGGGTGGGGTTCGATGTCTCTCAAAACAACATCAACTATGGACATCGCCGCATCAGCAATATCGTTAATATATGCGCACAATTTCAAAAGCATCAAGGCGGCATCGGGAGCTTTCTGGGAAACTTCCGATATAGCAATCCTCTGAAGATGCCCTGACATCTCATCTATCTGTCCGTTGAGATGCTCCACCTCGGAGGCTATCTCCTCGTTGTCATAAAGAAGGGATGAGTAAGCGAGGTCCACCATCAGCTCGGAGGTGTCCTTCATCTCCAGGAACATGGACATGACGTTTTTCATGGGATGCTCTATCTCTTGTACTTTCCCCATTTCACCTCACCTTTCGCATAAGCCACCAGTTCCTTCAAGCCATCCTCAACGCCTCTGGCTATAAGAACATCGGATCCCTTGAGTCTCCTCTCCGGTTCGATGTCGTATATCCATTTCGGTCCTCTCTTTATTGCTATTATCCTGCACCCGGTTTCTGTCTCTATCTTCAATTCGTTTATCTGCCGGTTGACCACATCCGATGCCTCTGCGATCCTTATGGCCCAGATCTTCTCGTCACCATCCTTTAGAAAAAATGGAGCAAAAGGCCTGAACTCGACTCCCTCGGAGAAGATCATCATCAGTTCCTGAGAGGCATCTCCTATCCTCTCGGCAGCAGAGGCCACCTGAAGGATCCCAGCAAGCTGTTCGGCATCCTCACGGTTCCTCGCGGCGAGCATGAGACCTATTCTGATATTATACAGAAGCTTGTCCAGTCTCTCTTCAAGCTCATCCACCTGTGAAGCGATATCCGAGCTGTCGAAAAGTATTGCAGAATATGAGAGGTCTATTATCTGTTCGGACAGGTCCTTCATCTCCACAAGGCTGTCCTTGACACCTATGTTCTCGTATTCTATTCTCTCGGGCTTTCTCTTGCGGAACCATCCCATTATCTATCTGCTCCCCTTTTTGGATGTGGTTTTGGAACAATGAAACAACACTTAGATAAGATTGTAGGGTAAAAATGTTGCTGTTGAAACAAAGAGATTGACCATAAACCGATCACAACTCTTCCAGGAAGCGCCTCACGTTCATCCTGGTATCCCTGAGAGTAGGTCTAAGGGACCTGGAAACGGATATGACATCTTCATCAATGCTGGCCCCAACGGTTGTTTCCTCGTAATAAGGGCCTTTTGCAAGAATCTTTCCCTTCGGTGATATTATCTCCGCTCCTCCCCAGAAATCCATCCTGGAATCGAAACCCACCAGATTTGAATATATGAAGTAGATGGTGTTCTCGATGGCCCTGGCTTTCATAACTGTCTCGAATAGAGGCCTCGTGACAGAGGGGGAGGCCGAGATACATATGACCGCATCGGCACCATTCAGGGCATAATGCTTGGTAAGTTCGGGGAAGAAGATATCGTAACAGATTATCACCCCGAATCGGAATCCCTGGACCTCGAACATCAGCGGATCGTTTCCAGGAACGAAATAGGCCCACTCCTCGAAGGGTCCGAAATCAACCATGTGCATTTTCTGGTAAGTTCCTTCTGTCCCGCCGGGGCCTATCACCATGGCGGAATTGTGTATCTGTCCCCTTATTTTTCCGGATCTTTCCGGAAAACCGAAAACCAGGTGTTTTCCGGATTCCGATGCTTTTTCCTTCAATTCATCGAAGAAAGGGTCCTCAACCCCGAGGGCATGATTCCTGACATCCTCTCCGAGAGTATATCCGGTTAAAAACATCTCGGGGAAGATCAATATATCCGCATCCGAAGAATCCAGCGCCTCGATCATGATCCTGGAGTTATAATCCCTCTGGAATCTCTTATGAAATCTCTGATGGACCTCCAACTCGATCTTTGATCCGGACATGGGTCTGTTGATGGAAAACATTATATTTAGAGATTTTAAGGAAACTTCATATCAACGGTGTTAATGACATACCAAAAGGTTGAAATAGATAGCACAGGGTTGTGTTTTTCCTTAACCGATAACCTTGGTGGGATATAAGGTCAAAGGTGAGAAATTGGCAAGTCACGAGAGGGAGAAACGATTCAGGGACGAAGACGAAAAGGTTCTTGAATCCATCGAGGACCTGAGATCCGAGGTCAGGGAACTCAGGAACATGGTCAATCTGCTGGTGGACATGATAGTGAACATGGAAGCCCAGGATGATATGGACATGGACCTTGAAGGCAACATGATGAGTCTGGACCCACTTTTGAAGAACGGAAAATACTGCATGTGAGCCCTTTGATTGATTTTATAAGAAGCAGCCCCCTGTTGAGGGGGCATATGATACACACCCTATTTTTCCCCATGCGGGACAAACCCCGCATATCTGTTCCATCCATCCCGTAGACATAGGAACAACGGACAGACCCCACTCCCCGCCCATTGCGGATGGGGGATGGTAAAGGTAATTATTTAAGGTTTCTCAGGGCTCGATTGTCTGTCTCATTAACAAAATATAAATAAAACCCGTTGGGTTCCCCCCTTCCCCGAGGAGTTGTCGGAATGAAGACAGAGAACAATGATGCCCCGGAAAGGAAGATTCTATCACCTTCCACATGGCTCTTTTACAGCAGTGCGTTATTTGCCATAATACTGGTTCCCGTGGTCACAGGTGCTTTTTACATGCTCCGAATATCCCAGAGATTGTTCGATCAGAAACTGGAATACAGCGTCTTGGCCGGCATACTTGTTGGTATCATCATATCCCTGGCCGCTGGTTATTTCTATTCCAACATGGCAAGAAAGCATGCCGAATGATTTTTTCCGATTTTTTAAACATCTCCGACTCTTTAGGTTCTACCGTGGGACCAAATCATATAATAACCCATAGATATTCTTGTGTCTGCCCATATCCAGACGGCAGGTGTATTGTTGACTCCGGATAAAGAGAAGGACGAAAAGCGAAGACGTCCCAGGTCCTCCCTCTTCAAAAAGGATACCGACAGAATCTATTCCAGGGAAACTGCCAAAGAGGTGGACGAGACCATTGACCGCATGGTATCCCAGATAGGGGACAGGACTCCTGAATACACCAGAAGGGCAAGGGGCCTCTTCAAGCAAACCCAGAAGAGGCTGAGGGACCTCGACGAGAAAAGCGAATCATACACCCAGAGAATGTTCAAATCCAAACCCCTGGATACCCTGATGGAGGGTATTCTAAAATACAGGAAAACGGTCTTTACACTAACGGTTGTCATCTCCATACTGATAGCATACTGGGGAGTTGTGGGTCCCGGATGGGTTCAGGAGAGTTTTCTGGGCGATTCAAACGAAAAAACCAGGCTCCAGGCAAAGATAAGGGGTGATTTCGAGGCTTACCTTCCTGGAGGATCGGATGCTGAAAAGGTACTAATGGAGATGAAGGAGAACTGGTCAACGGACCTCGCAACGGTTTTTGTTGAAACCAACAACAAGTTCGATCCGACAGATGAAACCAACATCACAGATTACAATGTTTTGAAGGAGATCTCGGATGTGGAAGAGTATCTCAATTATGACAAGAAAGACCAGGGAAAGAGGGACGGTATAATCTACTGCTTTTCCATATCAACCCTGATAAAAACACTCCACAACATGACCAACTCCATCGAGGAAGCATTCTTCAACGAGCTTCCCAGGGATTTCTTTAATTTCACAATCCCGGATCAGTACAAAGGGAATTACTCGATACCGGAAGACCAGAGGCTGATAGACGAGTTCTTTCAGAGGATCTCTCCGGAGCAGATATCATCCCTGGTGGCCGATATCAACGGTGACGGGATCTATGACTCTGCCCTACTTCTGATTGGTCTATCCAAGGAGATGGACTCAGATGTGCTGGTGAATTCCATTGAGGAGAAGATCGAGCCATATTATGTCGATCTGGGAATCAGACCGGGATCGGAGGATACCACGGACGAGTGGATGGAGAGATATGAAAACGGTGAGGTCCACTGCAGAATGACCCTGACAGGGCCCACACCTCTTGCAAGGATGATCTCCAAGAGGACCATGAGCGAGATGGCGGTGGTTCTTCCATGGGCCATTGCAATGGTCGCGGCCTCGCTTCTGATCTTTCACAGGACCTGGAAGATCTGGATAATCACCCTGGTACCCGTGATCTTCTCCCTGTTGATCTCATTCGGTTTGATGGGCTGGTTCCTCCCCATCCTAACACCGCAGGTTGTGCTTGTGGCACCCATACTGATCGCGCTCGGAGTAGCTTACGGCCTGTACATTGCCAACAGATATGCGGAAGAAACATCAATAAAGGACAAGGAAAAGAGGATAAGATACGCCCTGAGAACAACGGGTAAAGCAATCTTCCTCTCGGCAATGACAACCGCCTTCGGTTTCGGTGCGATGCTAACCGTCAACATGCCGACCATGCAGGTTCTCGGATTCGGTTTGTCAACCGGAATTCTCGCCTGCTACGTAACCACCATCCTGATGACGCCTTCTCTCGTGATCTGGCTGGATTACAAGAAGGTCTCCAGAAGCGAGGGAAAAACCTCCCCCGTTTCAAAAAAGATAGCCGAGATCCCCATGAGGCACTCCAGGAAGATCATTCTGGGAGGTATTGCCCTTGCCATTTTCTCGGTGGCCCTTTCCCCGGTTTCGGAGCTCCCTTTCATTGGTATAGAGGCGGGAGGAACGGGAGCTGTCAAGGCCAACATGGATTACATAATGATCTCGCCGGCTGACGAACCCGTCGTACAGAAACTCCAGGAGCAGTCGGAGACGTTCGGTTCGGGCCAGATCGAGATGATGATATACCGGGGAAGAAGTGCTGATGACCTTGAACCGAGTAATAATCCGGATGGAAGAGATGACAGGATCGCGGGCAGCATCAAGGACATGGAAACCCTGGTCCTTATCGATCGACTTATGATTGATATCAATGGAAAACCCAATATTGAAGATGACAACGGTATTGAAAATGCCCAGGCCATTTCCATTGTGGATATCATGAAAATGGTACAGATACCTGATTTTACCAATTCCACCGCATACAAGAATTTGCTGGCTCAGCTTGAAAGGTTCGGGGAGGCATACGTTGAAACATTTGATAATTGGTTGAAGACCAGGATCATAGGGGAGAGTTTCTGGTCCATCATGGAGAATCCTCCCGATGTTCCACTTGAACTTGATGAAATAGTCCTTCAGGAGCCATTGCAGGTATTTCTGATAAATATCTTCTACAATGCCATGGGGGAAGAGATAAGGGGAATGCTGGTAAGCGAAGATTATTCCAAGACCATCATCTATATGACACTGCCCAACATGGATATTATCGAGTCAGAGGAAACCGTAAGGCAGTTGGACGCCGCCATAGAGGACAAGTTCCTTATGAGCATCAAGGACCAGGAAGAGTCAGCTTCTCCGACCTCGGGATTTGCAAAGGTCCTCGTTACCATAAACGATGTCATCGTTAAGAATGCAAACCAATCCACACTTACCGCTCTGATAATGGTCTTCCTGCTACTGTTTGTGGTAATGAAATCATGGAGGATAGCACTCATAACCCTTGTCCCGGTGGCGATGGTGGTCATGTGGCAGTATTTTGCCATATGGGGTGTGGGATCTATAGGGGATTTCATTTGGGGAGAGGACAACCTTTTCTCGGGGGAATTGAACCTATTTTCCGCCCTTATCGGATCGATCATTATCGGAATAGGTGTCGATTTCTCGATCCACATCACCGAAAGGGTCAGGGAGAGGAACTTCGCACTGGACGGAGCTCTCCATGCGGCAGAGACATCGGGATGGTCCTTCATCGAATCCACGGTGACGATGATCATGGGCCTTACGGCTGTATTTCTTGTGAACATTCCCTCTATCAGGGAATTCATACTTCTGATCATAATTCTCCTGGCATTTTCTGCATACGGGGCCATATTCATTCTCACAGCCGCATACAGGCTCTATCTTCCCCGCTACAACAGGCTCAGGACCGTTAAGAAAAGGAGTTGAATATTTAATATCCATACTGATGATATTTTTTATCTCCAAGATGGAATTAAGACCCTATCATTTTAATAGGTACAAGTAAATGAGTCGCCCGATCAGGTTGAAAACCTTCTCTACAAAGGGGAAAGAGATCGCTCTGGAGGAGTAAAATGTCTGTAAAAAAAGGATTTTTCAGTGTACCGATATTTCTGCCGGTTGCAGTGGGCATCCTGCTGCTTGGTGCCATATTATTGTTGGGCGACCACGGCGAGGTCGAGGTAGAGGCTGCAAAGTTCTATGAGGTAGAGGGTATCTCCGCGGAGAAGACCTCGGGCCCTTACCTCGGTTCGGTAACCAACGATACTGCAGTGACTGTAAATGATATCATCAACATTACCGCAGTGAACGAATCCACACCAACTGCATCCACTGACAAGCTCTCGGTGGACATTAATGTGACCGACGGAAACGATGATATAGCTTTCAACACCACCCTGGAACTGGCATACAGCGGTTCGGGAAGGGATTTCTACGCTGATATATCCCTCAACTCCACCACTTCGGATTTCAGGACCATTCCCGGAGGTATAATGCTAAAAGTGGACGAGGGTTATACAATCAGAATAAAGAAGCATAATCGGGACATCACGTATCTGAAGATAACGGTCGATAATGCCGCACCCGTGATCGAACCTGTAGAGGATCCCTCGGGCATTTTCAGGAAGGGAGGCACTGCCTATGCAACAACCTCTGCAAACCTGGATCTCGGATTTCAGGACACCGATCCGCTTACTACCAGATCCTGGGCGGTTTCAAACCAGAAGATCAATTATACCTGGGACAGCGGCACCGAGGTGAACTGGGACGGGCTGTCGATCCCCATTCCGTCATCGACAGGAACCCATGAGATAGAGGTTTCGGCCACCGACAGATTCGGGAAAACTGAGAATTACACTTTCGCATACGAGGTGACACAGACATTATCGGGAATCATCTCCACCCCCACAACATATGAAAATAAAACAGTGCTTTCCGAATCCTTGAGAATTATATCCGGAGGCTCCCTGGATCTGATAAATTCGACATTTATCCTGATGGGGTCCGGCGATGAACTCTTAGTGGATGATGGAGGCTACCTCAACATTTCGGGCCCCGAAGACGTAAATGCGGGTAACAGGTCCATCCTGACCTGTTCTTCAGACGGAATGTCTCTGAAGGCGCTTCCGGGATCAAATTTCCACATGAAACACACCGAGGTAATAGATGCAAACATATCCGTTACAAAATCAACGGTTGAACTATGGGAGGGAACCATCGAGCTTTCCCATATCAGCGGACCAAACAATGCGATATGGATCAGGTCCCATGATATAAAAGTCAAGGATTCCATTCTGACCGGTATGGACAGCGGACACGGCATCCATATAGATGTCAACCATACCTGGTCCGATGATGCCATAGAGATATCAAATATCAGCTTTCAGGGAACCTTCGATGTTCCGATCAGGGTGGTCAACAACTCGATATGGAAACCCTACGACGTGAGTACGGTATACTACCTGGAAAACACCAACCTTTCATTCGAGTTCACCATGGTGGATTCATCATATGTCAATCCATACCTCTATCTTCCCCATTTCTTCGATTCAAGGTCCCCGGAGGCGGTATTGAATGCCCAATACAACAATTCCGGTGTATGGGTCGATCTTCCCTCGTTCCCCCTCAGGGACTCTTCCGACAACTGGACCAACGGAGAAGAAGCCAGAATAGATCTCTCCCCGATTCCCAACGGAGCCGATGTCAGGTTCAGTTTCAACGCGACCGATGAGGATAACGGGGTTTATTATTTCGGGGATGCCCACATAGGTTCGGATTCAAGGCCCGACCTGGACCTGGACACCCGTTCTCCCGAATTCAATAATTTCTGGAAGCAGACATCGGTATCCGCTTCCTCTCTATTGATAGAGGATATCCACATAACCGATGCAAATGAGAAGTATATCGAGGTAGTCTCATCGGGCTTTATTACAATAACCGATCTGAACATTTCCGTTCACAACATGACACCGGAGGCGGACTGGGCAATCGTATTCGATAAAGGAACCGTTCAACTGAAGGATTCACTGATCGACGGATACCAGGGACTCTCAGGGTTCATCTACTCCGATTTCCAGGGTACCAATGACTGGCCAATAATGGAAATGGATAATGTGACGATGAAAGCGGATCAGGATGAGATAGGGACAGGAATCATGGCAAGGAGCATGAGGTATTCCATCAGCGAGACCACAATTGAAAACGTCACGACAGGGATAGACTCGAGCCACTGCGTCTTCAATATTGCAGATTTGACAATCGATGCAACAGAATTCGGTGCGGATCTCCACCTTCCCCGGCCATATTACGAAGCGATAGGGATATCAATCGAGAATTTGGATATAACCGGAGAACTCAAATACAGCGGTCTGAGGATCCGCGGAAACACGGATAACAGGACAACGATAACTGTTTCGAACCTCAACATCAGATCTCAATACAATGGTTCCCATGAAAGGGGCGACGGTTACGGATCAATGATGCTGGATGTAACATCGACCAAGAGGACCGATATCTCCATGCAAAATCCCAGGATCGATTCCGGACCCGGTCATGGCATATCCGTTATCAGCTGGCCTGATAACGGGGCCATCACGATGGCAGAGGGAACCATATCCGGAATGAAGATCGACGGTATCTGGATGGGTGACAGTGCAACGATAGACATCCTGAGCGGCGACATAAGCACCTGCGATGGATGGGGCCTCTATGCATACACTGATTCGGAGATTAACATCGAGGGCGACCCGATCCTCGGTAGAAGCAATATCAGAGCAAACGAATTGGGCGGCCTGAGGATAATGGAAGGGTGCGAACTCGAGATCAGCGAAACAAACATGGATAATAACGATGGGCCCGCAATCGAGATGGGGAGGGGTGTGAGGGGAAATTTCGAAAAAGTAGATGCGGACAATAACGAGAAGGGAATAATCGGGTCCGCGGGCTGCAATCTGACATTCACCAAGGTAACCGTGGAAAAAAGCGTAAATGGTCCCGGTGTTGAACTCACCGATTGCGATCTCATCTTCAAGGCATCCGACCCCAAATCACAGTTCCTTGACAATGCCAGGGGAGGCCTCTGGATGGTCGGAGGCAATCTTACGATGGAGGATGTCCTTTTCAAGGAAAACAGCGATCACGGCATATATCTGGAAGGGGTAAAACTGCGTCAATTCATAGGAGTGCAATCATCCTCAAACCTTGGATCCGGTCTCTATATCAACATTGACGATCAGGACCTGCTGAGTCCCATGAACGAATATTCCACCATATTGGATTCCTCGTTCAGCCTGAATACGGGCAGAGGAATTGCGGTGGTTGCCGACGATTCCATATCCGGAACCGTTGAGATCGGACTCGAGGGAATAAAGTCATTCGGAAACAACGCAGGGGACCTCATGGCACCCTCCGACATACACTTCACATGGATTTGTATTGGGAAGGATAAACTGGGAGATCCGGAATATACCGGCACCACCGTTGCAAGCTTTGATATCGAGGTTGAAGAGAAGGGAATTGAGATATTCAACGAGGATATCAGATTCCTCAATGATGATGCATCCATCACCATTGGCTCCAAACATACACTTCTCATGGAGAACGCCTATATCAGGCCGGAGGATCCCGCAAACAGATGGAAATTAATTGCCACTGAAAGCACCAGTGTCGATATTAACGGGGGCTATCTCGGTTATATGGACAGCATGATTATCGAAGATGTAACCATCTTCAACATGGAAGGGACCCTCGTGCGATACGGGGAAAACGGCGTCCAGGTGAAGGATACCGGATCAATAAGCATAGATTCCTGCCAGTTCATGGAGATAGAGGGAACCGCATTGATGCTCAAAGAATCAAGCGGAACGATAATTGATTCCGGGTTCGAGGGCAATGGAAGGGGCTTGATGATCGACGGGCTTTCCGATACTTTGAAGATCAACAGGACCGATTTCATCGACAATGATTGGGGTTTGTACGTTTTCAGAGGAAACAACACCAAGATAAGTGTTGATTACTCCTATTTCGAGGGAAACGCGGTCTCTCCGATCTGGCTGTCAAGGAACAACATGACACTGACCAACACCGATATCGACCCCGAAAAGATCATCGTGAAGGAAGCGGTCCACAAAGTGGATATCTTCTACACGCTCAAGGTCAAGGTTGTGGACGAGGAGGGAAACGATCAGGTGTTCAACGTCGAACTCAAATTCGGGGATTCACCCTCGGCAATCAAGGTAAACGATATCAGCGGTCAGTGGCAGGGGACCTACAAGATATACGAGGTCCATTCCAGAGGAGTTTCAGTGGACAGAGAGAGGATTTCTTTGACCATTTCATATCTTGAATCCACCGGCAACAACAGGAAATATTCCTACATACACGACCAGTTCCTGCTGAACACAATGACAACCAAGACCTATACAGGATACAAGGCCCCTTACACAACCGTCACGCCGCAGATCCTGCAGGCGAAAGAGGATGTGGGATTCGAGAATGGACCGGTTGATGTTTCCGACTGGTTCACGGACATCGGAACCGATGAAGGGAACCTAACCTATGGTGTGGAATCATTGAGTTCGACCATTTACCCCTCTCTGAAAGGATCAATGCTGACTGTGGATCTCGAGGAGGATTGGAACGGGGAGGGATATATAGAGGTTACAGCCACGGACCCCCATGGAAAATCCGTAACAATGAATGTGACAATATATGTCGTTGGAACAAACGATCTTCCCTTTATCACGGATCCCAGGATAATCTCCATGACAGGAGATGACAATATCCCGAGGTCCGGTTCCACCATAATGGCCACCTGGAACTGGCATGACATCGACCAGAACGATTCAGAGCCCAGCAACAAATACATCAGGTGGTATCTGAACGGAACAGCAATTCACCGATACGGACCCAACATCATCGACAACGTGACAAAGATCAACAATGTCAGGGAAGGGCAGATCTGGAGCTTCAAGGTCTGGCCGATGGACATAACCTCGGTATTTTTCAATGAATACGGTGAACCTGTTATGTCACCCGAAGTAGAGGTCCTCGGAAGAGCTCCGAGATGGAAGTCGGGTCTCACGGTGAACACAAACAGGCCAACCACAGACCAGGACATCGTAGTCAAGCCAGGAACCTATGAGGACATTGATTCCACGGTGATCACTTTCAACTATCAATGGGAGTTCCTGAATGCCAATGACAAATGGGTCCCGATCGGAGCACCCAACTCCCCGATACTGGACTCGAGGTTCACCGAGAAGAACATGGACATTAGGGTCACTGCCTGGATCTCGGACGGGACATACAAATCCGATACAAGAACCGCATCCTTCCAGGTGATAAATTCGGCACCCGTTATGCTCCATGCCGAGATAACCCCCAAGGTCCTTGACGAATACGACGATCTGGTGAGGGTGATCGACATCGAGTCCTACGATGCCGACGGAGATCCTGTCTACTACATCTTCAACTGGACGGTCGGGAATACTTCCGTGGGCGTGAACAGGGAGGTCCCTCAGTTGCCCTGGTCATCCGGGGGCTGGTCCTACCCGGGAAAAGCAAGCATTTCGGTTAAGATCACACCGATTGATTCTGATAACCTCGAAGGGCAGAGCATCACACTGAACGCGATACTCGAACCAAGGGACACCGACGGAGACGGTCTGTTCGATGACATTGACGGCGATGGGGAAAACGATCCGGGTGACGACACAGACGATGACAACGATGGATATCTCGATATCTGGGAGAAAGAGCTCGGTACCGATCCAAAAAACAGATTGTCCGTACCCAGGGACACCGACGGCGATGGAATACCCGACGGCACTCCCGGAAATCCCTTCTCCTGGATGGATACCGATGATGATGACGACGGTATCCTGGACAGCGAGGACAGCCATCCCCTGAACGGGGCTCTCCCCGGTGATCTGGACAGGGACGGGATAGGAAACGATGTTGACAATGATATTGATGGCGACGGTGTGGTCAACGAGGATGATTGGGACCCCTTCAACCCGCAGGTGGATTCGGCACCGGAGAAGGACGGCCAGTCCCTTATCGAGGTACTCATATTCATACTGGTCCTGATCATAATCCTGGTCATTGTGGGAGTAGGATACTCCATATATACGGGCAGGATCAAACTGCCTTCGACAGCACCACCGACGGTGGGGGACGAAGGTGCGGAAGCCATTTACGAGGAGGATATTTCCCGGCCCTCAAAGACAGAAGATCTCGAGGAGATGGAAGAACTGGAGAACATGAGCGTCTGCTCTGTCTGCGGCGAACTCGTCTCGGCGGAACTGGATACCTGCCCCAACTGCGGAGCCGAATTCGAGGACGCCGAGGAAGACATTGAGATGGAAGAGGATTAAACGGTCCCATCCCGTGAGTACTCCTCATCATCTGAATAGAGCTGGTACTCCCTGAGGCGCCTCTTCCATGCTCTTTTCGCTCTCCACCTCAGCATGAAGTAGACCAGAAGTATGATAACTATCAGGACTGCCGCCGCTGTCAGATAGATCATGTAGGGGCTTCTCGAAAAGAAGCCCTGGATGCTTCCGATGTAGGGTTCGCTGACATCGACCACGATCGCCGCCCTGGATTCCTCAACATTTTCAGGGCCCTTTATCTCGGACCACACCTCGATCCTGATGATATAGGATCCCCGGGTTGTCTTGTCGCCGGTTTTCACCGTTATATCGATCTCCTTTTTGCCGCCTTCTTCCAGGAATATGTTTTTTTCCTCGAACTCCAGGGAGATTTCCTTGCCGTTCAACTCTGCCTTGTTGGCCCAGTTCAGAACGTATGTCTCTGCGGCATTTCCCCTGTTCTCGATTAGCAGGGTGAAGGTCTTGCTCCTTCCCTTCTGAATGCTTCCGGCACTCTCCCTGAAGGATATCTCGGCGGTGTAGTAAGGAAGTACTCGGACGGATGCCGAGTCCTCTGCAATGCCTCCCTTCGTACCGGTAGGCTGGGCATTGGCGGTCCCGTCTATTGTTATAAGCGGAGTCAAGGAGGAGGAGGTCTCCGGCTGGACAGTTACGTTTGCAGTGAAATCCATGGTGGGATTTTCGGGAGTGAGCGTGAACTCATAATCGGTAAGGGACACGGAGATCTCCGGGGGAAAATCCACCTCCAGGAATACATCCACGGATTCGACCACGATCCCCAGGTTCAACAGGAGGGTCGCGGTGCAGTGAAGCATTCCCTCAAAGGACCCGTTGAAGGATATGTCAATTGATATTGTCTCCTCCTCTATCTCGACCTCCACGAAGTTGAGGGCCTGCTGAGGCCCCGTGGGTCCTTCGTTTGAGGCTTTCGCTTCCGCAAACGGTATTATGCAAAGAGATACCATCAAACAAAGGAATACGGTCCCGGGTTTCACGGATCAAAATCCAATGCAAGACTCATTAAACTTTTGGAAGGAACCTATTTTCTGAACGCCCAGAAACGGGAACCAAGATAGTTTATGATGGTCACCACCAGGATTACCCCGAATGTAAGCATCTGATAATAGGGAGGTTCGCTTATATCGAGCACCTCCACCCCGAGGTAGGACAGGCCCGACCTTATGGCAAAAGCTATTAAGGCCACAATGAAGAACTTGAGATACTGGGAGCTCATGGCCGCCTTCCTCGAGTCGAAGGTCCACATTCGATTCCAGAAGAAGTTCCAGGTAACCGCCGCCATGAAGGAGATGGACTGGGAGATCATGTAGTCGGTCTTTCCAGCCCCCAGAAGGAACAGCATCAGTGTAAGGATGCCGAGGTCCACCATCATCCCGGTCCCTCCCACAAAAAGGAACTTTATCAACGGCGCCGATCCCGGAAACAGATAGAGTTTGAACAGATGCTGCAGATAGTTCATGATAACTTTCGAACCTAACTTGGACTCCCCCATCTCCCTGTCCCTGAATGTGATCGGCACCTCGGCCAGGTTGGACCATTTCCCCTTTACAAGGACCTCGAGGAGGATCTTGTACCCTTTTGCCCGGAGAGGAGCTCCCTCGATCACAGAGGGCCTCACGGCGAAGAAGCCCGACATGGGATCGGAGCATCTGGTAAGAGGTCTAGCAAGCAGCGAGGCTCCCCATGATATTATCCTCCGGCTTGCAGGCCAATTCTCGACACCTCCTCCTTTGGTGTGTCTGCTTCCGACAGCCACGTCGGCTCCATCCCTTGCTATTGCATGATAGAGATCGGGGACAACCTCCACGGGATGTGAGAGGTCCGCATCCATGACCAGAAGAACATCTCCATCCGCTCTGGCATAACCGTCCATCACCGAAGGGGAGAGGCCTCTGTTCTTCTTTCTTACAATACATTTTGCCTCGGGATACTCTTTTGAAACCTCTTTTACGGCTTCATATGTCCCATCAGGGGAATTGTCATCCATTACCAGTATCTCGAATGGAATATCCCGTCCTTTCAGGATACTGCTAAGCCTGGGAATAATGATGGGAATGTTTTCCCTCTCGTTGTAGGTGGGAATGATTACGGAGAGCTTATCCGAAGACAATGGGGCCATCCCTCGCCTCCCTAACACGGACGTTTATAAAAGATTTCAGTTGAAAATCGCTTGATCATTTCATTCTTGTATTAATGGCATGGAAAAATATGGCCGTGGATCATTCCCACGGCCTTTATTTTTCAATCACTCCCTGGGTTGCGGCGGTATGGGCGGGGCCTTCGGCGGCTGAGGCGGTGCCGGAGGAGCTCCAGGCGCTTTCTGCTGCTGAGGTGCCGGAGGCGATTGAGCAGGGGGCCTCTGGGCCGGTGGCTGCTGGGTTGGCGGTGTCTGTGGTTTCGGAGGCTGCTGAGGTGCGGGAGATTGCTGAGCGGGAGGCTTCTGGGCCGGTGGCTGCTGAGGAGCTGGTTGCTGAGGTTTATCCTGTTCCTGGGAGACAGGTCCGGATTTCACCTCCTCTTTCTGCTTGGCCGCTTCGAGCTCTTTGGCGAATTCGTCCTTGCCCTTGCTTGCTCCGGTGGACTCCATGTATTTCTGGGACGTCTTCATGTATTTGGATGAGACCTCTTCCTCGATGGATGTATCCTTCTTTGTCTCAAGATCCTGCTTCCTCTTTTTTTCGATTATCTCCATCTTGTTCTTCCTGTCGGTATTGTATCTGGCTGCAAGGAAGAACAGAAGACCCGCATAGGCGGCTATCATTATGATGAGGAGTACAGGGTTTATTATCACCATCAGATCAGATTCCAGAAGGTCAAGGGCCTCTACGCCCGTGAGGTCTCCCAGTATGGAATGCCTCTCCTCGGGAGGATCATGTTCTATCCTGGCGATATACCTGGTGGTATCCTGCAATCCGTCGCTGTCTGTTACCTCAATCCACAAATCGAAATTTCCGGTTTCATCAGTGGGAACATCCTCAACGTTGAATTCGTATTCCAGGGTGGGAACGGTCTTTGAATCCAGTATGACCTTCTCTCCCTCTCCGGATCCCCTTTCATGGACTCTCACCGTAATGGTAAGGTCCTCCCAGGAGAGTCCTGATCCGAATCTGGGACTGTCCTGGTCTGTTGATCTTGTCAGATTGAATCTAACCTTCACGGTATGGCTCTTGTCCGTGCTGAAGAGGAAAGCCTCGTAATCAAGGATCTGATCCACGCGGGGTACCAGGTCACTTTCAAGTCTCTTGCCGTCCAGCATGTCAATGAACATGTATGCGTTCGGATAGTAATCGAAGAAGAGCTCGAACTGGAAGAACTGGGACCGTTTCCAGAAATCCGCATCGTCCTTGATATCCATCTCGACCCTGTACAATCCATCGTCCAGTGCCTCGGAGGTCCCCGGTTTCTTGGAGGTATCCAACTGGAACTCGAACTTGAAACCTCCTGATTCGTTGACACTCTGGAAATCATCAAGGACCCACGTCCTGATAACCTCCTCGGTCTGAACGTAGATTAACCTGATATCCACGCTCACAAGCTCCTTGCCCCTGTTGATTATTTCCGATCTGTAGTCAATGTCGAAAACCCTCACATCGAATTCCACCATGTTGTTGTTCTGGTTGACATTCACTTCGGTTGATTGGCCGGGTCCGATCTCCACCTGCTTCTCGGGATCGGTGATTATCACCGAGGTGAGAAGCGGTGCGTGCGGAACCGCAGTCTGATTTACCTCCAGAACCTTTGTGAGGGAGGCCTGGTAGGAGTTGTCGAAAGCGATGAAATTGAATGTATAGAATCCGTCCTCCACGGACTCGGAGTCCCATACGTACTCCCATGTGGAAAAGGGCGGTGCTCCATCCTCGGAGATGTCATCGGCATCTCCCAGGACATCATCTTCGAGATATACCACTACCCTGTTGACCACGTTGGTCTCTCCGCCGGAGACCGCCGTTCCCTGGAATCTGACATTGTCCCCGCCAATGATATTACCTTCAGGGGGTGTTATGTCTATGTTTATGGTTGTCAGGTTGATGTAAACGTTCAGGTTCCTGTTGGTGTCGAACTTGTAGTTGGTGGAGGAACCTGCAGCTCCTCCGGCATCCTCTGCCCTGAATATAAAAGAGGGGAACGAATTATCCTTGAAGGCGGCCACTTGGAGCCATACTTCCCCATCCTCATCCGTGAATACGGGCCCTTCCTCGGGAAGCCGATTTGTGGCATCCTGAATGTCCCAGTATCTGATGGCTACGTTCTCCATCGGTGTTCCGGTGTTGTCGTTCACTATCACCTTGGCCCACCAGTAGATGTACAAATTGGTTCCGGAAAGGGCCTGCGGAGAATCGCTGTCACCAAGGTCAACCTGATAGAAGAAAGCGCCGTCTTGGGCCTCTGTCAGGAGATTGTCCCCCTTCCAGGTCGAAAGGGAAATGAACCTGTCTTCTCCGGATTTGCCCTCGTCCCATGTGATTTCCCCGGAAAGGGCATCAAGTTCTATCTGGGAGAGAACTAAGCTCTCTTCCCTGGAAGATGTGCCCGATTCGGCTTCAAGATTTGTCCTTTCTATATTGATATCACCCGTTACAGCCTCTATGAACATCTGACAGTTGCCACCGATTGCCCCTATGGAGCTTGCTCCCGCGGCACCGGCGTTTCCGGATTTGGCGGATATGGTGGTGTCCCTGATGGTAATTCCCCTGCCATCGATATTGGCTATGAGTTGGCCTCCCGATCCTGCGCTCCAGCCAGGTGCAAAGGTGTCTCCTCCCTTTCCGCCCTGAATAAACATATCCGTGCCTGATATGTCCAGATCATTTCCTCCCAGTGCACGGAGGTCGAAATCGACCCTTCCGCCTGATCCTCCGCCCTCGGGAGAGCTTGCACCAGGCTGGCCGTAAACACTGATGGCCGTGTCGCTTATGACAAGGTCGGAGCCCCTGGAGATGAGTGACATGGAACTGGGATTTCCGTTTTCTCCCGGCTGCAGCAATTCGGTCTCGTTGGTAACCGTGATGGTGGCCCCCCTGACCGATATCTCCTCGGCCTTGATGTTCATGACACCTCTCTGAACCGTCAACTGGGCCAGGAGATCATTGTCATTTTCCATTATCAGGGACGTGTTCTTGTATTCATCCCTGCATATTATCTCCTGGGTAATGACCTGGTCTCCTCTTATGATCAATTTCGCATCATCCCGAAATTCGATCCTTTCCCACCTCTTCATGCTGAAATCCGAGGATTTGTCGATCACAAAGGTCTCGTTTTCTATCGTGAGTATTTCTCCCGTGTCCCTTGTTGGCGTTTCGACAGCCGAGGTCTCCTCCTGGAGGCCGACAAGGACCAGGGATGATGCCATCAGAATTACAACGATGATCAGAGCCGAAAGTATATTGGATCTTTTCATGCTCGAACCTCCTATAACTTCCTCCTCATTGAAAGGTCGGATGCCTTGCTCCGGTTGGATTCGTATCTCTTGTCAAACACTATCATCAGAACGAAGAAGGCAATTCCGCCGATGAAGAAGATCGCGGCGGCGACTATGTTGATAACCTCCTCGTCGAAGGTAACCGTGATCAGGATGGGAAGCGCAAGCACGAAGCTCACGATCATGAAGATGATGGAGATCGTCTTCCATTTCTTGGAGATCTCCATGTTGGTCCTGAGGTCCACAATCATCTTTCTCCTGATGTATTCCTCATCCTCCTGGACCACGTCTTCCCTGACGAAGGTGTTACCGCAGTACCTGCATGTAACCTTCTCCTGCTTAGTATCCTCCAGCTGCCTTCCGCAGCTCGGGCATTCCAATAGGCGGGTTCTCTGGGCCATGGATATCACCGCGCAAACAAGGTTGCGAGATATATATCTTTCTAACCCTGACCACCATCCAGATTGGATTTATGGTAAACGGTGAAAAGCTGATATAACATGGCTATCCTTTTCATCTCCGGTTAAACTTTCCCAAAAGGAAATGTTATAACACCAGGCTCAATTAACAGAAGGGAGAAACATGGATTTCAGGGAGACGATTGACAAACTGGGAGTTGTCAGGAGAGAAAAGGCAGTGGACCCCTTTCTCGAGGGATCCGTCATCAGCAAGGAGGATCCCAAAAGCGCCTGGATTGCACATGTAAAGGATCATGATGATTGGTCCATGGCCGGAAATGTATATTCTGCCAGGTCAACGCTGGCCATGGCCCTTGGAACGGACCTTCAAGGTATAACCGATATTATGATGAAAGGAGCGGTCGATCCTCGGCCGGTCCAGATCGTTGATCAACCCGTTTATTACCAAAGCGTGGAGGTGGAGGAAATCCCCATACCCACATATTACAGGGGTGATGGAGGTCCGTACTTCACCTCGGCCATTTTTCACGCCGGATTCCAGGGTAAGAGGAACCTTTCGTTCCACAGGATGATGCATATGGGGGGGAACAAGTTCGCGGTCAGGGTTGTCCCCAGGCATCTCAAAGCACTCATTAATGAGGCCAGAGGCCAGGGAGAAGATCTCCCGGCTGTCGTATCCGTGGGTGCCGATCCATACAGCCTTCTGGCAGGCTCGGCCACATTGGGATACGGAGATGACGAGCTGGAGGTTGCATCCTCCCTCAGGACCATGGCGCTCGGGGAACCCCTTAAAGCGTTCTCCCCTGATGGAACCGACCTGCTATCCCCCATGGGAACCGAGTTGATCCTCACAGGAAGATTTGTTGACGAAAGGGTCCCGGAGGGTCCCTTCGTGGACATAACATCCACATACGATCATGCGGGTATGGATCCTGGAGAACCCGTGTTCGAGGTGGATCGGGCAATTACCAGGAAGGATCCCATCTTTCATTTCCTCCTTCCGGGAGGTTATGAACACTATCAGATGATGGGCCTGCCCAAGGAGCCATCGATCAAGAAAGCCGTGGGAATGGTGGTTCCAAAGGTTCACGGGGTTAGATTGACGGAAGGTGGATGCTGCTGGCTTCACGGCGTTGTCTCAATCACACCCCAGAAACAGGGTGACTCGAAAAATGCAATGATGGCGGCTTTCACCGGCCATCCGTCCATGAAGAGGGTTGTGATCGTCAATTCCGACATAGACATTTTCAACGATGCAGAGCTCGAATGGGCCGTGGCAACCAGGTTCCAGGGAGACAGGGACCTCCTGGTCCTTTCTGGTGCGAGAGGTTCCACACTGGACCCCTCGTCTCCGGAACCCGACAGGACCACCACCAAGATTGGAATGGATGCCACCATTCCCGTGGGAAGGGAAGAGGAATTTCGAAAGGTGGATTGATCCACCGAAAGAATTTAACCTATCTTAACTGTTGGCAGTCAAGGTGAACGGAAATAGATTGCTTCTTTCCATAACGGTCATCACGGCCATTTCCGCAATGGTTTTCACCTCCGGGTGCTTCCACACAGGCGTCTCCAGGGACCTGTGGTTCCCGAAGGATGACGATACCATAACCTACAGAAGCTGGACCATAGCCGAGGTCCGGCACAACTTCACGGGTGCTTTCACCGAAACCTCCATCTCCCTGGGAGCCGAAGAGAAGAGTTTGGAGGTGGATAACTTCCACATAGGGGAGGGGGGAGCTGATATCTACATCTACGGCCAGGTCCATTTCGGTCCCGACTCCCAGGCATCGATCGAATTCGACAGGTGGGTTGAGATCAGCCTGATCTACGAACCCGGGGATGAGTATGAAAACCTCATCCCTCCTACCAGATATCAGACAACCGGAGATTCAAGATACGACAGGTCCGAACTCATTGCCACGATTAACGGGACCAGGCCCGGCCTGTATTCTCTGAGGGCGACAGGAGTGGGGACCGCGGTTCAAAACGATGATGTTCCCACCTATGACTGGTACTGGTTCACCGTCAGCGGAAGGATCCCCGACGGATCCTACAACAACAATGCACCTGACAAATGATGGACTGCCATGAACAACTTTTGTTCTGACGATCTATGTTAATTTGTTTTTACTACCCAGGATGAATATCCTGATTTCATGATCGTAATGTACGGGACCGGCATATCATCCGGTCCCGACAGTTTGCGAATTCAAGGTGCCAGGTTTTCCATTTCCCTGGGGTCCGTTCCCCCGGGATGAGGTGGACGCTTTTCAGCACCGGGACCGTTGTCCATCATGTGGACAACACGCTGGGGGAAGGGTATCTCGATACCTTCCTTTGCGAACTTGTGATACATTTCGTGTCTTATGTCGCTAGCAACCGCCCACTGGTCATTGTAGTCCTTTACAAAGAACGTGACCGCCCAATTGAGCGAGGAGTCCCCGAAGTCGTTGAATCTCACCAGTATGGTGTGATCGTCGTCCACATGTACTCCCGGATGGGAAGCTACTATGTCGTGGACTATCTTCTTCATCTTCTCTATATCCGTTTCATAGGATACCCCGAACTTCAGGGTCCTCCTTCCGTAAGAGTCGGGTTCGGACAGGTTGGAGAACATATACGAAGATATCTTGTTGTTGGGAAGGGTCACAACCTGCTGGGTCCAGGAGCTGAAAAGCCTGGTGGACCTGAGCCCGATGTGTTTTACCAGGTAGACAGAATCATCCAGTATGATCCAGTCTCCTTCCTTGAACGGGCGGTCAAGAAGGATCATGATCCCGGCGAAGAAATTGGAAAGTGTATCCTGAGCGGCGAATGCTATTACCAAACCCGCGATCCCCATTGCACCCAGAAATACCGTTACATCTATTCCGAAATTTTTCATGAACATTATGAAAGCGAAGATCCAGATTACAACGGTAACAACCTTCCCTATGACGGGAACCAGAACGTCATCCGCCTGGGTCTCGGTCTTCTCCGATATCAATCTAAGGTAGACCATGATGACCTTCTTGAACAGCTTGATGGCGATAATCGCAACCAGTATGATGACACCCGCCCTGTAGAAGAGATCGATCCCGTTCAGTATCTCGTCAGGCAGATCAAGCTGGGAGAGCGATACCAGAAGCCCGTATACGAAAAGTATCAGAAAGAAAGGCAGTCTTACAATATGGACTATCTGCGAATCCATGTTGGTCTTGGTCTTCTTGGTAAACAGAAGCAATAGCCTGAAGATGAACCATATCACAACTATGATAAGGATCCAGAGTCCGAGTGCCACACCGAACCTGGCCCAATCGGATTGAAGAAACTCGGGAAGGTCCTCCTTGTGGATCACGAAACCAAGGATGTCGATCTTGTCCTTTTTCAGCAGATTCTCCTCGGTCTCTCCCTCCTCGATTATCTTTATGCCCCCTCCGTAGGCCTGGATATCCTGATAGGTCCTGTTGCCCTCGGTCCTCTCCACTATCACAACCGTGAATTCAACCTCGGCTCCCCTGAGAAGCCTGTAGGTCTCATCTCCGGGGAACTGAAGAGTGGGGGAGTTTACGGAACCTCTTGTGGATTCAAGCCAGACCGTGGTAACACCGAAATCCTCTCCCGACTTCTCGTGATAGTCGGCAATCGCTACCGTGTCCGTGAACTCCACTTCATCCATCGGTGATAATCCCGAGAACTCCCCGGTTGAAGGATCATAAAGATCCAGAAGCTCTTTGTAATTGTTCGCTTCCCTTCCCTCTACCTCGGATGAGGGAAAAATGAACATGGTGATCAGTAGTAAAAATAGAACTGCTCCCGTAAACAGACGGATCTTCAAATTCGAACCCCTGTTGGAGAACATTTTTTTTATTCTTATGGTTTTTCCCGTTGAAATACCTCCGAAGTGAGCGGATACCTCTCCACTCTGCTTCCGGAGGGAGATCTTTCCATGGTCCTCAGCACCCTGGAGATCGAATAGGGAGTGCCGACCGCGATGACATCCAAACCCCGGACCAGGGGTTCGATTACACTTTCGGGAGGAGGCATCTCCATTTCGAAGTTCAGCTCCGATCTCCTGAACAATGCCAGCGATTCGAGGTCCAAAGCGGCGATCCTGTAATTGCCCGATCCCTGCCCGCAGGTATCCAGAAGGAAATCGAGAGTTAGATAACCCCTACCCCCTCCGGCCCTGGCGGGCGGTATCTCGACCAGTTTGAGAGCGCCCGGTTTCAGATCAACCAGACCGGTCAGGGAGGATATCGGAACCATCTCCCCGGGGTCGGCATCCCTTTCCGCAATTCCGGCTGATCCGGTTCCCTCCTTCACCGCACAAAGGAGGCCGTCCTCCATGATCAGATGGACCTTGTCTCCCTTCTTCAATACGTCCATTGCCACGGCATCCGTGGACCTTATTATGTCAAGCTTCCCGATGGAAGTATCCACGAAATCCTTCATCGACAGGAGGTCCCTGTGGAGCAGTTCGACACCTTCAACTGTTGCCCTCGGCCCTTCGGGTCCAACGGAGACCAGTCCTTCCTCCTTCATCTTGGATATGTAATCCGAAACCGCCTGCGGGGTTATTCCCACCGGCTCCGCAAGGGACCTCTGATCACCGGGTCGGTCGGTCACTATCTCAAGAAGCAGAAGCAGTCGCGTCATCTTTCCCTTGTTCCTGAAAAATTCCAGCATGGCCACCACTCAAAATCATTATATACGATACTGCTGCTATCAAGTAAACTTATATTGATATAAATAAAGTTTGCTTTATAATCAATAAAACGGGGATGATCAGAGATGAAAAGCGCGAATAAAAAGGGCCTGATGATAACAGCGGCCTGCATCCTGATGGTTTCGATCGGATTTCTTGCGGGATGCATTGAAGAGGATCCTAATGAAAAAAATCTGGAATGGACGGACCAGACCGGGAGCCTGTTGAAGCTGGATGAGACACCTTCAAGGGTGGTCACCCTCACCCCGGCACTGACCGGGATCGTGGTGGAACTCGATGCCGGTGGTTTGCTTGTGGGGGCTGATTCGGTGTCCGTGTCGGAGAATTCCGGACTTGACCTTGAAACGGTATCGACCTGGGAAGGGCTCGATTCCGAGAAACTGATTGAGGCCGATCCCGACCTCGTGCTGATGGACAAGACACTGGACATAACCGAGGCCAGCTATCAGGCCGTTGTCAGCCTCTCCATACCGGTCTACAGAGCATTTCCTCCAGATTTCGATTCCGTCGTTGAACTGATAGGTGTTATCGGTGACATACTGGATAAGGAGGAAAAGGCAAAGGAGATCGGAGTGGATATGATCGATAGGAAGGAGGCTGTTATCGATTCCGTTTCGGATATTGCCGAATCCGATAGGCCCGAGGTACTCTATGTCACATATTATGACGGGACAGGTGATCCCTGGGCGGGGACCTCATCCACCTTTTCGGGTAACCTGATAGAGCTGGCGGGGGGAAGGAACACCATCGACAACAGCGAAGGGGTTGTCATTCAGGTTTCCGTTGAGACCATAATTGACCGGGATCCGGATGTGATCATTACCTCGCAGTCATCATCCTGGCCCACCCCTTCGAAAGACACCATATTAAGCGATGAGAGGTGGGAGGACATAACAGCCGTGAAGGAAGGGAAAGTGATAGATATCGAGGGAAACTGGATAGACAGGACGGGACCGGATCTGATCAAGGGACTTGAAGCCATAAACGAGGCCCTTTACCCGGAAACGGGGTGATGAGATCAAATTGCAAAGAGGAATCTTCCTCTTCCTGCTTGGGATTGTGGCCGTCCTCTCGATGATTATGGGACTTTCAGTCGGATCCGCCTCGATTCCTCTTGATGCCATTGCCAGGATAATCATCTCGGCGATTCCGGGTATTGACCTGACGAGCTCCTATCCCCAGGGTTGGGAGACGATCATATACCGTATCAGGGCCCCGGTGGTCATAATGGCTTTGCTTGTCGGGGCGGCACTGTCCACCTCCGGAGCTTCCCTCCAGGGATTGTTCAGGAATCCCCTGGTGGATCCCTTCATAATAGGAATATCGGCCGGAGGCGCCATGGGATGGATGCTGGCCCTGGTGATCACCCTGGATCAGTCCGGAATCTGGGTCGTATGGTTCAGGGCTTTCATAAGCTTCATCGGAGCCGTCGGTGCCGTTACCTGCGCATATCTGGTTGCAAGGACCGGGAGCAGGATACCGTTGACAAACCTTCTGCTTGCAGGGGTTGCCATATCGGCATCTCTAACCGCCGCCACGCAGTTCACCATCTACTATTTCATAGAGAATCCCAGGGCGGTCATGATCTCCCTTCTCGGGACCTGTTCCAATTCCACCTGGTCCGAGATCGCGGTGGTGGGAACCGGTGTTGTTGTCTCGGTTCCGATCCTGATCCTTTTTTCAAGGGATCTCAATGCGTTTTCCATGGGGGAGGAGGATGCCAGGGGGCTCGGGGTGAATGTTGAAAGGTCCAAGCTGATCATCCTGTCCGTTTCCTCACTGCTGGCAGCTCTAACGGTCCCCTTCTGCGGGATGATAGGATTCGTGGGGTTGATGATTCCGCATTTCGTAAGGAGGATGATCGGACCGGATCACAGATACCTCATACCGGGATCGGCACTTCTGGGAGCCTCTTTTCTGATACTGTGCGATATGTTCTCCAGATCGGTCCTGGATCAGGTAGTGCCCCTGGGGATCGTGACAGGTTTTCTCGGAGGGGGTTTCTTTCTCTATCTGATGGGGAGAAGGAGGGTGTCGGGATGATCGAGATTGAGGACCTTCATGCATCATACAATGGAAAAGAGGTGCTGAAGGGAGTGGACCTCCGTATAGAGGAGGGTGAGTTCCTGGGGCTTTTGGGCCCCAACGGTTCGGGCAAGACGACGCTTCTGAGGTGTATAACGGGATCCCTGATACCGGTCTCGGGTTCGGTCAGGATCCTGGGGAAAGATCGTGGTGAATGGGGCACCAGGGAACTGGCAAGGAGGATGGCGCTGCTTCCCCAGGAGAACCACCCGGGATTCGAATTCACCGTATCGGAGATCATATCAATGGGCAGATATCCACACATGGGCAGGTTCTCCATGACCGACAGGAACGGGAAGAAGGCCGTGGAAAGAGCCCTGAAATGGTGCGAACTCCGGGGAATGGAGGGGAAGAGCATTTCGGAGCTGAGCGGAGGGGAAAGGCAGAGGGTATTCATCGCCAGGTCCCTGGCCCAGGAACCCGGAATACTGCTTCTGGACGAGCCCACCAAGAATCTGGATGTTCGACACTCCATCGACATAATGTCCCTTGTGGGAAAACTGAACACGAAAAAAGGGACAACCGTTCTTGCCGTCCTTCACGACATAGATATTGCCGCCAGATTCTGCGACGAGGTGGCGCTCATGAAAGACGGAAAACTGATTGTAAAGGGTCCGGTGGAGGAGGTCCTGAGCGAGGGATGGATGAGAGAGGTGTTCCAGATAGAATGCAGGATCCACAAGGGTAAAAGGATACATGTGGAGATAATGGGTTGATTCGCAGAACTCCCCTAGACGACATAATTATATGCGGTCCCCCGATGGCGAATGGCGCCGGGGAAAGGACGATGGAAAACTTCTGCAGGAAATGCGGTTCCCTTCTGAGATGGGACTTCTCCACTGGGGACAGGGCCAGGGTATGTCCCAGATGCGGAAGGCTGGATTCGACAGGCAACGATAAGAGTCCACCTTTAAAGACCGAAAATGGCGTCCGGGATTCAGGCAAAAAAAGATTCAATGTCAGGAAAGGCGTATCTCCGAGGAGCTCCCCGTACGCATCCAGGTCCATTTACAGATCCACAACCACCGGGCTGGATGCGGGCGAACTGAAGAACATGAAGGAATGGGCACAACAGAAGGAAAAGTCCCGGCCCGACAGTTCAAAATGGACCAGAGCGGGGAACATGTTCCCATTTGAAAGGATCCGGCCCGGCCAGGAGGAATTCATGAAGGATGTAAAGGAGGCCGTGGAAAACGGGAGATTTCTACTTGCAAATGTTCCAACCGGGATCGGAAAGACAGCCGCCAGTCTTTCCCCCGCCCTGGAACATGCCATCAAAGATGGCACGATGGTCCTGTTCATGACCTCCAAGCAGTCCCAGCATGCCATAGCGGTGGATACCATAAGAAAGATAGGCAGAAGGTCCGGAGTCAGGATCAAGGCCGTTGATATCGTATCCAAGCAGTCCATGTGTCCCAGGGAAATGACCAGACTTCCCCATTCCACCTTCTCGTTCCTCTGCAAGCAGCAGTCCAAGGACGGCTCCTGCCCTTATTTCAGACCGCCACCACCCCCTCTCATAGAGGAGATCCTTTCGAAGGTCCACGATGTGGAAAGCATCGTGGAGCTTTCCAGGTCCGCAAGGATATGTCCACACAGGGCGGCCCTGGAAGCGGCCAGGGAAGCAAATGTACTGATATGCGATTTCAACTACCTATTCTCGGACCTCAAGGAGACCATTTTGAACGGCCTTTCAAAGGACATCTCGGATATCACAATAATAGTCGATGAGGCCCACAATCTCCCTGACAGGATAAGATCGAATCAATCCAGCGAGCTGCCTGTCAGGATCATCGAGGAGGCAAAAGATTCCTGCTCCGGCAAGAGACATCTCAGGCATCACCTTTCCCTGATAGGGGAATTCATATCGAAGACCGCGAAAAAGGAGCTGGGTGACGATGGGGAGGTGGAGCTGGACAAGAGATTGTTCGTATCGGAGATCCGGGCCCTTTTTCAGGAAAGTACAATCGACCGCTCCCTGGACCTGGACATGTTCATAGAGATGCTTGCCGACCTTTCCAAGAAGAGAGGGGGAGGGGACGAGGAGGATCCGGTCATGCTGGTAACCCAGTTCCTGGAGGGTTTGATGTTCCTGAAATCATCCCACGTACTCTATCTTTCCATACCCGACGGGAAGGGGATAGATTCCCTGAGGATTGCCTACAGGAACCTGGACCCCGGAGAGATCTCGGGGCCTATATTCAAGGGATGCGATTCCGCGGTCCTCATGAGCGGGACACTGTCCCCGCCGTCCATGTTCGGGGACATACTGGGTATGTCCAAGGACAGGAGGATGGAGAAGGAATACCCGTCTCCCTTCCCCGGCAGGAACCGTCTCGTCCTTCTGGAGGAAAGTGTGACCACTGCCTACAAGAGGAGGGGTGAAAAGATGTACAGGACCATCGGCGAGAGAGTGGTCTCCCTCTCCGGAAGGGTTCCGGGCAATGTGGCAGTTTTCTTTCCTTCATACTCCATAATGAACGAGGTGAAGGATTATTTCTGGGGATGCCCCAAACCTCTGCTCATGGAGGAGAGGTCCATGTCCAGGAGGGACAAGGAGAAGATGATAGAGGACCTTTTTTCTGCCAGGGAGAAAGGTGGAGCCATTCTACTGGCTGTGATGGGAGGATCGCTCTCGGAAGGGGTGGATTACAGGGACAACCTTCTTTCGGGAGTCATGGTTGTCGGTCTGCCCTTTGCTCCTCCCTCGCTAGAGGTCCAGTCGCTGAGGTCCTACTTCAGGACAAAATTCGGATACAACCTTGGAGAGGAGTACTCGTACATCTATCCTGCCATGAACAAGATCCTGCAGGCTGCCGGAAGGTCCATCAGGTCGGAAAGCGACAGGTCCGTCATAGTCCTCATGGACGAGAGGCTCAAGCAGCCAAGATATCTAAAATTCCTCCCCGAGGAGCTGAGGCCGGTAAGGGCCGACAACATGACCCTGGAGCAGGCGGTCTCATCCTTCTTCTAGTTCCTTGGGATCCTCCAGGTTGCGATCCTCCATTGCCTTTATCAGCCTGACCATGGTGAGATTTACCGGTGCGGTAAGACCCTTGCCGCATGCTTTTTCATGGATTGCTCCGTTTATGGAGTCCACCTCGGTCCTCCTGCCCCTCTGGAGGTCCTGGAACATGGAGGACCTGTTCCTTGAGGTCCTCTCTGCTACCTCGAATGTCCTCCCGCTCATCTCCTCGTATGTAAGGTCCTTCCCGTATCCCCTGGCAACCGCCACACCCTCCCTTATGAGGTCCTCCGCGGTTGATCTGACACCGGGATTGGTCAGAAGTACTCCGTTCCTTCCCTGAACAATCGCGGTAAGGGGATTTATTGCGGAGTTGATGATCGTCTTGGCCCATATCTCCCTATCGATATGGTTCGAGGTAGCCATGTCAAAGCCCACGTTCTTGAAGGCTTCGGCAATATCGTTGACCAGGATCCCGTTCCCGCTACCTCCGCCGAAATGGCCGATCACGGAATCTCCCACACCGGCATGTTTGACGACTCCGGGACCCTTGTATGTAACCCCGTGGCAGGTTATTCCCCCGATAACTTCCGAATCGAAGGAATTGGACCTTATGAAGTTCAGTATCCTCTCCTCGTTATCCAGTCCGTTCTGCAGGGAAAGAACTCTCGTCCCTTTCTTCAACAACGGCATCAGAGGATCCAGGGTGACATCGGTGTTGTAGGATTTGACGCAGAGGATCACCAGGTCGAAATCCTCATCCCTTGGAACTCCTGTCAGCGCCCTCGGCCTGAACTCTCCCTTGGTAATCCCGTCGATTCTAAGGCCTTTGCGTTTGAGGACCCATACCTGCTCCGACCTGCCTATGATAGTGACATCATGCTCTTTGGATAGCAGGCCTCCGATGAGGCTTCCCAGGGCACCTGCCCCTATTACCAGGATCTTCATTATTCACTACCCCAAACCTTCAAGAAACCCGATGATATCCCCGGAGATCTCCTCTATGGACCTGTTTCCATCAATGTCTTTGAGGATACCCTCTTCCCTGTAGAATTCGGCCAGGGGTTCGGTCTGCGACCTGTAAACCTCTATCCTCTTTCTCACGGTCTCTTCCCTGTCATCATCCCTCTGATAGAGTTCGGCACTGCATCTGTCGCAGATACCTTCTTTCCGGGGGGGTGCGAAATCGATATGATAGGTTGCACCGCAGTCGGGACACATCCTTCTACCGGTTATCCTCCTTATCAGGGCCTCCTCATCCACTTTGATGTTGATCACAGCGTCAAGTGTGACGATTTCCTTGAGAGCTTCCGCCTGGGAGAGGGACCTTGGGAATCCGTCCAGGATGAATCCGTTTTCACAATCATTGTCGGAGATCCTTTCCCGGAGCATTCCTATCACAACCTCGTCAGGGACAAGGGCTCCTCTGTCCATGTATTCCTTGGCCTTGATCCCGAGGTCTGTACCGGACCTAACCTGTGCACGAAGGAGGTCCCCTGTTGAAATCTGGGGAATGGAAAACTCCTCCACTATGAATCTGGCCTGGGTTCCTTTTCCGGCTCCGGGCGGGCCGAAGAGTGAGATCTTCATGAACAGCTGATAAAATAATGGGTTTAAAAAGATGATGGCTGTGGCACCAATATTCAATAAATAATAGTGAGGAGCCTCCGAAGAAGCTCCTCCTTTGTCCTACCGGACTTTTTTCGTTTACTGTCCAGGAGGTGGCTGATAAGGCTGAGGCTGCGGAGCGGGCTCGGGCTGCTCCGGCTGAGGCTGGGCAGGTGCCGGCTGGGGCTGTTCCTGTTGGGCCTGAGGCTGTTCCTGACCTTCCTGCTGTTGTGCGGGAGGAAGGGCTGACTTGGAATCAACCTCCTGCTGCGCGGTTGGAAGTGCCGGTCCGGAAGCAGCCTGAAGAGCAGGACCCTGCACATAGGGGGCCATGTAGGCGGTGGAGGTTATCTGGTCCCATGAAACGGATGGCATGATCTTTCTCATGTTCCTCACGGACCTTATCCTCTTGACCTGTCTGTCCTTCTTGTTCTTGACCACAAGCATGGTGACTATGACAACAAGGATCAGCAGGACCAATATTCCCCAAAGCGGAAGCATATTGTCCGAGAAGGGGCCTCTGTCCTCGGCCTCTGCCTGCTCGTACTCGGAGACGGGGTGGCTTCTGGGATCCTTTGGATTGGTGAGGTTCTCCGCATACCAGTTGCCGTTACCGAACTCCTGAGCGTTGGTGTAACCGTCACCGTCGGGATCCTCACCGGCATCTTTCACCAGCGGATCGAGCTTGTATTTTATCTCGTACCAGTCCTTCATGCCGTCCAGATCGGTGTCTATGGTGGGATCGATGATACCGCCCTCATCCTCGGGGCTGGGCCTCTTTTCCACGGTAATGACGAAGTTCCTCTGGACCTCGTTGTCCATCCTGTCCTTCACCACCAGTGTGATGGTGTATTCTCCGATATCCAGCGGTGTGATGTACCTCGCGACTTCAGCCAGTTTGACCTGTTCGTCACCCTTGGAATAATACCAGGTGTAGGTGAGCTTGTCCCCATCCGGATCATAGGAATCGGATGCATCGAAGACAATGTCGGTGTCATCGTAGAGGATATCTCCGGAAGAAGGCGATGTTACAACGGCCTCGGGGAAGGTGTTGATGCGGATGTTGAAGGCTTCCGAGGTCTCAACAGGGTTTCCCGCCTGATCCTTTGCACGGACCTGGACATAGTTCTGATCGCCTCTTCTGAAGGTCTGGGTTATCCTGACCTCCACAGACTTTCCGTCCACTCCTTCCTTGTAGGTCCTCCAGGGAGTCCAGTCGGTCATTCCCTTGGTGGTGGTCCTGTATTCGATGGAGGAGGCATCCACACCGGATTCCGTGTCGGTGATCATTATCCGTACCTCCTGCCTTGGGGTCAGATGATAGGTGTCCTCGCTATGGGACACAAGATCGAAGTCAGGCTCTTCCGCGTCAACCCATACGTTGTATCCGTCGGATACCTGGTACTTGTTGCCGGCAAGATCCTGGGCCCTGAAGCGGATCCAGTTCTCCTTGCCGTTCTTGAAGAAACCGGTCACCACAACACGGAGGGACTCGGCAGAGGCATAGGAATCCTGGATGTTCTGCCAGTTCTCGCTGAAACCCACAGAAGAGGTTGCGATCTCGTACTCTATGGACAGAGGATCGACACCTGTTAGCGTATCGTTGATGAAGATGGAACAGGTGGGCCTGATCTGGGTGTTCCAGACATCGGTGGTGGGATAGAAACCGCCAAAGGTTACACCCTCCAGGTCGATGGTGACCTCCACAAAGATCTCGTTGCCCTGATTGCCAACGAGGTCCTCGGCCCACAGATATATCTTGTTCACTCCCTGGGGGAGGTTCTTGATCTCCGCTACATTGCTTCCGGCTGCCTTGGGCATGGAAACAGGATCGGTGGCCCTGTCTTTGGGTTTGTTTATGCTGTAATAGTATAACGCGACTCCAGAGGACTGATCTATGGCATCCTCCCACTCGATGAACACGTCGCGGTCGTTGTCGTAGTTCCTCGGTTTCTCGTTCTTGTCATCGGGAAGAACATCTATCCTTCCGGGTATTCCAGGATTGTCCGAATCGATCTGTACAAGGAAGCCGTTGGTGTAGAACACCTTCACCTTGGTGTCGTCTGACTGGTCTGCTTCCGGGGTGACGTTGATGAATTCAAGCGTGTATTCCATCTCGCCGAAGACGGGATCCACATATATGTGGGTGTCGAGATCGGCCGTGTAATCCGAAGTATACACCTTTCCGGTGGTATCCTTGATACCGATCTTGATCATGTCGGGAGGCTGGATAGTTATTGAATCGTCAGCATACTTCCTCTCGAGACCGTAGAAGCGGATGGTATCACCTCCACGGACCCAGTCACCCTTGATCAGCTGTCTTTCTCTTGAATCCTCCACGGAGAAGTTGCCCACCATCTTGACGTGGGATACGACACGATACTGGTTCTCGAATTCATTTGCGGAGCTCTTGACGGATTCTCCGTAAAGGCGGAACAGGACCGTTACATGGTCCAGGCTCTGCCAGTTGAAGTTGAAATCATACCTGAACTCCACAATAGCCTCGTGGTCGGGATTGCCCTTGTAGGGAGTGGCCGTGCTCATATCCTCCTTGAGGATAACCATTCTCATGGGGTCATTGATCTTCCTGAATGTGTCGGTGTTGAAATCATATCTCAGTGTTACACCTATCTCTCCAGGACCGATTATCATATCTATATGAGTTAGTCTTTCCACTTCCTTCTCGCACCATACGTGGGCTTTTGCCATGTAATCGGTCTCGCCTGCACCTGCCATTGCGGGATAGATGTCCAGGTCGGGACCGTATCCTTCAGTGAACTCAACATCTATGACATCTGTCTTGAACTGTTTAAAGAGGACAGCTCTGCCGCTTTTTATCCTTGAAAAGTCATTATATGCGTAGTTCACGCCGATATCTCTAGCCCTGTTTGCGATCCCGATTGTTGAATATGAGGTGTAGGAATAGGATCCGTCCTTGACGTTTACCTTGATGTCGCCGTTCTCGTAAAGGATGGCTTGTACAGTGGAATGGGGGTTGGCGTAGGTTGAAAAGTAGGGATTCTGAACATTGATCCAGGAGATGACAAAGTACTCCAATTCCTCATCATCCACAGGATCATAGTGGTATGTGAGGAGATCTGAATCATCATCCGCGGGCATGCCACCGTAGGTCCAGAGTGCCGCAATACAACCTTCCGGTGTGTATGAATATGTATTCGGGAGTGTACCGCCGTAATTTCCGTATGAATACCCGTATTGAGTATTTCCGAAACTGGCCATTCCACTCGGCCATATCAGGATCTGGTTCTCCGTCTGCCCGTAATATTCGAAGGAGAACGGGAGATTGATAGGAGATGTGGGCATTCTATAATAGATATCATAATAGGAATAGTAGTAGGTCAGCTTATCCTTTACCGACGTTCCGATTCCCTCGATATCTATCCAGTCGTATTGCACCTTGGGAGCTGGGTCCCTGTTGTCTATCCAGGTATATCCGGCCTGATCCGCAGTATTGCTCTCCTCCGCGGATACGACGATCTCTTCGTCGTTTCCGATCAGAAGGCCGAATGCGGCCATCAGCAATACGGAAGTCACGGTCACGGTCCACAGCACAGAGAGATTTCTTTTCATGGGATCACCTTCTGAAATGGTATCTTTTCCTCTATTTCAAGATATTTGATCATGCGTTATTCCTCTTTTCAAGAGCATTGCGGTATGACATCTCCTCGGTCTCGAGTTCCTTTTCCTCCTCGCGCTCGAGGTTGAAGTTTTTATGTTTTGTATAGGCAAGCAGGGACAGGATTATCACCACTAGAAGCGCAACGAGAGCCAGAGCAAGTGTGATGTTCCTGTACTGATCTGCGGTATCATCATCCGAATCGGATTCGGCCTCTATCGTGGGATAGGGAGGATGAGAGACAGACCTGGTGGGATCGGTTCCGTTCTGGAACTCCTGGAGATTGGTGAACTTGTCGTTGTCCGCGTCTATGAAGCTGTCGGGACGATCGGGGTCCAGTCCGTACCTTATCTCCCAATCGTCATAGATCCCGTCGCCGTCGGTATCGATGTCCTCGGGATTGATCTGGGTCTCCTCCAACACCTCTACCTCCCAGGCTTCCACAATGGAGTGGGCGGGATCGTTAACGACAAGCCTTATGATGTGAACACCGGGACTCAGGGTCCTGAAGAAGCTGTCATCTGCGGAAAGGAAACCGTTGATATCCGAATACCAGGCAAACTCGAGAAGGTCGCCGTCGGGATCCTCGGTGCCAGATGCATCAAAGAGGATCTTCTCGGAAGTGGTGTAGGTATGACCGTTCTTGGGATCCGCAAGGAAAGCATCGATCAGGGGAGCTGCATTGACCTTGACATTATACTCCTTGGAAGAAGCGAAATTGCCAATTTGGTCGAAGCATCTGAACTGAATGTAGTTGTCGGATCCCTCCTCGAAATCGAGCTCCATTTCCACGTGGACAATGCCGTTTTCATCAACAGAGGATATCGGGGCGGCCATCCAATCCCCGAACTGGCCCTTGCCCTGGGTTGACATCCTGTATTCTACGGTATCCAACCTTATGCCTGAACCTGCCCTCAGGGCGTGGATATCGGTGATATCCACCGATACAACAACGTTCCTGGAATTCTGGTATTCCGTTTCATACGGCCGGAATCCGGTATAGGAGGGGCGCTCCTCGTCAACCCAGACATTGTAGTCCTTGCTCACGGTCCAGCCGTTTCCGGCGACGTCCTTGGCCCTGAATTTGATGTAATTGCTCTTTCCGTTTTCGAATATGCCCTGAACGGACAACCTGACCTGTTCGTTGTCCCTTCCCAGGGAAGAGGACTGCCAGGCACCGTATTCAAGGGTATTGGTTGTTGATAATGAATACTCGAGGTTCTTCGCGGATACTCCCGAACCACCCATATCATCTATGAGTACAGAACATACGGGCCTCCTTGTATTCACCCATACCTGATGTCCGGGGGAGAACTCCGCAAATGTCACCTCGGTCGCATCGATCTTGGTGACCGAAAAGGTCGGGATCGAAGGATTGCCGGCCCTGTCCATGGCCCACACGTATACTTTTCTCGTTCCCATATCCTCGAATACGAGTTTGGTGGATGTATCGGGGTTCTTCACGAAGATTGCCTCTTCCAGGTCGGCACCGGCAAGGAAGGGGTCGAAGGTGGCCACATAATAACCGGATACGCCCGACTCGAAATCCTCCGAAGGCTCCCATGTAACGAACACCTCATTGTCATCATCGAATTCGGTATTCCTGTCCTCGAAGGAGTCGGCATGTATCAGGACCTCCTTTGGAGGAGTGGGCCTGTAGGGATCGACGTTCATGATGAATATCACAGGATCGGAAACATCGGTCCCGGCAGGAACACCGGTTATGTTCAGACGATACTGTTTCTGAACCTGGTCGTTCTCGGAAACCACTTCAACGTTGCTGGTATCAACCACATCGTTCTGAACGAACTCGTTTCCCACCTCATCGGAAATGGTGTATGTGTAGGTTCCCGCCATGGGACTCTTTGTAGTGCCCGGGTAAACCGATCTGATTCCCTGGAAATGGAAGGTCTCTCCTCCTCGTATCCATCCGCCGTTTTCTATCACACCTACGGCATCGGAAACCGCCACCATGGAACCTACCATTTCTAGACGATTCTCTACCCAGTAGGCATCTCGCATCGTTGTGGAACCCGGCATAACCCCGGCTCCTAGAACCTGGATCTTCAGGTTCTGGAAAGCGGTGACGGGGTAAGCAAATGTCGGGGCGAATTTGAAAGTAAGTTTCAGGTATTCCCCCGACACCTCCGCCATGGAGGTATCGGCATTCAAAATTACAAAGTTGTTTGAATCCACCTCGGAGAAGTAATAGCTCCCGTCCATGCTCTGGAAATAGACAAGATCAGCCAGATTGTTGCCCATAGTTATTGCCACCACCCTGATCATGTCGTTGTTGATGGGGTGCTTGACCTCGGCGGTTATGGTGTAATCCTGATACATGGCATAAAGAGCGCCGCCTTCCTCGGTCTCGACTGCCATGGAGTTGACCTCGGCAAGGTTCATCCCGATCATGACGGCAAGGCCGTCCTTGAGATTGGTGTCCATCCTTCCGGAATACTCCAGTCCCACTGTCCCTGTGGGATTCTCGATTCCGGCAAATCCATAATAGCCGTTGGAATAAGAAGAATACTGGGTTACGGTATCCTTGTATTGGAGCTTGATCAGTCCAGATTCGTAGATGATTATCTGGAAGTTGAGCTCGTTTCCGGGGTCCGTGTAGTAGAAGTAACAGTAAGCATTCCACCACTCGAAGCAGACCCACTTCTCCCCGTATGTCTCTCCCTGAAGCGCATAAACGGTGAAATCGGACCCTCCGTTGGCATCTCCCACATATCCCGCCCACGCGGCGATGAATCCGTTCTCGTAGGAGGAATAGGGGATCTGATACATGTAATAATATCCCGGAGCGTAACTGTACTGGAACCCGGCAAAATCAATGTAGCCCGCACCGCAGACCGCAGTCCTTGAATAGTATTCCCCGTAGAAGGGAAAATCAAAAGGCAGGTCATAATACTGGTAAGCCTGACCGTTGTAGGGATTCGATACCTCTATCTCATCCATTTCTACGCTTCTCGGATTGTTCTTCGCATCTATCCAGTCGTATTCGACCGTTGGCTCGGGATCGTTGTTGTCCACCCACATGTAACCAAACGCATCTTTTTTCGGGGACATTGCCGCCTCCGCCTCCATATCCGGTTCCTCGACGAGTATGGCCGTCAGGACCATCATTCCCGAGAAAACCATCAGTAGAACTATTGCCAAGCCTGCGAATCGTGCTGATAAGCTACCCATTGTATGCACCTCTATTAGGGTTTACGCCAGTAACCTGATAGGACTGGGTTATTTATATAGACAGTACGGACCAACGGATTATGATTATAAATCTTTTTTGCAATCCGTTTTTCCTAGTATATAATGTAAGTGGCGTTTCCTGTATACACCTTCGGATGTGGAAAAAGGGGGTCCAGATAATTGAAAAAACGTATTTTCTTTCGGTGACCCCCTGGGCCGCTATCGTTTCATTTGAAAAGTTGCACATTTTTATCTTTTAGAAAACATATTTTAATCCTGATCAAATTTCACCCCGGGAGCTGAAATGATAATGAACGGCCCTGATTCCGGTTCAAGGGTACTGGGCATGACCGGGATGCCCGGTTCGGGAAAGGGAGAAGCCTGTGTCATAGCCAGGGAGAAAGGCATTCCCGTAAGGTCCATGGGGGATGTTGTGAGATCCTGTTTCGCGTCCAGCTGCCCCGGCCGCGATCCGAGGGAAACCGGCAGATTTGCCGACGAGGAGAGGAAGAGATTCGGCAAGGACATATGGGCCCTGAGGCTTATAGAGGAAGTGGAGGGGTTGATCTCCACGGGAGAAAAGCTGGTCATCATTGACGGGGTCAGGTCATCATTCGAGGTCGATGTATTCAAAACCAGGTGGGGAGACGGATTTTCGATCCTGAGCGTACATTCCTCCCCGCGAACCAGATTCCACAGACTGCTGAACAGGGGAAGGAGCGATGATCCCCGGACCAGGGAGGATTTCGATGAGAGGGACGATAGGGAACTCGGATGGGGATTGGGGGATGTCATAGCCAGGGCCGACATGATGCTGGTGAACGAATCTGAAATGCATGAGTTGAAGGAGGATTTCAATAAACTCCTGGAAGGGTTGATAAAATGAGGCTCTTTGTTGCGGTTAAGGTACCACGGTCCGAATCATTGGATAAGCTTCTCTTGGAGCTCTCATCCATGGGAAGAGGCCTGAAACCCGTAAAATCGGGACTGCAGCACATAACCCTGAAATTTCTCGGCGATCCCGGCGTTCCAGTGGAAGAGATCACACCGGTTCTGGATGAGGCCTCCCGGGAGACAGCATCATTCGAGATGAGGGTGTCCCGTCCCGGTGCTTTTCCCGGCTGGAAGCGTCCGTCCGTACTCTGGATCGGATACGAGGGAGGACATCCCGGGGAGCTTGCCAGGACCTTGGATGAGAGATTGCATGAAAGAATCGATTCTCCACTGGAAAAGAGGGGGTTCAAGCCCCATCTCACAATCGCCAGGTCCAAGGGCAGATTCGATATAGAAAAGGCGCAAAGGTCCATGGAAGCATGCGTAAATGAATTGAAGGAGGAGGACCCGGTACTGAAAGTATCGGGATTCGAGCTGATCTCATCCACCCTCACTCCCCGAGGACCTGTCTACGAAACTGTGGGATCATTCGACCTTTCGGGTTAATGATTTCTACCTGAAGACCGATTGATCCGCAGGTGAAAGAGATGACCGATCTGGATCTCAAATGGATTAGGGAGATAATCTCAACGAAGGAAGCACCGGAAGCGGTTGGGGCATACTCCCAGGCAACAGCCGCAGGTCCTCTGGTGTTCTGTTCGGGACAGCTGGCATTGAAGCCGGGGACCAAGGAGCTTGCTGGAAATACCATTCAGGAGCAGACGAGACAGGCTATGGAGAATTTGGCTGCGGTCCTCGATGCCGCCGGATCGTCCCTGGACATGATATTGAAGACAACAGTCTACCTCAGGGACATGAACGATTTCGGGGTCTTCAATTCCGTCTACGGGTCCTTCTTCGAGGATGATCCTCCTGCCAGAGCGGCCGTTCAGGTGGCAAGACTACCCCTGGACGCCCTTGTCGAGATAGAGGCCGTGGCGCTCAGGGACTGAGACGGCCTATAAGCGTCACTACTCCTCGTACCACATGGATGCCTGTTTCCTGCGGGTTACCATTATTATGGTCGCCCCCAGTGCGATAATTATACCGGTTACGATCAGGATCACGAATATCACGGTACCTTGGTTCTCCTCATCGTCTTTTTCCTCTGCCACCGTGGGATCGGTTCCTTTCTCGTACTCCTCGAGGTTGGTCCGTCCGTCGTTATCGAGGTCTCCTTCCGAATCGTCTTCACGCGGATTCAAACCATCGTGATTTACCTCGTAATCATCGGGCATTCCGTCGGAATCGGAATCGGATGAATCTATCCTTGTTCCTGCCTCGAACTCCTGCAGATTGGTAAGGGTATCCATGTCAGGATCGAGACCGGCATCGTTGGGGTTGTCATCGTTCAATCCGTTGGCCTTCTCCCACCACCTGGGCATTCCATCGCCGTCGTTGTCAAAGTCGGGATCCTCGATCACTTCTATGGAGATGTTGCGATGGAATATCCCTCCGTCCTCGTCGCTTCCTTCGAGGGTAAGATCGTAAAAACCCGGATCCAGGAACCTTATTTCCAGAGTGTCCCCGTTCAATGTGGATATTATCGAATCGGATTCCGGCCAGGTCCACTCGAAAGAAACGGTGTCCTCATCCACATCAGTGACGTTGTATGGAGAGAGTGTGACATTTTTCCCTTGATCCGCCCGGTCTCCGTAATCAATGCCGGTTCTGTTTATCGAAAAAACCGGGGGCAGATTTCGGGCATGAAACATCAGTTCCTCAAGGGTAAAACCACCGTCATCATCGTACATCCTTACCTGAACGGTAGTGTTTCCGTCATCGGGGAGAGATACCTCGAAGGTGGAATTGGCCTCGTCAAATGTGTGATTATCAGACCATTCCCCCATAAGCCCCCATTTGAACATCAGAGGATCGCCGGGAACGTCGGAAGCATTGATCTTCACCGTGATGGATTCTCCCTCGGTGAAGGTCTGGTTGGAGCCTCCCTCGATTGAAAGATTGAGGTAAGGATCCTTGTTCAAAACTTCCACCTGGAAGAAGGCGTCGGTTTCCCGGCCCAGGTCATCTGTCATCTCCACGTTTATGTCATATGTCCCGTTCTCCAAGTAAACATGACCCAGCTCGGGGACTGTGGTATTGGCCTCTCTTCCATCTCCCAGGTCCCATCTGTATTGACGCTGATTCTCCGGTACATGATCGGTAACGTTCAGGGTGAGGTTGAATCCCTCGCCCTCGTGTAACATATCAACCGTTTCTATCTCCGCCTGGAATCGGTCCGATGCAAAACCGATATCGATCCATTCGTAATCGACCTCATCCCCCGGATCTGGGTCCTCCCCTGCTTCGATTTTGATTGCGCCGTTCTCATGGACAAGATCATGGACGGTTTCGGAGTGGTTGAGATAGAGCCAGCCATCCGGTATCGGCATCTCCACGTTGAAATTCTCGTCCTCGTCGTAATATGATAGATTGAGGCTCATCTCTATGATCGCTGTATCTTCGGGAATGGTTCCGTTCATGGAATATCTCGAGAACTGCCTGAGCTCGAATTCGTCCTGGCTGCCGATTGATCCCGTGAGATTGTTGAAGATTATTCCCTCGCTTCCCTCCACTACATAATAATGGTTTCCTGATACCGTCAGATTGTCCTTGGTATCTTTTATGAAGGCTCCTTCTCCCAGGGAGGGATCTTCTTCCATTATCATTTCGATGAAGTTGTCTGCTTCCTCCTGGCTGACGGTCAGGTCGCCGTTTCCGATCATGAAATCGATGGTAGCCCTTGCCCCCATAGAAGCATTCTTTGACAGCTTCATGAACGAGGAAACGTTGATATCCTCCCACCCCGAAAACAGGAGTTCCATGGTACCCTTCTGTTCCGGAAGGGGATGCATCATAACCAGCTTATCGATATCGGATGTCATTTCAATGGGGCCTTCGAAATAGGTCTCGTAATTCTCGGCGTCGAAGGAGCTCTCCTCCACCACCATCAGATATCCCGGACCTTCCGGCACCCTGATTCCGAAATCGCCCGAAGAGTCCGTGGTGTCCATATTCATCATCATGAAAGAATTGGACCTGAAGAACTGGACCGTAAGGTCCTCTATCGGAGCTCCCCCCTGATCCCTGACCGTTCCGTTGAGCCAGTAAACCTCCTCTTCCAATGTGATATTGTGCCATATTCCCCCGGTTTCGGGGACGGCTATCCTGTTGAAATAAGCATCGAAACCCTCGGCAAGGGCAACTATCAGATGATTGCCGGTCCAGAAATTTACCTCGTAGTAACCTCCCGGTCCGGTTGATGCCTGGATCCCCAATTCCGTCTCCTGTTCCATCAGCCATATGACCGCACCGGATACGGGCGATGCTCCGTCCGTAACAAAACCCTTTACGACCACTGTTCGGTCGGGAACGTGAGGTATTTCCATGGAAAGATCATACGGACCTCCGGCGGATTCAACTTTCAGCTCCTCTTCCCGGACTGTTATCCCTTTGTATAGTACTGTCACCCTGAATTCACCGGGGAAAACATCGAAGCCGAAATATCCTGACCCGTCGGTATCCGCCTCGTATTTGTAGGATCCTTCCATGCCATTGTAATCCATGGTAACACGGACGTCCTGGACCGGGCTCCCTCCGGAGGTGATGGTTCCTTGTACCCTCTCGGTTTCTGCAGGTATTGAGGATGTTGATAGGTTTCCGGTGTCGATAATGCCTGCAGATATGATGATCTCCGCACTTTTGGTGAAATATCCGTCCTTCAAATATATGAGCTGGATTTTGGAATCTTCCTCCAATGGAGGAAGGTCCATGGTAAAATTGCCCGTGGCATTTGTCAAGGTTCCGTTCAACACCGACGAACCCGTGACAGCAACAACATTGGCCCCCGGGATCGGATCGCTTGAACCATCCACTATCCGTCCCGTGACCGTCGAATCCACGGTCCTTGTTCCCGTATCCGCCAGAGCCGGATACAAAAACAGTGATATGAGGAAGACGGTTGCCATACAAACATAGAAAACGTTCCGCTTATGACCCCTTCCTTTTTCCCACATAATGAAGGAATTCAGGAATTTCATAATTAAATGTTGGTACCTATTTCATTCTTCCAGGCCATACTGCTCGGGAGGAGTTCCCGCCCAGGCAAGCACAATAACCAACAAAACTATCAAAAGCAGAATAGCAGCCCCTAGGATCCAGTACATTATTGTACCCTGCTCCTCCTCCTCTTCGATCTCAAGGAAGAAGGTCCTCTCGATGGTCACATTCCCGGAATCAACCCTGATCGTGATCCAATGTTCACCCTTGTCCTCCGAATCGGGTGAGAAGGATATTTCACCGGTCTGCGGACCTATATCGAAAAGATCGGTTTCATCCGAATAGGTCGCGTTGGAGGCCAGATCCCCCCCGACCTTTATTTTGTGGTTGTAGGAAGAGCCAACCTCGGCTCTCGGGAGATGTATCGATGGTTCCTCGAAGAAGAGCTTGCCCTCGGATGGCATAATATTCAAGGTGAAGGAATAGGTCCTGTTTCCGCCCGATGAGTCGGATATGTTGATCTCGATCTCATATCTTCCCCGGTCCTCCACGTAGGGGACGAACCTGACGGTCCTTCCCGACAATTTCAATCTTTCAAGGTCCGATTCCAGGCTCAGGGTCACCTCCTCCCCTTCCGCATCGAATGTCTGCAGGACCAGAGAGAAAGGGCTGTCGATATATGCCGTGTATGAATCCTTCAAACCCATAATTACCGGGGGATCGTTTACGGGACTGATGAATACCCCTACTTCCGTCAGATCGAAAGCGAGTCCGTCGGATACCCTCAGGGTGATATCGAATGTTCCCGACCAATTCTCCGGCGGCTCCATCCTTAAACTATTTTCTTCAAGCGTACACCAGGCCGGGGCACCTGTCCCGATCGAGAAGATCAGTGTATCGTCATCGGGATCGTAAACATATTCCGAAAGATCGAACCGGGCTCCTCCTTCCTGATCCTCCTCCATCTCCAACAGTCCCATGGGGAGGAACCTGGGCTTAGCGTTCACATCCACCTGAACTGATCCTATATTGTTTTCCAGATTATTCTCGCTGCTGGAAGAGATGATCCCCAATGCAAGAACCTTCCATGACCTTGATGGGTCCAGCTCGAATTGGATTTCAATGGATGATCCCTTTGTGATATTGATCGATGTCCTCTCCAGAGGGTCGGGCCACTGTTCGGGATCTTCGGGAACCGATCCCGTCATAAGAAGGACCTCCGCATCTTCCGCATCCCTCCCTCCGATATTCTTCACAATGGCTGTTATGGTGGCCGGTGAACCTTCGGTCAGAGGCAGCGGGGATATCTCGATGGTTCCGGACTCTACCATGAGATCGACAGGCTGATCAAGAACCGTAGTTTGAAGTGATTGAGGTATCAGATTTCTGCCCGTTGCTGTTAAATCCGTCTCTCCACCCGATGAAAAGGAGGTGGTTATCTCCGCGTATCCGTCCGGACCCGTTCTCGTGTGGAAGGACTGCCCGGTGCTGTTCATGTAAATGGCGACCTTTACACTGGAGAGGGGGTTTCCAACACGATCGGTTACTCTTGCTGTGTAGGTATCTCCTCCCGCATAATGATCCCCTTTCTGTCCCTGCAATTCGATCTCCAGAGGATCACCGATCCATGCCGAGAGTGCAGGGTCCCCAAGCAGATTGTAGGTGTACAGCTCGATCAGGAACACCTCCTTGGTGGCATATTCGTTCCATTTCTTGTCGATGTAATCCTGCTTGAGCCAGAAGAGTGAATCTCCTGGCCTCCCGGATCCCATCATCTTCTGCCAGAATCGTGAAAGAAGGTACCAGTTTCCCAGGGAGTAGTCGGTTCCCTCTCCCCTCCATGATACCCCGGTGGAACCTATCAGGCATATGGCTCCTCCTTCTGGAACCCTCACGATTTTTTCAAGGCTGGTGTCTCCCGGCGATGAGAAGTTGGCCGTGTCGCAGGAGGAAATGTAGGCCACCGGCAGTTTTCCTCCGTTTGTAAGGTTTTCCGCATCCTCGTAGGTGAGAGCTTCCGCGAAGGCTTCTCCGCCGGAGGAGAGGCCCCAGGGATCGATATACTGGGCGAGAGAATATGCAACGGGAGGATCCCAATCCGCATCAGTGTCGTAAAATGACTGACCTGCGAATGTGAAAAATGAGCAGCCATCATCTATAGCTCCGGGTATGTCTTTGATCCCCAATCCGTCGGTAAGGTTGGAATAGTTACCGCCCTCGTACTGTTCATAATCATGGAATTCCATAAGGTCAAGCGACCTCGGAAGGAACCTGTAGGTGTAATTGAAGAATGCCTTGTAACCGTTGTCCTTGTAGGAATCGTAACCCTCGTCCTCGGGAGTCTCGGGATCATTGTAGATATTGGGAGCTTCCATAAGCGACGATGAGACGACACCCCTTTTGGTCCAGTTGCCCTCTTCGGGCGAGGACTCGTAATCGATCACCCTCCTCACCATGATATCCGCTTCCTCTCTGCTCGATACGGGGAACCTTCCGACCTTCAGGGGGAATTTCAGATTTTCGACCCCGAATGATTCTATGTCCTCTCTTTCTCCGTATTTCCCGTCGTAATCCATATCCCATTCCGTCATGGGGGAAGAGAAATAGACGTCCGAGAGGTATGCGTCGTCGTAATTCCATCTTGAGGCGTTGGCCCAGAGGTATCTGAAGGGGACCTTGTCGTCATCCCCCCCAAGCAGGAGGTATTCCATCGACTCGTTATTTGGGATGTAGGCATCCCTGACGAAATTGAATAGCCTTTCAGCATCATCCCTGCCATCATGGGAGGAGAGAATGCCGGAAGGTCCGTCAAGAATGAAGATTTCGGCCTTCAATCCGGTCTTTGACCTCCATATTCTGAGGTCCTCGAATGAAGGGGCCAGATCGGAGGTTGTAACGATCGCGTACTGGAGCTCCTCTCCTGTTATATCGGATCGTGTGATATCGTTGAAATTATTTTCCTGAGCTCCAACCTGGGTGTCTTGAGGTGATGAAAAGGGAATGGATGACAGAAAGATCGATAACATCAGGAATAGCGGAACTGAAAGATGGCTTTTTAATGATGATCTTTTTTTTGGAGCCACGTCCCCTTTATCCATGTAATGAATATTATAAGGCTTTCCGTGCGTATGTCGAATGGCTGCCGTTCAAAGTATAAAAAGGTATATAACCAACTTCTTGATTAGGGCGTTCTTACGGGAGAAACAGGGCCCCTATCCAGGTCCATACCTGATGGGCCCGCGGGGTCCTGGGCAAACTGCTCGGGCCCGTGGCCTAGCCAGGATATGGCGCCGGCCTTCTAAGCCGGACGTCGAGGGTTCGAATCCCTCCGGGTCCGCTGTTCATCCCGAAAAAACGAAGAGGCTACCAAATGAAGCGCAGCTCGCGAGCATGGAAGAAGAAAGGAAACATGCGGTGGAAATGGAGAAAGAAGAGAATGCGCCGCAGGAAAAGAGCCGCAAGGAAGCAGAAGTGATGAGGTCCTCCTTTTCGGAGAACTGTTGTCACTCCTTCCAGTTTTCAATTGGTGGCCCTGACGACCCATCCGGGAGCATGGTGTAACCAGGTAGCACAACGGGCTCCAGTTACGAGGATGATTGTAAACGGGTCTGCTGAGGACCAGGGACGCTTGGTCTGTGATGAATGACTGGAGCGATGACCCGTACTGAGCCTGGGGGTCTCCGACCCCATGCTACTAACGCTCAACGTAGGTGATACCCGTTTGTCTGGGTTCAAATCCCAGTGCTCCCACTTATTGAATCCAATTATTTTTAAATCAAAAATAAGTGCCCCGAGCTTCGCGAGGGATTTGAACCCTTGGGTGGTTTAGCATTGTCGGTTTGAAATCGACGATTAAAATGCTCAACCCAGACACAATCTCTGATTGTGGCGATGTCAATCCCAGTGCTCCCACCATTTCTCTCACGTCATTTTTAAAACAATCACGAGAAACGGTGGTAAACATTGATTGTATACAACCAAAAATAATCCAAATATTCTGAAAACCGTTTTTGGTCTCACCCCCCGAACCTGGCAAGCGTCAATTACATGACGGTTCGAGGGGTCCCAGTGCTCCCACTTTTTAAAATCGGGTAGTTCTAAGGTTCCGAGGTCCTCACTACGAAGAGGTCCTCTCTTTCCATTGTTTTGAACCTCCTGCCCAGGAACCTCTCGGAAATTTCCATGTTGGTGGAGGAATGACCGGTTATGGATCTGACCGCACACGAAGAGGATCCTTCGGACAGGGCCATGAACGGTATAATCTGGTCCAGTGAATGGATATCGATCGCCGCACCGGAGCTGATGTCATCTATCAAGGGTCGGACCGCGTTCTCGGCAACCTTCTCAGAGGGTACTCCACGTTCTCCCAGCGACTGAGCTCCCAAGACCCTCCTCCCGGATATCGACCATATGGTGATCCCAGTCCCAGTAGAGATCGGTTCGTTTTTGTGAATATTTATTGTCGGCGAGAGGCCCTCCTTCAAGAGCATGTTCACGGCTGTTGTTCTCATCCTTTTTGCAATATGATCCGGGAGGTTCGAAATGTAAACAGTACCTTTAACCTCCACTGGAGGACCCGTCTCTTCGAGGACCAATGGAAGGATTTCTTTCGATGGATTGACCCGGATCATTCCTTTGCCTCCCCCTTCGGGATTGTGGCCCCTTGTGATCAGTTCCGCCCTCACATCAAGCCCCATCATATTGGTCAGGGGAACGAACACATTCCGGAAGAAATCCCATGAAGGAGACCATTTGACGTCCGTCCCTCCAGCAACCTCGAGGGATACCTTTTCCTCTGTCTTTGAAAGGGCAAGGATGCACGCCTGGAAAACCAGTGTCATGCTTCCGGCTGTCCCGATGTCAAACCTGTAGTCTCCTCCTTTCAGATCCCCGGGTTCGAATGTAATTTCCCTTGAATTGACCTCTAGGCCCGAGACCCTGGCCCCGGAAAACTCTTTCAATATCTTCAGGACCATAAGATGCTGGGGCCGGAGACCGGGCTTTTTACGTTTCGCCCTGATATTGAATATTCTAACCGGTTCTCCCGTAATTACCGAAAGAGCCGTCGAGGTCCTGAGGATCTGTCCCCCGCTTTCACCCAACGAGCCGTCGATCTCTATCATGATGGTCCCCTGAATTTCTCATACGATTGGATTTCAAATAATTCAGAATCCGACCTTTCTCCTAATTGCGTTACCTAACTTCCCTCCGAGATGAAATTTCAGCCGCCTTGTCATCGTTCCGTATTCTATGAGGTAGTAATGCTCCAGTTCCTTCAGGAATTTGAATCCCTTGAGGTCCAGTTCGAAGATATCCCTGGGGTCCTCACACTTCATAATCCTCGGTTCGAATTCCCTGAACAGGTCGGGATCAAGCTGGAGTATGAAATCCACCTTATCAGAATCAATTACCATTTTCCTATTAACATGAACCTCGTCATGGACCGTATCCAGTAAATTGATCAGATTCATGGGGGCCTCATCGGGAACCTTGAGAAACAGACCCTCCTGGCTGATGTAAACATAGAACTTCTCGAAAGTAAAATCGAGTTTCCCAAGCTTGAAAACCACATCTCCTCCGATTTGATAGTTTACCCCCTTCTCGAGATCTCCAGATCCGCAATCCTTTGATCCTTTCTTACTGAACGGATTTACAAATGACATGGAGATGTCCTTCAACTTTTTTCAAGAAGGTATCTTCGATAAAATATAAAACGGATTCACCTTCCAAACCTCAGTCCCGTCTGCTTCTTCTGATCTGTTTTTCAAGCGCCTTGGTGGCTTTCCTGATTGCGTGCTTGTATCCCCACCCGTCATCGGTTACAATGAATTGGCCCCTGGGAGAAGTCAGTCTTAGTTCGCAGAAGGTGTTCTGCTTTCCCTTCATTGTTTCCTTGTGGAGTCTCAAAACAACTATGATCTCGGTATTTCTCAGATATTCCTCATGCATTCCCAGATGATCCAGTATCTCCTTTCTTGCGGATTCCCTGTAGAAGTCGGGTATCTCATGGAGGTCCCCTGCGAACTGGATCTTGAAGTTGCCTGGTTTCGAATAATCCGCAATGGGTTTCATGAGGTCCGTCCTCGTGACGATTCCAAGCTTCCCGTCCCCGCCTGCGAGTATGAGATCTCCTCTGCCAATTTCTTTGAATTTCTTCACAACATCCCTGACCGTTGAACCAGGTGGCAATGTCTCCACAATCTCCGACATTATTCCCTTCACGGGCATCTTCATGTAATCCTTCTTCTCACCTATGGTTTCCCCGTACTTGGTCCGGTCACCTAATGATTTCGTGCCTCTTGGCCTGTGCTCGGGGTGATAGATTCCGTCAATAAGTTCGTTGACGGATACCAGACCAATCAGTTTTCCATCCTCGATAACTGGCAGGCGGCTGATCCGATGCTCCTTCATTATTCCCTCCGCTTTTGAGATGGTATCTTCCGGACCCACGGAGATCAGTTCCGTGGTCATGAATTTCTCCACGGGCTCGTTTCCGAAATCACCTTCGGCCGCCTTTTCCAGGATCCTGTCTCCGTTAATTATTCCCATAACCTTGTCCTTGTGAACCACCGGAACCAGATATTGGCCGCTTTCCACCATCAATCTTGCAATCTCACCAATTTCCCATTCCTGATCAACCACAGGGGGATGAAAGAGGTAGGTCCCTACCTTGGCTTCGGGTTGGATCTTGGTTCTCATTAGGTCTTTTTTGGTGATCGTCCCAGTATATGATCCTCTGTCCAGAAGTATTATCGAGTCCCAATTCCTGAACAGGGAAAATGCCTTTGAAACCGTGTCTTCAACCTCAAGCTGTGGAAAATCCTCATCCAATAGTTCACTTTCCGTCATTTCTTCACCTGGTTTATCACTCGGTTCTTGGGACTAAATAGTTTTTCATCTATCAAAAAATCATCATAGGCCCAATCGAGATAAATACCATTAATACCTGACCATGAATGATGTACTGGATAATTGCGGTCCTTGCCCTGGGATTGATTATATTCGTCCACGAGTTGGGGCATTTCATTGCCGCAAGAAGAAAGAGGATCCCAATATCGGTTTTTTCAGTTGGATTCGGTCCCAGGCTCTGGGGATTCGGAAAGGGAGACACCGATTTTCGGATCTCCTTGATTCCCCTGGGAGGTTATGTTCTGCCCAAATTAAAGGAGATCGAGGACCTGCACCGCATCCCCGTAAGCAGCAGAATTGCCTTCTCACTCGGAGGACCTTTGGCAAACATTGTGTTTTCCACCATACTTCTTTCTATCCATAATGCCATACATTCCGGCATCACACTGACGAATATCCTCCTCCTGCCGCCGGTCCAGACCGTCTCCTTTATGATATCGATGTTAGTATCATTTGCAACCCTCGTGACAGATCCCGGCAACATGTCGGGAGTGGTGGGAATGGCCACCAGCGGAGGAAGCATGATTTCCGGAGGAATCGGTCCCCTTATTACCTTCATGATTCTTGTTAACCTTAATCTGGCTATCTTCAATCTCCTCCCCATACCGGTCCTTGACGGCGGAAAGATCATGATGGCAATTCTCGAGAAGATAAGCATCAGGACCAGAAAGGCTCAGATTCCGATAACGGTTGCCAGTCTGATCCTGATACTAATCCTGATGATATTTGCAACGATCTCGGACATTATCAATATCCTTTCGGGAAATCTCTACCATTGATTCGCTTTAATCGGGATCAGGATCTGCTCCAGCTTCTGAAGATCATGTAGAAAACGGCTACTGATCCCGTAACCATTCCGCTGAGGAAAGCAAATCCTACCCAGAACCAGTTGGGATCCGTCAATACCTTTCTCCCTCCGAGAAGCTTATCGGGTCCGCCCTTTTAATCAGCATTTCCGAACCGTGATGTTCATTGACGAATATGGAGGAGAGAAAATTTCCTCCCTCGAACCTCTTCAAGGTATCCCCGCATCCGGGGCACTTGAAGATCGTAACAGGACCCCTGAAGAGGGTATCCTTATGTTCGACATCCATCTTGGAACCGCACCTGGAGCATCTCATTTCAAAGCCTCGTGAATCACAGGGGATTTATTGGATATATAATTGAAAGGGGACCTCCCCGGGGGACACCAAATGAGATGAATAGATGACTTACTGGTGATAAGTTGAAAAGAATATCATTAAAGAGAAAAATAATAAACATAATTATATAATGAAAAATCGCTAAAGGCTTTAAAGTCATAAAATTAGAAAAAGGGTTTTGAATGTATTCCAACTTAAACCTAAAAATAAGAAAAAGGATTCTAGGAATTATTTTTAATAGAAAGAATTATTTTGCAATTTTAATATTTTCCATAATAGGATCACTAATGATAATATTATCTATTTCAAAATATGGTCCGGGATTGACTCATGCCTCAGTAAACTACTACAGTGCTGCGGAATCTTTAGTTAACAATTATCAGCTAAGACAGTTTGACAATAGAATATTTCATGAATATGCTCCTTTATATTCAATTCTTATTGGCTTATTGATTTTGATCGGGTTTGACCCAATAACTTCAGCAGGAATAATCAACGTTATTTGTTTTTCTTCTATAATATTTGTGGGATCCTATTATTTAATGCAAATGGAAATAGGATTGAAATATTTAATTCTTGGTGGAGTATTACTAATTTTCTCAAAACCAATTTTTCAAGTATCTAAATATGCATGGGACACATCATTATTCATTTTTTTATCAATCATTATATTCATAGAAATAATAAATTACTTTCAAAATGGAAGAAAATTGCACCTATTTTATTGTGCTTTGATCTCTTCTCTTGCAACCCTATCAAATTTCGATGGTATAACTTTAATAATATTTTGTTCCATAATAATATTATTAAATAAAAAAATTATAATTATCAGGCGTGTAATAGATTTATCATGTTACATGATAATATCAATATTTCCTTTGATTTTGTATTTAATGAGAAATTTTCATTTAACTGGAACATTAATAGGTAAGAAGGGGGTCCCTTCTCACGGAATAAATGATATATTAAATGGATTTTTCCTTACCATTGGTAATTGGTTCATACCCGGCATAATTCCCCAAATCCTAATAATTGCCATTGCAATAATAATTATTATCCTATTAACCATAATTTTCGTTTATTGTTTTAAAATATCAAATATCAATTCCAATATTCGATTTCCTGTCTTATTTTCATACCTCTTTTTTATTATTTTTTCAATTTACATAATAATATCTAGTGTCATGTCAACCCTAAACTGTCGGGTAAAGCCGTGAAAGCTTTATTC
>CAYULA010000021.1:0-61932 GCA_964445525.1 uncultured Thermoplasmatales archaeon | reverse complement strand
GAAGGTTCCATGGCCCCCTATTCAATTCCTATTTTGCAGCTTGCAACACCCTGTTTGAAGGTAGAATAGTAAACGGAACGCAATCCTGGTGGACACTGGAAGGATCGGCAATAGGATGGAGAACTTTCCATGATGACGGAAATTCCACCCATGGTGACAGGGTAGCCGATGACGGGAACATTTCCGATATATGGGTCGTTCCGGAAAACACCACCGGTAATTTCACATTAATGACAAGGGTCCTCGATCCGTTTCTCGGAAACAGGACATACACCCATTTCGTGATGGATTTCAATTCCAGCCTCCCCCGGTATCCCAAGAATGTTACGGTTGATGTTCTGCCCAGGGGCAATACGGTTGTGGTGAACTGGTCGGTTTCGAACGAGACCGATCTCTCATACTACAATGTTTACAGAAATTCCAGCGCTCCGGTGATCGATAACAGATACGGATACCTGTATTCCGATGGTTTTGAATTGATAGCCTCAACAACCGGTATAACCGGAGGCATGGAGATCGGGGGACTTGCAGACGGTGTGGAATATTCCTTCAGGGTTTCGGTGGTTGATTCGGGAGGAAACGAATCCTCTCCATCCGTACCATACAATGCAACACCTCAGGACATAATACCTCCCAATGTCACACTTTTGACAATACCAAGGACCATTGTTGGAATCATAAACTTCGACTTCACGGGATCTCCGGACCTTCAGACTGTCCAGATGCAGTACTACAATGATGCAAACGGAAACGGTCTCACCGATGACGGAGACTGGGAGATCATTGGAGAGGGACCATATACAGGTGTTGAATGGGATACCAGAATATCGGCGGGAGGACCGGGGGATATCGATTCACTTTTCATCAGATACAGGGGAATCGACGAATCCAACAATACGGGCGTCTGGAACGTGAACGAGGATTTCAGGGTTGACAACACCGGCCCTCCGTCCGTTTCATTTACCAATCCTCCTCCGGCCGTAACAAAGATCATGTCGCATTTGCTTTCAGGGACAACCGAGGAATTCTCGAAGGTGGAGGTCTACATCAATGATATCTTGTGGGCGAACGTATCGAGCAATTCCCTTGGGGGTTTTGAACTCACCCTCAATCTTACCGAGGGTAGAAACCATGTTTTGCTGAGTGCCTACGATCGTTATGGGGCGGGGCCGACCAACAGGTCATACAATTTTTCCCTTGATACGCAGTCCCCGGTGGCAAGTTTCGATACGGAAGACCAGGACAACATCACCAGAAACATCCAACCCGACGGTATGGAACTGGTTTCAACATCCCAGGATTACGGTCACGATCCCAATTTCACATATCTGGAGAACCTTACCTGGAAGGTAACTGATCCCATCGGAATGTCCGAAACCCGTTACGGAATGGATGTTTTGAATTTGACCTTCACTTTGCTGGGTAATTATTCGGTGATGCTTACAGTGAGGGATCCCGCGGGAAATTCTAACTCCTCCACACTTGGAATAGAGGTGGTGGACACCACCGCACCGATTGTTGAGATAATCGGTGATTCCACGGTGGACGAGGACGAGACGGTTTCCTTCGATGTGAATGTTACCGATAACGATGTGAGGTGGTTCAACCGGGAAGGATCTGGCGTATTCTGGGAAATAACCGGTGTGAACTTCAGCTGGAACTCCACCGAAAGGACCGCCTATGTTTCATTCCCCGAACCCGGCAATTACACTTTGAACGTAACGGTTAAGGACGGCGGGGGAAACAGCAGGAAATTTTCAAGGACCATCACCGTGATGGATAAAACCCCTCCCGACGGGAACATCCTGGGGCCCTCGACTGTGATTCTCGGCATACCCGCTACTTTCAGACAGAATCTTACAGACAACAACAGATCTTTCCCCTCCGGTGCCCAATTCAGCTGGAATCTGACCTATCAGGAGGTTCTGCCGCCTATTTCAGAATACTTCGACGGTGAGGAGTTCACATTCAATTTCACTTTGGCCGGATCCTACATGCTGACACTCCTGGCGGCCGATTCTTCGGGAAATCAAAGGGAGGTTCAGATGCTGATCAGGGCAATAGGTGACATCACTCCGCCCTCGATCTTGAGCATATCCCCGGCTGAAAATGACAGCTTCCAGTTCCCCGAAGACCTTGTTATCAGGGTTACATTCAGCGAGGAGATCAATTCATCGACCATATCCCTCGATGATCTCAGGGTAACGGATGAGGAAGGAGAAGAGGTCAATTTCACCTATGAAATGAACGGACCCGAAGAGCTCCGGATCACCCCCCAGAACCTCGAATTCGGTTTGACCTACACATTCGAGATTGCAGAGGGCATACTCGATCTCTGGGATAATTCTCTGATCGAAGGAAGGAGTGTAAACTACACCATCAGAAATCTCTTCTCCCTTGATTTCCCCGATGGAGTTTATCCCTCCGATCCCGACCAGAATTTCACGGGAAACGAGGAGGATATCTACAATATCACACTTCGATTCACCAATCCGGTTCAGGTTTCATCGGTGGTAAATGCATTCAGCATATATTCAATAAGGACAGAAGAGACCACCGGATCGCCAAGGGAGATCCGGGAGGAGATCTCATATTTCATAGTGAATCCAGGCTCTGACCAGTATTCCGTGGTGATATCCATTCCCCTTGACAGAGGAACATTGTACAATTCCACCTTGGGAATGGAGGTGAGGGATGTTTACGATTATCAACTGGACAAGGTCTATTCATGGGAGTTCAGGACATACATTCCAGAAATCGAGGAAGAGGAAGAGGAGCCCGAAGAGGAGGAAGATGTTCCAAAATGGCTGCTCAATCCCATTATCTGGATCATGGCGGCGGTGATACTCCTGATCTTCCTGATTATAATCGGAATATTCGCAAGGGCACGCAGGAAGAAGAATCTTGAAAAGATCTGGGAAGCGGGGACCGAGGGAGCCCCGAGAAGAAGGGCGGTCCGTGAAGAACCGGAAGATGTAGAAACAGTTGATCAAGAAACCGAGGAAGGGATTGGACCGGAGGAAGGTGAATTGAATACGGCTCCCCCTCCAAGCTACGAGGATCTGTACGGAGGGATACAAGGATCCATGGTTTCTCCCGCCGGGGATTCCATATACGGAGGACCCGAGGAAACTCTGGACGTCGATATTGAGGAGGAATCCGGAAAGGGCATTCAATGGGATGAGGATGAGGACCTGGATGAACTCGAGGATGAATGGGAAGAAGAAGAGGAGGACGATTGGGAAGAGGAAACCGAGGAATGGGATTGAGATCGGTGAGGAACATCCTACAGTATCCCTATAGATGTTGATAGATGAGTTCCCCCTTTCGGCACTCACCGGGCAAATATTATTAAGGTCCAAACAGTTTGAAAATGGAAGGTTTGGGAAAACAAGCACGGCAAGGGGCTAGAATATGACCATGGGGCTCAAGATCCACAAGATGATCAGGGAGGAAGGAAAGGACCCGCCGGAGATCAAGGAAGAGGCCAAAAAGAGGAGAGAGATGTCAGACAGCATCCTCGAGATCATCTACAACAAGATAGTAAACAAGAAGGACAAGAGTGCCATACCCCTCATCCAGGAAGATGAGGAGAGCTGGGACGACTGAACCCAACTTCATTTAAATATTAAGAGCTGATTAGACCCTTGAACCTTACGGCTTTGGAGGCGGATTTGCACATGCCTCCATGGCAGATGTTCTTTGAACGAGGTGTTCATATGCTCAGGATGTGTAGAGAACATGGTTTCTTCAGAGGTGAGGAGTGCCCCATATGCGGAGAGGAGGGCAAGTTCCTTATGAGCTCCTACGAGCTTGAATCGCTTGGCAGAATAATGGCCGGAATTTTGAGACATTTTCCAGAGAGGTTCAACCTCGATATGGATGAAGAGGGATTCGTGGACATTTACAAGCTCGTTTCCGCGATAAAGAGGAAACGGGGAGACAGGATGAGATGGCTCAGACCGACTCATATAATAGGCCTTGTGGAGACCGATCCCAAGGGGAGATACCAGGTCGAGAACAACCATGTGAGAGCAACCTACGGTCATTCGCTTCAGCTCTCAATGAGCCTCCCCACCGATCAGATACCGGAGAGACTCTATTTCCCCTCGACACCCGAAGAACAGGATAACATGCTGGAAAAGGGTTTGACCCCGGAGGACAGGACAATGGTCCATCTCTCAAAGACCTGGGATGATGCTTACGAGGCAGGAACCCACAGGGAAGGACCTGATCCGATAATACTCAGAATAGATGCTGAACAGGCCCTCAACAACGGAATCATCATCCAGAGGGCCGGAAAGACGGTATTCACGGTGGAGGAGATACCTCCGGAATTCATTTCACTGGCTGACGAGGAGGATATGGAGATCTCCAGAAAGGAGATCGAGGAGAGAAAGAAGGATCTCTACTATCAGGGTCCTGGATCCGATAAAAAGGAAGAAGAGGAAGACGACGAGGATGAAGAGGACGAGATAGACCATATTCCCGATGATGACGATGATCTTTCCGATGATGAGCTCGATAATGACGAGGACGAGGAAGATGACGACTCGGACATGGATATCGAGGATGATGATGATCTGAACGATGATATCCTGGATATGGAAGATGACGATTCCGATAAATGATATCACCTCTTTGAGGTCATAAACGGTTATATATGACCTTTCGATTAGGCCTATTCCCGGAACCTGTACGTTCTGATCTAAAAAGGCTGCAGAGGTAGCTCAGCCCGGTAAGGCGCGAGACTGGAAAATCTCTCGATGTCATCCGGACATCTCGTGGGAGTAATCCCTCGGGGGTTCAAATCCCCTCCTCTGCGCCATTTTTCTATCGAAATTCCAAAAACGGTTCGAAAAATGGCGCGCGACATCAATGAAAAACGATGAAAAATGATGTGTTTGATATTATTACCGTTTTTCATCTCAGGGGTAGGATTTGGATTATCGTCAATTCAAAGACAATCCTACCCCTCCCCTCCTCTGCGCCATTATTTCACCCTTTATCCGAACGAAGAGAGGATAATGGGTGTTATGACTCGAGGGGGTTTGAACCCCGGAGGGTCCTGAGACCACGGGAATTTCTCCATATCGCCCCTGCAAATCCTTTTCACCTTACATATCGCAAATTATTTATCAAGAGTAAGAGTACTTGATCAAAAATTCCTGGATGGAGCATCATGGCAGTTTCTGCAGCATCCGAAAGGCTGGACAGGTTGGAAAGGTTTCTCGACAATATGAACAACGTAAAGTCTCCCTCCGACCTGCAGGAACCATTCAGGTCCCTGTGGCTCAGGATGCATGGAGAGAGACCCACCATGATGTCCGAGGAAAGAAGGGAAGCTTTCCTGAAAGGCGGATTAGGTGAAGGTATCCTCGGTGATGTCCAGATCTCCGCAGGGTCCTCCCCCGGGGATGTCAAGGGATCCATAGAGGTGATCTCTCCCAAGGATGTGGGCCCCACCGTGGAAATGGAGGTCGAGGATAAGAAGGTCACCTTCAAGATGGCGGGTGATGAGGACCTCAAGAATATCGAATCCAAGGAAGAGGCGGCCAATGAGATGATCTCCCTTCAGGGATCGATCAAACCACTATCGGGACTGGGGGGGGAGGTGGCAAAGGTATGGGAAGGAATACGCGACGTCGCCCAGGATTACAGGGCAGGCAACTTCATCAAGGCGCTGGAACTAGGAAAGAGCCTCAAGAAATTCCTTGATTCCGAGAAATTCAAAAAATCAGTAATGCTGGAACTCCAGAAAAAGCTCTCCGAATACGAGGATCTCGGAGGAGACACCTCCAAGGCAAAGGAGAGGTTCAAGGACCTCGCTTCGGCAATGAAGGACAAGGATGATCAATTCATAAATATCGCCGGTGAGATCAATACCCTGGCCGAAGATAGCATCAGGGGAATTGTAGAGGAAGAGGTTGTGGCCGAGGTCAAGGCGGAACCGAAACCGGAAACCAAGGCAAAGGAAGAGGCCCCGGCTCCAAAGAGAATACTGAAAAAGAAGGTTGTCCCGAAGCTTCCCAGTGATACCCAAGAGGTCGAGGAAGAGAAAGAAGAAGAGGCGGAGGAAGAACCTGAAGAGGGGCAAGAGGAGAAAGAGGAAGAAAAGCCCGTGATCAAGATCGTAACCGTCAAGAAACTGGTGCCTGTCCAGAAGGTAAGAAAGGAGAGGGAAGAATACAAGAAGCAGCAAAGTGAAATAAATGTCGGGGAGGATGAGGAGGAGGAATCAGACATCATGGAGCTGGATGAGGAAGAAGAAAACGAGGCACCGGAACCCGAGCCAGTCCAAGCAGATAAACAGGTTGAAGAAAAAGTTGAAAGTGAGACAGAGCGGGAACCTGAGACAGAAAAGAAGGAGACGGTAAAACCTCAGGTCCAGAGGACTCCGGTCCAGGAAGGTCCCACGAAAGAGGAGATACAGGCGGCATTCAAAAAATACCAGTTTGTATACAATGCAAGTATCAAGCTCAATGAAAAGGGAAAGGATGCCTCACAGATCTTTGACCTCATGAATTATGCCGAACAGGCAAGACAAAAGGGAGATCTGAAAGCATACGTGGGTGTATGCAACCAGATGGAGCAGATGCTCATCAAACTGCAATCCTGAAATTCTTTTCTTTTGAAAACCTGCCGAGCCATATCTTTATCCTTATTTTTCCCGATCAATTTCCAACTTTCGATTTTTCGGAATAGCGGAGTCATTGGAACAATGAATCAGGGATGAAACCTTTATTCATCTCTCATGAAAAAGTAAGGCTTAAATAAAGTCCCGATGGTTTTTTATTACATACCAGCAAGGAGCAAGGTATATCTGATCGAAGATAGGGCGTACCCACCATAGGGTAATGGCTATTGGTGGCCAGTGCTGATCCAGGCGGGGAAACTTTATCTATTGTATCAGTAATACCCAAGCCCCACGTGGTACACTTAGGTATAAGTGTGAAACTTCAATGGAGGGAAATCATGCGCAAAGGTGTTTTAGCCCTTGTCTTGTTCGGTCTTCTCGTAGCGGCGAGCGTAACGGTGTTTTTAAACCAACCGGATTCTTCCGCAGAGGCGGCAGAGGAGGAGGCCCCGACAAGGACGGACCCGTACAATCTGCTTACCGATTACGACGATGTTCAGTTCGACCCTAACGAAGGTTGGGACATCAACGACTATGAACAACCCTGGAGACAGCCCTGGCACAACTGGTCAAACTATCTGAGCTATGACAAGTATGATCAGACAGAGTTCTGGTTCAGGTGCAAGAACATGACCGAGGACATCCAGTGGCTGGATGATGTTAATGATACCACCAATGGCGATGAGGTGGGACTCATGAAAGAGGATATCAACTTGACCCAGTCATATGATGATCCGATGAATTTCTCATATCCCAGGGCCGACAAGCAGCTTACTGCAAAGTACAACGAGGATATGAACGATTTGGGTGTTATCAACCTCACAATCAATCCACTGGGCCTTCTTCCCAATCCAACTTCATGGACAAATCCTCTACTGGGATCGGGAAAGGAGATAAATGCCGAGGTCTGGGTTGACACCAATGGTGATTACGATTTCGAGGATCCCTCCCCGACCGCAAGCATCGAGGGCATCATGAGATTCGATTTCAACTGGTGGGATACGCCGTATGATCCCGCAAATCCGGGTGCCACCATAGATCCATATGTAACCAAAGCAACCGAGATGCAGCCTCCTCCTGTCGGAACAAACAGACAGATGGAGGAATTCGCAGACGGCCTCGGTTACTGGCTTGACCTGGACGATGACAATCATCCCAATGTTCCCGGTGACATAGACGGCGGGAGGATATGGGTCCTTCTGTGGAGGTCTGACAATCAACCCGATGATCTTGACAACAGGACAATGGATTTCCTCCTCTACTGCGGTTACACCGAAAAACTCAGCTGGATATCACTTCCATACCTTCATCCCAAACAGCTCCCGGTTGCGGACACCGGCGAGGACATGGGATTCCCGGAAAACAGGGAAGAATGGGAGGAAGATCCTGATTATGTGGAACCCATCTTCAATGAGGAATATCCTCAGATCAAGGAAGGGGAGATAATAACTTTCGATGCATCCCATTCCTATGATCCCCAGGATGACGTAGGAGCTGACGGAATTCCCTACGGATCACCTGATTGGGTGGGAGCTGATGCCGGAGAAGGCAACGGCCACATCGATTCCGGATCCGATATAGGTGACGGATGGAGGTCAACTGATTACGGTGAAACCGACAGGCTCAAATACGAATGGTTGGCCAAGGTTTCGGTTCCCGGAAATCCGGTTGAACAGACAATAAGGATGTCCGGTGGCCTGCAATCATCGCCAATCCTGGACTGGCAGGTGAAACTGCCTTCGATGGATCCAAACATGCCAGCAAGCGAACAGTACCTGACCCTGAATGTCACCCTTACGGTTATCGATCCGGACAGGAATCAGGCCACACACACAATTCAGGTTCTTGCCTACAAATCCCAGAATGCACCGCAGGTGACCCTTACCGCGGTTCCTCAGATACCGGAGGATTATGCAAATCTAGGTGAGGCATGGGTCCTTGTAAAGCAGGAGATAGTTTTCAACGGATATGCCTTCGACCCGGATCCTAATTCCGAACTGTTCTACGAATGGGACCTGGAAGGACCCTACGGACAGTTCTACCACCATGAACTCACCAACGTGTTGAATTATGTATTCGACGAGGAAGGCGATTGGAACATAACACTCACCGTATATGACGGACCCAAGGATAACATCAACACACTTTCTGGAAATCAGACCCTTCTTCTCCACGTTGTTGAGAACGAGGACCCGATACCCGTTATCAGAGCGAGCCACAATCCATCCATGGAAAATTACTTCCTGGACAGGATCAATTCCTCGAAAAACAAGGTAATCTACTTCAACGGCTCCCAGTCCTACGACCCTGATATCTGGGTGTCCGGGGTCAAGAACAAGGATGATTTCTTCAAGGGTCTCCCCGGATTCGACGAGGACGGAGACGGCGTTCCCGATGTTGAGCTCAAATATCAGTGGGATTGGGGGGACGGCACAAGGACAGAGGGCTTCTCCACCAATCCCCAGGCCGACTACAGATGGCAGGACAGGGGAGCTGCAAGAACCGGAAAGCAGTTCTGGCCCGTGAAGCTCAAGGTTTGGGACGGAAGAGAAACCATTGAATCCACACCCTTCCAGGTCTATATCAACCTCCCGCCATTCGCCGATGCGGGACCGACGCTCCCTGCGCCCGGAGAGGAGATCGAGGTTGGAATGGAGGTCACCTTCGACGGGTCGGGTTCGTACGATCCAAACGACGACCCCAACTACGACAACAAGAGGGACTCCGAGTACGTTGACAACCTCATGTATAACTGGGATTTCGGAGACGGCTCGGAAACCGTCATGGGACGGGAGGTAAACCATGTCTACGAAAAGGCGGGAACCTTCACTGTGATGGTCACGGTCTCAGACGGTGAATACACCGACACCGACACGACCAAGGTCAAGATAGTCCCGGCCAACCAGGGACCTGTGGGAGTTGTTGAGATTACCTCGGAATCATGGCTCGACATAGATACCAGGGAGGTCTTCACCAATGTCAAGATGACCTTCGACGCATCCCAGTCCTATGATCCCGACGGGGATGCTTATCTCGACGACAAGCTGGAGACCAATCCTCTGGATGACCTGTTCGGCCTTACCTGGGACCTTGGAGACGGAACAATCTCCAAGCAGGCAAGGATCGATCACGTCTACGAAGATGACGGCATCTACAACGTTTCCATATTCATGGAGGACGGGAAAGGATTGAACTGGTCCGAGGAGTACAAGATCACAGTGACCAACAGAGCTCCGGTGGCTGTCTCCAAGGATGATACAATGACCTATTTCTACGAGGAGCAGCCGGTTATGCTCTCCGGAGACGGATCCTACGACGATGACGGAGAGGTCATAGGATACTACTGGGATTTCGGAGACGGAACACACTCCGACCTTTCCCAGGGAATCGACGGCTACCTGCCCTCAAAGGTGGTTGCACACACTTATGAAAAGACAGGTCTCTACACCGCCAAGCTTCAGGTGATGGACGATGACGGCAAGATCTCCGATACTGCCTTCGAGATCACTGTTCAGATCCAGAGAGAAGATGATGGCGGTGGTGAGACTGAACTCAGTATGGCCGCCATTATCGGTGGAACTGTTGCCTTCGTTGTTGTGCTAGCAGTTGCCTCCTCTTTCTTCGTTTCCATGAGGAAGAGGATATAAGGCAGATGCCCTTTGAAGGGGCCGAGGTGACAAGAGGTGAAAATACTCATCACCGGCTTCGGCCCCTTCAACAGTTTTTCTTTCAATCCCTCCGAGGTTGTAGCCAAGTCTCTATCGGAAGAGAACGAGGATGTGGAATCCAGAATCCTTCCGGTGGTTTATGGACAGGGAGGAAAAGCTCTATTGGATTCCCTGGAAGAATTTGACCCTGACCTGATAATCTGTTTCGGATTGAACGGGAATATATCCCATACAGCACTGGAGGAGATAGCTCTGAACCTGAGGTCCTCAGAGATACCGGATTCTTCCGGAAGGATCTTCGAGGATCAACCCATAACCACAGAAGGTCAACTGGCTTACAGAACAGAACTTCCCGTAATCAGGATAAGGAAGGAACTAAGGAAAAAGGGAATACCTGCAAAACTCTCTTACTGTGCAGGAACCTATCTCTGTAACGAGGTTTTCTACACATTGATGACGTGGTGCTCCCATCATTCCAAAAGGGGAGGTTTCATACATATTCCAATGGCATCGGAATTGATAGCTGATGATCCAAAAAGCTACTCCATCCCCCACATGTCCATGGAGATGATCCTCCAGGCGGGACGCATAATTCTGGCAGTCTCCAGGTTCAGATGATGGTCCTGGTCACGTCTTCCTGGTCCCTACCGCAGTAGAAGCATCTGAACCTTGGAGGCTCCGCAGAGGTCCTGATAAGGCGGGGTTCGACGGGTTCTTTCTGATTGGTTATGCAGTTGGGATTCTCGCATCTGGCAATACCCTCGATCTGCTCCGGGACCTCCACACAGAACTTCTTTGCAACCTTGTAATCCCTTATTATGGATATGGTGGCGTTTGGCGTCAATACCGCGAGCTTGTTCACATCGTTGGGATCAAGCTCCATGTCCTCGACCTTGACCAGATCTTTTCTGCCCAGCTTCTTGGAATTGGTGTACATCGCTATTGCAACTTCCTTGTGGGAACCGTTGTTTATCTTGAGGATCCTGACCACATTCAGAGCCATTCCCGGCCTGATGTGGTCGATCACGGTACCGTTCTTGATTGGCGTGATCTTCAGCTCTTTCATTCTTCTCCCTCCAGAAGTAGTTTCAAAAGAGCCATTCTGGTGGCAACTCCGTTGAAAGCCTGGACAAAATACTTCGCATGGGGTGTCTTATCGATCTCGGGGTGGATCTCGTCCACCCTTGGAAGGGGGTGCATCACTATCATTTTCTTCTTTGCATTCTTTACCATCTTCCTGTCTATCTTGAAAGCATGGGCCACCTTCCTGTACTCGGCCTCGTCAGCGAACCTCTCCTTCTGTATCCGGGTCATGTAGATCACATCTGACCTCGGAACCTCCTGTTTCAGATCTTCGGTGATGGTGACCTCCACTCCCATATCCTCCACATCCTTGACAATATGTTCGGGCATATGTATGATGTCCGGTGCGACGAAGCTCATGGACGCTCCCATTCTGGCAAGTGCCAGGGAGAGGGAATGGACCGTCCTTCCGTATCTGAGGTCCCCTGCTATGGTTACATGCAGTCCTTCTATGGTTCCAAGCTCTTCCCTTATAGTGAAAAGGTCGAGGAGTGTTTGAGTGGGATGCTGTCCTGCCCCGTCTCCACCGTTTATTATGGGTGCCTTGGAGAAAGTGGAGGATAATCGTGCGGCTCCCTCCCTGGGATGTCTTATTGCAATAACATCGGAATAACCGTCCGCCATCCGGATCGTATCTGCCAAAGTCTCCCCTTTAATCAAGGAGGAACCTTCCTGACCCGCAATGGTTATCACACCTCCTCCCAGCCTCAGCATCGCTGTTTCGAATGATAATCGGGTTCTGGTCGATGGTTCGAAAAAAAGCGAGGCCAGGACCTTGCCGTCCATTACTCTGGACCTTTCCTTTCCTCTGGCAATATCTACCATGGATCTGGCTGTATCGAGAATGGTTGATATCTCGTCCAGGCTCAGGTCTCCGATGTTTACTATGTCCCTGCCCTTGAGTGTCAAATGGACCCCCAAAAGAGGTGATCAAAACACAACCATTTAAACCCTGTCCATGGGCAGAGACACTGCCAAAGGAAAAGTATGTTCATGGCCGCCATCGACAATCTTAATATTATCCTCATTATAGAGGATTTATGGGCCGGTCGGACGGGATCAAGGTAAAGGATCTTCCCAATTACCGCAAGATCATGCCGTTCTTCATGAGGACCAAGCATGAATCCCTCATCTATTACGCTCTCGATATACCCGCCGAGAGCTCCATTGATTTTGCCTCGAGGATATCAGAGGAGTATGGTATGAGGGTCACACCATTCCATCTTGTCCTCCACTCCCTGTTCAAGACCCATATAGCCTATCCGGATCTGAACAGGTTCGTCAAAGGGGGGGTTTTGTGGCAGAGAAAAGGGATATGGTTCTCTTTTTCCATCAAGAAGGAATTCAATACAAAGTCCTCGATCTCAATAGTTAAAAGGGAATTCAAACCGGATTTTACCCTGAAGGATACCGTTCAGGCTGCGACCAAAGGGACCAGGGAAGGAAGGGACAAGAATAAAAAGGACCAGGCGGAAAAGGAGTCGGGATTATACACCTGGATACCGGCCTGGATAAAGAAATCCCTCTATCCTGTCTACAAGTTCATGGATGAATACGATCTGTTCTCCGCATCATACACCAGGAAGGATCCCCTCTATGCCACACTATTCATAGCAAATGTGGGAGCATTCGATGCGGAAACAGGATACCACCATCTCTACGAATTGGGCACGATACCCATGTTCATTGTTTTGGGCAAGGTCAGAAAGAAACCCTGGGTGGAAGGTGAAAAGGTTGTACCCAGGTATACAATTCCATTGAAGGTAACAGCCGACGAGAGAGTTGTGGACGGATTTTACTATTACAGAGCATTGGATTATTTCAGGGATCAGCTCCTTGAACCCGATAAGCTGCTAGAAGCCCCCAAACTGGTGGAATGATGGAAGAAGAAAAAGGGATCAGGTTGCAAAAATACCTGGCAAGATGCGGCATGGGATCGAGGAGGAGTTGTGAGAACCTTATTTCAGAGGGCAAAGTAAAGATCAACGGATCAACAGTAAAGGAAGCGGGTCAGAAGGTATTACCAGGAGAAGAGGTTCGAGTGGATGGTAAAATCGTATGTGAAAAGCCGGAAAGGTATTTTATCATCAATAAACCCAAAGGGTACGTAAGCGTGAACAAGGATGAAAGGGGAAGGAAGTGGGTGGTGGATATCGTTCCGGGGGGAAGGGATATGGGATTATTCCCGGTCGGCAGACTTGACCTGGATACGACTGGGCTCATGATACTCACGAACGACGGCAACCTGGCCAACAGGATATCTCATCCGAGATACGGGGTAACGAAGGAATACAACGCTCTCGTCAAGGGAAAATGGAATCACAACGATCTAAAGGACAGGCTGGAAAACGGAGTTGTATTGAAAAACGGAGATATCGTCGATAATGTTGAAGTCGTGTCATCATCTCGAGAGGAAGAAAGAACAAGGGTTGTTTTGAGGATACATGAAGGAAGAAAACATGTTGTAAAAAGGATATTTCTTGCCGTCGGAAGCAGGGTATATCGGCTTGAAAGGACAAGGATAGGAGAATTGGAACTACCAAGGATCGATACTGGCGAATATGTGGAAATATCTAAATCCGATATCATGAAAATGGTCTTTGATCAAGATCAAGACGCTTGAACAATCTTTTATTGAACAAAAAATTCTGCAGAGTATGTTTGTATCTGGCCTATATCCGGAACCAGAATATGCACATATATGCACATATATGCGACCAGTTTATGTGGATATATAAAGTTGACCTTTAAAATAGGAGTTAATACTATATTTTTTCTGTATCCCAGCCTAGAATTCCCTAGGTCCCCCAATGAGATAGAGGTGACTTTATGATAGCAAAAGCCGGCCTTATCAAAGGAGCAATAGCGATTATCGGAGCTGCAGTGATATTACTTGCAATCTTCGCGATCGTCCCCTCCGACCCAGATGCGAGTAACACTGTCGAGGTTCCGGAGCATGCCCAAGCCGAGGAGATTCTTCTCGAAGACGGAACTCCGGTCGGCCATGTTTACATATGGAGTAATAACCTGGAGACACTCTTCATAAAATATGTAATGGATGAGGGTTGGGAAATGCAGAGCTCGTCTCTATCTGTGGGTACCCAGTTATCGGATATCTTCCAGAGGAACGGAAACCCCATTCCGGATAAGTTTCCTCTTTCCGAAGATTTCGATCCCGCCTCTTCCAACCACCTCTACCGAATGGATATCGACGGATTGTATACAAAGGAGGACATCCTCTATATTGCAGCCCATTGCAGGGCAGAGAACACAACCGATGAAGCACAAAAGGGTGTGGAAAAAACAGGATGGGCCGGTGACAATCACTTCAAGGGAAGCTCCCATGCAACATTCATAATATTCAAATTTTCAAAGGAAGAAATATGGCCTCCCTCAGGAACCGCCTCATTCGGATTCGAGGACCTTCGGTTGAAGGAAAAAGGAACAGAAGGCAACAATTCCAATGATTGGGATTACAACGATATGGTATTCGATGTGTCCATTAGAACCTCGTATCTTGAAAATAAGCTTGTTTGGATGGAATGGTCGTTCAAAGCCGAGGAAAAAATTGCAAATTTCAATCATTCCGTTCACTTTCTGATCTCCGCCGGGACCTTCATGTCCGACGGAATATGTGATGTAACCTATACAAAAAATGGTGGAGACGAGGTTATCGGAACTGAAAAAATGGATTTCAAGGAAGACTCCGATTTTGATGTGGGTGTTTTTGTAAACGGCAATACAAATGATGCTGTTTTGGATGAACACGTAACCACCATCAGGATCACATTCGAAAAGGGATATCATTTCGACCTGAGCCATTTCGGCTATAATGAACTGGATGCTCATGCAACCGGGCTCTTCTTCGAACCATATCTTCTTGTGAAAGGAACAAATGAAGAGATCCATATGGGAGATCTCAGGGTGGTGTTCGTTCCGGAGGACTGGGAGTGGCCCTCTCCCGATGGGACACCTATCTGGGAAAGGTATCCTTATGATTTCAAGACCGGAAACGGTGTATTTCACGATGAAAGAGCGGACGAACCCATATTCGTGGGTAAATGGTATATGGTCTGATGAAACAGACATTGTTGCTATGTTTGGCTGTTCGATAATATCCCTGCACCGGCATCTGTGATCCGATACAACTTGGATATATGGTCGAGTGAAACCCATCCAAGAAAAACCATTTCATTCAATATTGTGGAAGCTTCAAGAGCAACCATACTCAGATTGGTTGTAAGTCCCGAGGTGGTTGAAGGATGATCATTTAGATACCTCAATACATTGAGGTATCTTTCTTCCACCTCCTCTTTACTATCCAGAAAATAACTATCAATGAACTTATCCAGCCACTTTCCCAGGATGGGATGTGTGATCAAAGTATATTCGATTGGTCCGGATATTTGAAATAACCATTCATCTTCGGATCGCGATATTCTTATCTCATCAACATTGACAGGACCAAGAACAATTGGATCCGTTTTGTCACAATCCATAACCACTCCTCTTTCGCTGTGGGAAAAGCTCACGGGAGACCGATTTCCATCAATATCTATTTTGGCCCCTCTGAAGAAATTACATATCAATGAGTATACCTCTCTCGTTATGGATTTTTTAATTGAGGAGGTTACTCCGCACATCGTGAGATATGCATCTATTCCACTCGTATGGACGATAGGCAGTATCTTGACCTTTCCCCCGTCTGGAAGAGGGAAGGTACCATCATCCTCGATAGCAAGGAGTTGAGTATATGGTATTATATGATGAAAGGGGCCGGAAGCCAGTATCAACCGGTGGGAGGATAGAATCAAAAGTCCCGACATCCAGGATCTCTGGGGAAAGAGCTGACCGTTCTTTCCAGCCCTGTATCGGAACCTCACAATGACCTTCCTCAGGAGGCTTTCCCGGGAAGATGTAACCAATTATATCGAACCTCCTCAATTCTTCCATGCGGGTATTGTTATCTTGAAACGTGTTCCCTTCACCTCATCATCTCTCTTCAAATCCTCCAAGGAAATATCTCCTCCGTACCGTCTGAGAACGGATTTAACAACGGACAATCCCATTCCCTTTCCATGGACATTTCCTTCCTGGATCGATTTATCGAATCGGGTGAAAACCTTGTCTTTGAGATTATCGGATATTCCCTTTCCATTATCTTCATATCTGAGATGAAAGGCTCCATCTTCTTTTTCGGATGATATATTGACAAGTGCTTTGTCCTCTTTGCAGTATTTCATTGAATTCATCAGAAGCTGGACGAATACATCCTGCAGAAAACGATCCGCCATTACCATGCACTCGTTCTCTTTAAAATCAATTTCAAGTTCGATCTGTTTGGTATCTATCTGGTATTCCGCAGCCTCGGATGCTTTTTTTAGAGTCTTGAAGACATCCACCGACTCTCCCCGGAACTCCTCATCGGACAGGTTCACAAGAAGCCTCACGTTGTCAACAAGATGTGATATGGATTTCAACTCCGACATGGAGTTGGAAAGATACCGGATCAGTGTCGGATTGTCCTGAACCATTGATTGGAGCAGTTCCAGATAACCCATGGAACCGTATATGTGATTGTTAATGTCATGAGAGAGCAGGTCCATCAGTATCCTTATCTTCCTGTCTTGGGCGCAATCATCATCATTTTCAGCCGCTTCAGCCATGGGATCATTCCTCCAGGTATATAGAGGTTCAACATCAAATCCATCCAGGGTGTTAGTAAAGATTGCCCCTCCATTCCCATACTTGGAAATGACAGAATCAAACCTTGACATGATTTTTCATCCAATCTGTTTCTTGATTTAAAATAAAATTTTCAAAGCTTGGATGATCCGGACTTTTCCATACCAATCCATAAATCATATGTCGCGTTTTCACATCCGTGGCCATTGATCCGATCTCTCTCTCAATTCTGTTTCTTGCAGGGATAATAATAGCTTGCCTTGGTGCAATGTCAGGTTTGGGAGGGGGATTTCTCTGTGTCCCCTTCTTACTGATTGTTTGGAATCTTGGAAGGGAGGAGGCTGTCCTCATCTCTCTTACCATGATCCTGGCAAATTCAATCTCATCCTCTTTTTCCTACATAAGGTCGAAAATGGTAGACTTCATGGTTGCCGGTATGCTCGCCGTGACGGCGGTGCCGGCTCTGTATTTGGGATACATTCTCCTGAAATCCATGGATGATCACGTCTTTGATCTTATATTCGCAATCCTTCTGATATCCGTTACCACATATATCATCCTTAAAAGGTCAAGAAAAAAAGATCCCGATGATAAAAGCGGATCAAATAAGGATGGAGAATCCGAAAGGGTCCTCATACCGTACATATCCATGCCTCTGTCTTTTTTATCCGGTCTGGCCTCATCTGCCTTTGGTATCGGTGGCGGCGCCATCCTGATGCCGTTACAGGTGGGTCTGCTGAAAATGGATGTGAAAAGGGCCATTGCAACCTCGATGTTCTTGATAATGATACTATCCGGTTTCAGGGTGATAGTGATTTCCGGAGCCTCCTTCGATCCCGCCATTGCCTTACCGCTGGCTGCCGGAGCTTTGATAGGAGCGCAAATAGGTGCAATGATAGTGAAGAGGTTGAAAGGTCAGGTCCTTCTTTACATACTTGCATCATTTCTATTTTTGATCGGGGTCTATATGGGAGGAGGAGCTCTAATCGGTCTTCTAACATGAGATAGGAATACGGCAAAATGCCGGATTCTTTCAATCGCCACCTTCTTCCGATTCATCCACCATGATCTCTTTTTCATCCGATTCATAACCGTCCAGGGTGATCCTTGACAATCTATCCAGAACCCTGTCCTTGACATGACCTTTAACCTTCTTCTTTGATACTGAGGATATACCGAAAACCTCGGAGAATCTGTGAGTGGTTGTCAGTATCTTGGTCGAACCCTCTCTTCTTGCCCGTATCAAACCGAGGGAAGAGAGCTCCTTGACGTGATCGTAGATCTTCGATCCGTACATGTCAACAAGGTCGGACTGTTTCATCGGCTGATGATAGGCTATCAGGGCCGCGGTCTTTAGAAGTTTCGGGTTGACTTCCGGCGCCGCAAGTGCGGATATCCTCTCCACATACTTCTCCCTTATCCGGAGGGAATATTTCCTTCCGGCTTTAATCACCTCAAGAGAGGTATCCCTCCTTGAATAGGATGATATCAGTTTCTTGAGGTATAGCTTGACCAGTGCCGGATCAATCCGGGTCGAGAGGGAGATCTCCTCCAGGGATACTGGTTTTCCGGCGGAGAAGAGAGCAGCTTCAACCAGAAGATGTGCAGGGAGTTCTTCCTTCGATTCCCCTTCCTCTTCTTTCTCCTCGGTAAAATCCTGCTTTTCCACCTGCATGGCCCTCCAACCTAAGTATTCCAGTTTCCGGGAATCGGTTTCTTCTCGACCACAAGCTCACCGGGTGAATCCAGCCTTGTTTCTCCTTCTTTTACTCTCTCCTCATTGAGGTCCAGATCACCGAACTTCAATCCTTCCCGGTCTTTGCCAATGTTCTTGATCATTATCTCTCCCTTGGGGAAGGACCTCTGCCAGACCTTTATCATCTTGTTGTGAGCAAGGAAAAGAAGTGAAATGAAGGTGGAGCTGGCATCCAGCTCGAAATTCTCCTCGATCTGTGACAGGGGAATCGGGTGACCGTTGAATTTATTGATCCTCTGCCAGGTTAACTTGATCTCTTCTTCCGTGTTCTCTTTGAAGACCTTGCTGTCAATATTCGAACGGTTCATGTCTTCCTGCCGTTTTCTGTTTGTCGCCCTCTTCCTCCTCTCCTCCTGAAGGACCTCTACCTCCTCCTGGACATCCTCCAATGCATTTAGCAGGTCCACCAGAGTAACAGGACGATCACCCTTGTGAATTATCGATTCGGCAATAGGGGAGGATCTGTTCTGTATGATGCCTCTTGTAACCTCGAAAGTCTCGTCATTGTCCATCCATTCAAAGTACATCTCCTCTTCCATTTCTTCCTCTTGCGGGGACAATTCCGCTTTTTTCAATGTGTTTTCACTCTTTAACATGTGAACGGTGTAGGCCATTCGGATCAATTTCCCAATGACAACAAGGTTCAACCTGTCCTCATCTTCGAGCTTTTTCAAAAACATCCTGCAGAACCTTACCAGATCCACATCCCAGGGATCCAGGTATTCCTCGGTGGCGAGCTCGAGTACCATTGCTATTGACCGGGAGTAGGAATCCTTTATTGTGACATGGACACCCTCCTTGAGCTGGGACATCACATCCAGATAGGTGTCCAGTTTGGTGTACATGTCCTCATCGGAATCGTCAATGAGGGATTTGTGGAACATGAGGTGCCTGAAAACCTCCTCTTCTATGTCCAGAGGAAGCTGCCTGAAGGTTGTTTCAGGGCTCATGCTGCCTCACTCTCCTGGGATATGCTTCCAACCTCCGCAGCGGTCCCCTTCTCATACTTCTCTACTTCCTTCAGGTCAACCCTTCCGAGTATAACGGACTCCCCGTTCTGGAGGGTCACTCCATAAAGGTGATGCGCCTCTTTTAAACTTATCTTCCTTAAGGATATCATTACGAACTGGGCAAAGGAAGCGTTGTCCCGAACCATTCTTGCGATTATCTCAGCGTTTATGGCATCCAGATTCTGATCAACTTCATCCAGAAGATAGAAGGGTGAGGGGTCCCAGGCCTGCACCGAGAAGATGAAGGCCATGGAGGTAAGGGATTTCTCACCTCCGGAAAGGGCTCCCAATCTTGTCATCTTCTTACCCGGGGGTCTGACATGAATGTTCAATCCCCCGGAGAGAGGATCTTCGGGATTCTCCAGTTCGAAGTAGGCTTCTCCGCCTCCCGATACATGTTTGTATATCTCCCTGAAATTTTTGTCCACACCCTCGAAAACATGAAGGAACTCTGTCTTTCTCTTGTCGTTGATCTCACCAATGAGCTTCTCCAATTCTCTTTTTTCCTTCTCCAGGGCCTTCACCTCTGATGTGACCTCCTCTTTTTTCCGCTCCATCTCCTCGTACTCTTCAAGAGCCTTCAGGTTGACATTACCAACATTTTCAAGAATGGATTCGAGCTCCCTGACCGTTCTCTGCAGCTCCCTTTCCCCAGGCCATGGTTTTTCCGGAAGATTCAGATCCCGGAATGCCTGAAGCTCTCTGAGAACATCTGCAAGCTTTTCCTCCGCCATCCTGATGTTCGTTCGCTGGGTTATGATAATCTGATCCTGGGTCTGTGCATCTGACCTTGCCTTGTCCCTGTTTCCCAATATTCTCTCGATCTCCCTGCCCAGTTGGGTAAGCTTGTCATAGAGATCCTTGGTCTTGGCATCGATGGAAGATAGAACCTTCTCCAGGGCCTTGACCTCGGTGGAAAACCTCTCCTCTTTTTCAATTGCCTCCCCTTTCTCCTTTTCCATTTTTTCCATATTCGAGTTGATTTCCACAATTCTTTTGTCCATCTCCTTATTGCGGTCCTCGAAAATGGTGATCTGTGTTCTGGAATCGTTGAAGGCCATCTCAAGGTCCCTGACCTCCTTTTCGAGGAGGGAAATATCATCCCTGAGATTTTTTATTCGGTCCCTTACCGCTTTGGGTGTGGCTTTGTCAAGTTTCTCCTGTAAGGTGTCCCTCTCCGTTGTCACCTCATCAAGCCTCGCGTCCATCTCCCTTATGATGGCTTCCTCTTCCAGGACCCTGTTTTCTAGTTTCTTTAACTCCTTTTCCAGTTCCCGGAGGGAATTTTCCTTCTCTTTCAGCTGATTTTGTGATTGTTCCAGTACATCCCGGGTCCTCTTGCGTCTGGATTCGATATCCATCTGGTCCCCTGTGATCTTCCTTATCTCCTTTTCGAGATCGTTGACCTTCTCCCTTACCTCGTTCAGTGCGCCGGTGAGTGATTCAGATTCCTGCATCTTTTCTTTCAACCTGGCTGAAACGGATTCTATTTCAGTTGAGGACCGTCTACCGAATGCGTCACCCTTCACCTTCTTTCTGTTCATCGATCCCCCTGTTATGTCTCCCCGGGATCCGGCAATCTCACCGTCCAGAGTGACGAGCCTCACTCCTCCCATCAATCTCCTCATTGAATCGAGATTGTCCACAACAACCGTATCACCGAAGGTCCAGAGAAATGCGGCCCTGTACTGCTCTTCAAAGCTGATTTGGTCCACGGCAAGGCCGATAACGTGGGGATCGTCTTTGATCATCAATGCTTTTGCGCCGGGCCTTCTTGAGGATAACTTGTTAAGAGGAAGGAAGGTTGCCCTCCCCAGTTTCTTTCTCTTCAGCCTCTCTATGCACCGGGAGGCAACCTCATCATCTTCGACCACGATTGAAGATATCCTACCTCCGGCAGCGACCTCCAGGGCCCTTGAGTATCTTTCAGGAACATCGCCGAGTTCTCCGATGGTTCCGATAATACCTCGTATTTCTCCCTTGTCCCTGGCTGTAAGTATGTCCTCCACGGCCATATTCACTCCTTTTGACAGCTTCTCGGAGGCCTCCATCTCCACCTTCATCTGAGTATAGAGGCGGTTGAGGGAAGTTATCTCCGACTCCAGCTCCCTCATCCTCTTTCCCAGGTGTCTCTCCTCGTTCCTGGCCTCCATAAAGTCTTTCTGAAGGACCTTGACCCTATCCTGGGATGCGATCTTTTCCATTTCCTTGAGCTGGTCACCCAGGTCCTTTATCTCGTATTCCAGTGTTGAAATCATCTGCTGAAGGTCCGCCATGGTTGTGTTTTTTGCCTCCAGCAATGTTTTTGCCCTGTCCCTTTCGAGAATGCTCTCCGACCTCTCCTCCCTCACGGACTCGAGACTCTTGGATACTTTACCCAGTTCCCTTCTCATATCCAGCAGGTCCATATCCGATCTTTCCAGTTCCGATTCAAGTTCCTTCATCTCATTTTTCTTTTCGGATATGCTGCCCTGTTTTTCCTTGATTGTTTTTTCAATCTCTTCAACTTCCTTTTCAAGAGCCTTCAATTTCCTGTTGATGTCCTTGATCTCACCCTGGCGAATGCTTCTCTCCCTTTCCAGCTCTATGATTGTATCCTCTGCAGTCTCAACAACATCCTTTGCCCTCATCATCTCGAGTCGGGCCTCGTCCAGTTTCTCCTTTAACCTCCTTCCCTCCTCCCCGGTGATGTCGGCAATCTTCTGCTCTACGTCCTTGGTCTCCCTTTCGGCCTTTATCCTCTCTGATTCCAGCCTGTCCATCTCCGATCTCAACTCGATCTTTCTTTTCTCGGCATTCCCGATAGCCGTATTGTAGCTTTCGAGTTCTCCTTCCACGGCTTCCTTTTGAACAGTGTAAAAAAGAGCCTTGCTCTCATTTATCCTCTCCTGGGCTTTTCTGTATTTTTCGGCTTCCTCCTTTTCCTTTCGAAGCTCCCTCAATCTGCCCTTTATGAAATCCATATGCCAGCCGATCTTTTCCATATTGGATTCCGTGATCTCCTTCTTCTTCAGGGCAACCCTTATCTCCTCATCGTACTTCTTGATCCCGGCGATATCGTCTATCTCTTCCCTTATCTTGACGGGTGTTTTGTTAACAAATTCGGCAATGTGCCCCTGGAGCACTATGTTGTATCCTTCCGCCGATAGATGTGCATGAGTCAGAATATTCTCGAATTCCGATTGAGAGGAAGACCTGCCGTTCACGTAAAAATAGCTCAGGGTGGAATCAGGATCGGATGAGGATTTCCTGATTATTCTCTTTAATGCAACCTCGTCAGAGTCCACGGGGATGGTCCTGTCCTTATTGTCGAAAACCAGTGTAACCTTGCAATCTTTTGCAGGCTTCCATTTATCATTTCCGTGAAAGATCAGATCTGACAGTCTCTTTGCCCTCACCATTTTCGAGGAGCGAGGTCCCAGAACGAATAATATGGCATCGGCGACATTGGATTTCCCTGAACCGTTGGGACCTGTTATGCCGGTAAACCCGTTGTAGATCGGGATGGTAACCTTCTTTCTGAAGGTCTTGAAATTCTCCATCCTTATCTCCTTCAGATGCATCCGGTCACCTCACAGGGACTTGTGACTTTCGAATTCGAATTTCTTCGACAAGATCAAAAGTGGTCCCATCCCACTGTACAACCTCTATAACCGTAACAAGGATATATAAATAACTATGCCTTCTGCCCGTTGTGACGGAAACACAACTCATTCCTTCTTTCTTCTTGACCTCAAAATGAGCGCGAAACTGATCATCAACACCAGAAATATTCCGAAGAAGGCAACGGCCATTATCTCCGTCTTTCCTAGATTGAGATCATCATCGGAAGAACTTGACCTGACAGGAAATGTGAATTCTTCTTCGGGAGAGTCTATCGGACAATCCGATGAGATTTTGAGAAAAATTGATCCTTCGATACCGTCTCCCGACCTCTGTCTTATCCTCATCCTCACATCCCTGGATTGATATGAATTCAGTTCCACCGAATCGGTTTCGAATTCGATTTCCATATCGGGAGGAGATTTTGTTACCGATATGGATACAACGGCGTTCATATTCGCATTGTTGTTCACCCTCAAAAGAACCGTTTTCCATTCCCCGACCTTCAGTTCTATCGTTCCATAATTCATTGCCTGACTGATATTGATGTACCCGTAAGGGGGAATATAGATCTCGGTAGGATAGAATTGTGGAGCTTCGCTTGCCTGGCTAGTGCTCGTATATTCCCAAGTCAGTTCGATATCGACATCTATCCCGGTGTCTCCCTTTAGATCGTTCAGAACCTCCACATACATTCGAAAATCCATTTCTTGATCGTTCTTGTGGAACTGCCTCTCCACTATTTCGGAATTCTGAGCAACAGTTGAAAAAGCCTTGAGTTTTACCTTGCAGAATACATTTGAAGGTACAATTTCGGGCATGTCACAGAGGATCTTTCCCGTGATCTGGGTATCACCGCCGTAAACAGGATGTGGATCCGCCTCATATCTTTCACGGTCGAACTCAAGAGTGACATTGGGTTCCGGGTAAAGCTGTTCACCAGGAGCTCTCGTGGAGCTGTCGGTTTCGAAAGCATCGGTCATATCCATGCCGGGATGAATGGTAATGACGATTGCCATGACAGCAAGGGCCGCAAATGTCAAATCGGTTCTTCCCATAACATATCATTGCCCGCGGACCAAAAAACCTTTTCGCTGCACTGATATATCCACCGATAACCTTACAAACATCCAATCTTAGTCGTTAACAAAGGATCTCGCCTCAAGGGGTGACCATTATCACAATTGATTACAGGCATGTCAAGGAATGGGATACTGAAGAGATCATTGACCTTTACAAGGCGGGATCATGGTGGAAGGATGAATATGATCCATCCGGTATACCTCCACTTATCAAGGGTTCCTTCGATTTCGTCATTGCTTTCGACAATGACGAAAAAAAGGCGGTTGGAATGGGCAGGTCCATATCGGACGGGGTATCGGATGCATATATCCAGGATGTTGTGGTGTTTCCGGACCTCAGGGGAAAGGGAATTGGCAGGGGCATAGTCAGAGAGCTTATTGATCATGCAAGAGGATCGGGTCTGGTCTGGATCTGTCTGATCGCCGAAAGGGATACCAATAAATTCTATGAACCGCTGGGTTTCAAAGAATTCAACGGAACTCCCATGCTCTTGGAAGACCAGGGGGAGAGAAATTGAATCTGGACAGCTTCAAGAAGGTGGAACTGGAGGACGCGGATGAGTTTAAGAATCATTACCTCAGATTTCCGGTTGAACACTCGGATTACATGCATTCCACAATGATGGCATGGTCACACTATATGGATTATTATTATTCCTGGATCGATGACAGTCTGGTCATAATGACCGAACTGGAAAACAGGAAGAGGATCCGCCCTCCGGTGGGTGAATTCTCCGAGAGTACCTTTTCCAAAGTGATCCACATGGCCGGCAGGAACGGTCTGGAGCCGATGGTATCCATGATAGGCCAGAGAACCCATGAATGGATGAGGGAAAAATTCCCCGACCTTGAATATCTTTCCCACAGGGATTATTTTGAATATGTCTACAGATCCGATGATCTTGCCGATCTTCCCGGGAAGAGATATTTGAAGGTCAGGAACTATCTGAACAAATTCAGGCGGGAGAACTCCTATCAGGTGGAACCCATTGATCAGGGCAATATCGAGGAAGTGATTCAATTTCTACGAAGATGGTGCGTGAAAAAGGGGTGTGATGAGGATCCCTTCCTACTCTCGGAGCGACAGGCGAATATGTACGCTCTCGAACACATGGATGATCTGGGATTGGCAGGGATAACCATCAGGGTGGGAGACCAACTGGAAGCTTTATCCATCCATGAGAGGATGTCCGATGATACCGTTGTTATTCATTACGAGAAGGCGAATTTCGACATCCAGGGCCTGTATCAGGCAATAAACAACGAAGCCGCACTGATACTGAGAGACAGATATGATTTCATAAACAGGGAAGCGGATATGGGAGTCAAGGGCTTAAGAAAGGCCAAGAAGAAGTACGGCCCCCACCATATGATGGAGGTTTTTCACGCCAGAATCGATTAATCCCATTCTTCGGGCTCCTCCTTCCTGATCTGTCTTGATCTGACGGCTACGTACACAATTACGGCAATTGAAATTAATATTATAAAAAATGGAATGATATAGAATATTATCGAAACCCCTTTCGATCCTCCATCTGATGTTCCGTTCCCCGAACCGGGATCTTTTGATCCGGTTGTGAGTACCCTCAGGAGTATGGCCTTTGATGCGGTTCCGTTGTTGATATCCGCCAACTCCAATCTGAGGTGGTAGATTCCGGCATCAAAGGACCTTGCGAATGATCCACCCTCGTAAATGATTATTTCATCGAGCTTCCATTGGTAATCCAGTTCGAAACCCTCCGGATCATATGAACCTGTGGCATCAAAAGTGATGTTCCCTCCCTCGAAGAATACCGCCTCATTGGAATCATTCATCTCAGTTCCGTTGATCCTTATCGATAACCTGGGATGCCTGTCGATTACAATGATAGTTGTTCGCATGCTGGCAGTATTATTGCCGTCTCCTACATAGAGAATTATCTCGTAGATTCCCCCTTGAAGTGCCAATGTGTGGTTTGCTTCCGAGGAGACAAAACTGCCGTCTATCTCCCACCTGAAGGTCAAGGGATTTCCTTCGGGATCGATACTGCCCTCCGATGAAAGAAGGATGTTCTCGGTTGCGTTGAACCTCTGGCCGCTGTAAGGAGATCGAATATTGGCAATTGGTTCAAGATCCTCTACGGGCTTGCTCGCCATTATCCGGAAATTGACCGATAATGAGCCTGTCTCCCTGCCGTCCGAAACAAAAAGGGTGAGAACATGATCCCCTGTTGAGAATTTAATCGAATCCACTTTCCTCTTCGAAACATTGCCGTCCTGGCTGTCCAACCATCGGAAGGATATCTCATCGCCGTCGAGATCATAGGATCCTTCGGCAGAAATCTCCACATATTCCCCTTCCTGGAATACCTGTCGGTTTTCGGGACTGCTTATGAAGGGGACCGGGGAAATGTTCGGATCCTCGATCGTGAAATTGATGTGCGAGATGTCTTTCAAACCCTCTGGATCGGTGACGGTCAATGAAATGTGGTGTTTTCCAGCCTGGAAATTCCTGTCAAGAATGATGGATTCTGAGAGTATCGTCCTTTTGACTTCGTCTCGCCAGAGAAAATCAAGTGTGTCATTATCGGGGTCCCGGCTGCGATTCCCGGTCAAAACAACACGGGTTCCGAATTTGAGAACCACCCCTTCTTCGAGCCCCTCTATTGAAGCAAAAGGCGGCCGGTTGGGATATTCAATCCTGATTTCCACCGTATCTATCCCTATCAATCCGGATCCGTTGAAAACCGTGAACTCGATGGTATGATTTCCAAAGGGAATGGATGTGCTGAATTCCGTCTCTGTGGAGAGATAACCATTTCCATCCTTGAATCTCCATACGTAATATAGTTCGCCATATGAAGGAAGTGCAGGTACCAGGGCCCCTTTGAAATCAATGATCTCATCCACGAGATAGTTCCCTTGGGAAGGCTCCATGATCACGACCTCGGGAGTAACAACGGATCTGTTAACATTGATATTAATATTGAAAAAACTCCTTGCAAGGGGATGGCTCATTCCGGAAATCAGGATGTTCCAGACCCTGTCATCGGGAAGTATGACCCCTTCTGTTGCTCCTTTGGAGAGATTCAAAACCGCCGCGGGAAAGAACTCCTTCCCGGTTGAATATTTGCCGAGATTATCATTGTCAAGGAAGTAAACCTCGAGTCTGTTTCTGTCCGGATAGGACTTTTCAATGGATGTGAAATAACCCCAGGGATCCCTGTGAAAACTGACCCTCTGGACAACTTCACTTGCACTGACCGTGAAATTGAAACCGTATTCCGTATCTTTTTTTAATCTGGTAAGGTTAGCTTTCAGAGGCATTGACGCGTCCAGTGTCGCATTGAAATAATGTGTGGAACCGGGGATCGTGTTCGGAAATGCAAGAGGAAGATAGGAGGTTTCATTCAGCCATCCTCCAATGGGTGAGAGGATCTGGACATAATAGGGAAAATTGGATCCCACAAGGAATCCGGCCTCCCCGTTGATATCGGTGGCATTGCCGAGCAGGGGGATTATGCCGTAATGGTTCGTTGTTGGCTGAGATACTATCTTCACCATGGCACCCTCCACGGGGAAACCGTTTCGATCCCTGACATTGACAGAGAGGTTGGTTGTTGTGGTATAGAGGTCCGTGTTGGTGAAGAAGGATCTATCCGGATCCATGTTCGTTGCAACGGTCACCGACCCCGGAGAACCCTCGGCGGAGGGATCATCTATCCTTCCGCTGTATCCCTCCCACTGATGCCAGCCTCTCTCGAAGAATTCATTCCAGGCATGCATCATGTCGAAGTTGATGGTCACCAGGGTAGGAATAAGTGCTGTCTTTGCAGCAGCGGCAAGCACTTCGGCATTCTCTCCGCATAGACCGAAATGCTGTTTGTAGAGGGACACGGGTTGATGATCCCTTCTCATACCATCCTCGTACCTGAATTCCATGACCCGGGTCTGCCAGCTGGTGACCGCACCCACCGCTCCGTTGTTTGTAACCTGATTGCGGGTACCGTTCCATAATGTTGTCTCGTTCAGGAGGAGGTCCCTCAGAACCGGGTATCCGGTATCGTTGGCAGTGTAGAGGAAGCTTCTCCAGAAAACACCGTCCGATGAGCTGTTTACCTTCCTGAATGTGGTTAGATTGATGTAAGCCGCCTGTTCCATCTCGTTGACGGGCATCATCAGATACCTGTAGTATATCTCCTCGGGAAGTGTGATGTTTCCGGCAGGTGTTGAGTATACTACGGTCGAATGTCTGCCGTCGGATGCGATTGTGTCGGTAATGGCAGCATAATCAACCTCGCTTTCCACATCGTACATCATCTCCACATTTTCGAGTATCAGGTCAGGCAGGGTAAAATGTGAATTCAGGTCGTCAGGACTGGAATAGGCAACGAAATATGCTATCTCATCAAGGAATCTGGAATCCAGGGAAGGATCGGTCAAGAGAGAGGTATACCTCCAGGTAACTCCGTCTGAGATATCCAGAAACTTCCAGGAAAGGGAATCGTTGAGCCACTGTGGTGAGGCATCGATAGCTGCCCTTATTGTTGCATTATGAGTGAAATATGGATCGAATCGATTCGATTTCAACTCCAGTATGCCCGAATCTTGATCCTGTTCAAGGATGAAATCACTGCTCTTGTTGACAAAGCTGGTCCAATTTCCGTGATCCACATGGACCCACTTCACTTCAGGGACCTCTTCAAGAGGTCTTGGAAATCCATTAACCTGGCTAGGATTATCCATAAACAGGTTTGCCTGTAGAAGTATCAAAAAGAATGCGACTATAATCTGTCCCTTCATATGGAACACCGGTTCGTCTACGATGATGGGGTTATGAATATAAATAGAATTGATAGGATTTTTCAATGTTCATTTAAGTTTCCCGTACGAGGATTTGATCCCATGAAAATGTTTCATACATGGGGAACGGATCTCAGCCAATCCACATCCGAAATGTACAGGTCCCTGATATCCTTCCTGTCCAGGACCATCATAGCCAGCCTCTCCAGTCCGAGGCCCCATGCAAGGACCGGAAGCTTGATACCCGCGGGCTCGGTAACCTCGGGCCTGAAGATTCCCGCACCTCCGAGTTCCATCCACTTTCCGTTGAAGAATACATCAACCTCGAGAGAGGGTTCCGTATAAGGAAAATATCCTGGCCTCACCCTGATATCGGTGAATCCCATCTTTCTGTAAAACTCCTTGAGAAGGCCCACCAGCATATCCATGGATGCGTCCTCCTCTACCATTATACCCTCGATCTGGTGGAACTCGGGCAGATGGGTGGAATCAATGGATTCGTTCCTGAATACCTTCTCGATGGAGAACACCTTGATGGGAGGTTCGGGATGATCGTAACAGTATCTTATCGTGCTCACCGTGGTGTGGGTCCTGAGTATTGCTTTATCCGCCTTTTCCCTGGACCATTCATAACCCCAGCCTCTGGAACCGGTATCCCCTCCGGTCTCATGGACCCTGGAGAAGACCTCATAAGGATCCATTTCCTTTCTCTCGTTGAATTGGAGTGGATCGATCCTGCCGACGGTTTCCACGTAGAACGTATCATGCTCCTCCCTTGCCGGATGGTCCTGGGGAATGAAGAGAGCATCCATGTTCCAGAGTTCCAGTTCGGCATAATTACCCGTGATCTCGGAAAATCCCATCTCAAGGAAGATCCTTCTTATCCTTTCGATGATATTGGTTACCGGATGTATCCTTCCGCCCGAAGGGGTGGTTGCGAGGGTGTTGACATCGTAACGTCTGAAATCCACATCCTGCCACTTGCCGGTTCTAAGTAGTTCGCTTGTGAGCTGTGAAACCTCCCTCTTGAGCTCGATCCCTGATTCGGCAACTCTTTTTCCCAGATCTGTCAGCTTGAGTCGCCTCACAACCTCCTCCCTCTCGGTTATCACATCCTTCCTTCCCTTGAGATCCTTGTAAACATCACCGGGAATATCATCCTTGTCCATCTCCTTGCGGGAGAGTATATCAATGATCTGCTCGTCCTTTCCTTTTTTCCCAACGGCTTTCTTACCCAGTTCTGTCATGGTCAGATAGGTTTCGCCATCCTCCTTCTTTATCCTGGCCCATTTCTTCCTGTTGAGCCATCCAATGGAGATACCTATTTCCTGCTTGTTGAGACGTCCCTTCTCCTCCAGCTCGGAGAGACTTGCGACCCCGTCGTTCTTGTTGAGATAATCCAGAACCTTTCTTTCGGGGAGGCCCTGTGTCGCATAGGTCTTTCTTCCCAGTCCGACCTTGTGGAAGGATTCCTCCTGGATTTCCATGAGTCCCTTGGACCTTAACCAGGAGGCGGCACTCATCACCTCGACCTCCTGGGAAAAACCTCCCTTCCTGACTGCCTTATCCGGTTTCAGGGATTTCTCGTCCTTCAATGCCAAAAGAAGTCTCTTCTCGTTGAGGCTCAATTCGTCCTTGATGCGTTCCATTTCCTCGGACAAGGGATCACCGCCGGAGTGCATGGACACTCACATTTAAACCTATTTCTGACATATCAGTTCCAGGTAAGATCGTCTCTCTTTTCTTTCAAGCTCCCAATCTTCAAGGAACTTCAAGATCCTGGATTCTCCCCTTTGGATGTTTTCCTCCATTATCTCTACCTCCAGAAAACATCCAAGGTCCGGCACGAGATCGATGCATGCCTCCATATCTCCCAGGGCATATGTCCTCCTCTCCTTTTCGATCTTGATGAATTTCCTGAATCCCAATCTGTCGAGTATATCTCTCATTGCCTCTCCCTTGATGAGTTTGATCTCATTTTCGTACCTCGCCTTGGACCTGCTGGATACCTTCGGCCCTTTGTAGGTAATGTAGGTCTGCACCCTTCCGTCCTCCAGATCCTTTACCGTCCTTATTCTGAGGGATTCGTCGCTTTCGAAGAAATCCCTGCAAGGGTGGGAAAGGTAGGTATCGCTCATCATCAGCCTCGAGTCCTCTCCCCAACCGGAGGTTTCCAGGATCTCGGCCATCTCTCTTGCGGCTTCTTCCTGCATATCCGGTAGTTGACTGTCCGATAACCAGACCTTTACCTCAACCTCATTTCCGACCATGAAGGGAGACTTCCCTGCAGGTTATTAGAATCTTCGGGGGGAAAGTCCATATGCCACATCGGTCAATTCCCCCGGGAAGAGGAGCATTGTTCATGACAGCCAAGAAGGAGTCCGGCGCCGGAGAATCCAGGCTTTCCATGGAAAGAAAGATGATCTGGGAGACGGCCACAAAACAGCAGCAATCGGAGATAGAGGACATATCGGGACATTACATGGAATTTATTACCAAAGCAAAGACGGAAAGGATGTCAACTGATATCATCGTTGAAATGCTCGATAAAGAAGGTTTCAAAAGAATGGAGGACATTAAAAAAGCAGCACCGGGAACAAGAGCTTACATGATCAACAGGGGAAAGAACGTTGCTGCGTTCATACTGGGGAAAGAGGATATAACCAATGGAGTCAACCTCGTGGCTTCCCATTCGGATGCTCCCCGTCTCGACCTCAAACAGAATCCCCTGTACGAGGATGTAGATACCAAGCTGGCACTGCTCAAAACCCATTATTACGGGGGTATCAAGAAGTATCAATGGGTCAACATTCCCCTTGCAATTCACGGAAAGGTCATACTGGATTCCGGAAAGGAGGTGGATATTCACATCGGGGAATCCGCCGGAGATCCTGTCTTCACAATATGCGATCTTTTACCACATTTGTACAGAAAGAAACAGGCCGAGAGAAAACTGATGGAAGGTATAACGGGAGAGGAGCTGAACGTTTTACTTGCCTCGCTTTCACACTCCGACAAGAAATCCAAGAAGAAGGTCAAACTCTGGGTCCTTGAATACCTGCATAAAGAATACGGCATGGTGGAAGAAGATTTCGTCTCGGCCGAGTTGGAGGTGGTTCCGGCCGGACCTGCCAGGGAGGTTGGTTTCGACAGATCGATGATAGGAGCTTATGGTCAGGATGACAGAATATGCGCTTTCACTTCTGTAAAGGCCCTTCTCGAAATCAGGAATCCCAAAAGAACTGCCATGGCGCTAGTAATCGACAAGGAGGAGATAGGTTCGGACGGACCCACATCAATAAAATCCAGATTCCTGGAGGAAGTGTTCTCCTCCACACTGGAACTTGAGGATCCCGACTACCCGGACAGGAAGCTCAGACAGGCCCTATCCAATACAAAGGCAATCTCGTCCGATGTGAACGGGGCAGTCAATCCTTCCTTCAAACAGGTCCACGAGCTTCAGAACGCCGCCAGGATGGGAATAGGAATCTGTGTGACGAAATATACGGGATCGGGAGGGAAATATTCATCCAATGATGCATCCGCCGAGTTCATGGGATTGATAAGGAAGACATTGAACTCGGCAAAGGTTCCCTGGCAAACTGGTGAAATGGGAAAGGTGGATGAAGGAGGCGGAGGAACCATCGCCAAGTTCCTTGCGGAACACAACATGGACGTGGTTGATGCGGGACCGGCGCTCTTGTCGATGCACTCACCGATGGAGATATCCTCAAAAGCGGATGTCTGGGCCACTTTCAAAGCCTATCGGGCTTTCTACAACATGAAAATCTGAGAGATCGGAAAAATGATGAATTCGGGAAAAAACAACTCAAGGAGGACAGTAGTCCCCCTTGTTTTTCAGATGCGGCAATCAAAGTGAGAGTGCCTGGACCGGACAGACTCCGACGCAGGCCCCGCAATCGACGCAGGTTGCCTCGTCCACTTCTGCCTTGCCGTCAACCATTGAAAGTGCCTGGACCGGACAGGTCCCCACACATGCTCCGCACCCGATGCAAGTATCCTTGTCAATCTTAACAGCCATTTTCACACCTCGAAATGATTCCCCTGATGATGGGGATGTGTTCGATAACGGGTTGCAATATTAAACTTTGTCGGGAGACGGGTTACTATTTTTCCCTTCTCCCGTCATCAATTTATTTAGCTGACAATACATTTTGCAGGGGAAAATATGGATTTGACACCATCAAAAGAGATGATCCTTCTCCGTCATAATGCCGAGGAGGCCCCGTCAACCCAAGAAGAGATGTTGAGCAATCTGTCAAGGTTTATTTTCCCTCTTCTTGATTTCAAAGGCTGGGTCTCATGGGTGGTATCGACAATACCTTACGGAAAAGTCTCAACCTTCGGGACGGTTGCCTCAGCCCTGGGCTCGATAAAGGCTTCCAGAGCCGTCGGCGCCTGGGCAGCAGAGGGGAATCCCGGATGTCACAGACTGGTATATTCCGATGGAGAAGTGCCCGAATCATCCGTTGCTCTCCTTCAATCGGAGATGGAACTTGAAGAAAAAGGAGGTCGATATCTTGTACCTCAGAAGTACATGATCAAGGATCTGAAAATGGATGCGGCCCCTTTCATTTCATTGAGAAAACTTCAGGTGAGAAATTCCGATCTGATAAATGAAGGAACCGAGTCATTCCACAGGATGGCGGGAGTGGATATCTCCTCCGGGAAAGGTGTTCACGTTTGTGCAGTATCTTCATTTGGAAGTGATGGGAGACCGGTGGGAGAGACATATTACAAGGGGGAGCCAGGCATTCCCTACGTAAGCGGATTCCTTTTTTTCAGAGAGGCTCCCCTGATACTTCCCGCGATCGGCAAAGCCGTTAAAAACGGGATGATCGATGACAATACCTTGCTTGTAATAGACGGTAACGGTTATCTTCATCCAGGGAGAATGGGTATTGCACGACATATAGGGGCCGTATCTGGGATGATGACCTGCGGAGTTGCCAAGAAGCTGCAAACCGGCCGAATAGGAGAATGGAGGGGATTCTCGAAGGGGGAGGAAATCGCTGATGTGAGAGAATCCGCCGAACTGATAGGCTATGCCTCGAGGCGAAAAGAAGGATCACCCATCTATATTTCGAGAGGAAATCGGACCACCCTCGACGGGATCATCAAGGTTTTAATAGACTCAAAAAAAGGACGTCTCCCGGAACCTATCAGGTCGGCACACAACGCCGCCAACAGGATAAGAAGATCAAAAGCCCCATCTGGCGATCTTTAGGTCCTTTCTTTTTCTTTCCATGAAGGAATAAACGGATGAATGCTCCGAACCGTTCAAAATCATCATCACGGCCTTCGATGCTACCTTCATACCTTCGATGTCGCCGATTATCGCCGCTGTGTTGCCCTTGATGGAAAGTTGACAGTCGGTTAGATCCTCGATGAGCCTTCTAGTCTTTCCTCCAGAACCTATCAATCTGGACCTGACCTGCATTATCCTCTTCCTGGATTTACCGGAAAAATCCCTGATATCGAACTCCTCGTAATAGTAATCATCATCCAGGAGTTTAAGGGCATTTTCCGGGGAAAAACCCCTGCCTATGGCCCTGAGGACATCCCTCATCCTGAATGAGAGGTAGGGGTCATCGGAAAGATCATCCATCAATGTAACCTCACCGGTTTCCGAGTCCACATCGATATCGGTCTTTCCCTCCTCCTTGAGTTGTTTGAGGGTCTCACCGTGCTTTCCTATCAGAACTCCCACCCTGTCCAGCGGGACCTTGAATCTGTATACCATGTCGGGTTCCTGAAAGTATAGATTGGGAGAGGGTATAAAAGGTTTCTCGAGACATCCTGTCAGGAGGAGATAATGGTTGGAAAAAACAATTATATCCGGCAGTGGTTTTCACAATACGAGAAGAGGGACAATCATCCTTCAGCGATTCAGATTTTCCCCTGTCCAGAAAAACGGGGAAACGATAATAAATACATCTGTTCGATGACAAGGCGGACTCCCGAAGGAGACTGGTTCATGGCGGCTCTGGAAGATCAGGAACTGAAAACACTGCTGGACGAGGCACTCTGGCAAGTTGAAGAGGCCAAGAAAAGGGATCTGTCCATAACCAGGGCCATGAACTTCATCAACCTCTCCAGGGAAGCCCAGGGTTACGGAAACAGGAAGCTGGCAATCGGATTGATCACCAAGGCCAGGGACACCCTCTTCAACGAACTTGTGGAAAATGTCCTCAAAAATCATATCGATGATGGAGACGCCGTAACCAGAATGAAGATGGAGAGGTCCATGAAGGAGGGCAGAGAAAGGTTCTCCAGGGGAGATCTGAAGGAAGCTTACGAGATCGTCACCACCTCATCACAATCCCCGAAACAGGAACCGGAGTGCTCACTAGAGGAGAATGAAGTGAAATGTACAGACGAGGAGACCGCCGAAAAATATTCGGAGGCCCTTGATAACCTTCAAAGAGTTTGGTTGAAGATGAAACAGGAGGAGTCAAAAGGAAAGGACACCTCCAAGGCAAAGAGGATCATAAAGGAAGCGAAAAGCTCCCTTGTCAAAGGTAGGTACGAACATGTAATCGATCTATGCAGGGAGATAACCGACGTTATTCTATCACCCCAGGACCGCCTGAAAGAGGAGGTTGAAGATACCATAGAAGATATTACCAAAACAATGAGAGCCCTCTTCCCCGATCAGCCCCAGTCTCCAAAAGAAAGGTTCTTTAAAAAGCAGATCGAGGAGCTAATAGATCAGTCAAAGAAGATGATGAATGGGGATAAACCCGTTGAAGCCATAAATTCCTCCAGAAAGGCAAAGGAAATTCTGGAAAGACTTGAAAAAGAATCCATCAAGGGAGACATCCCCAAGTTGATCATAGAACTCAAAGGTTCCATAGACGAGCTCAGAAGCAATGATGTGGACGTATCCTACGAGGAATACCTGCTCAAGCAGGTGGAGGAAACCTTCTGGAAGGAAGAATATATCAAGGCCAGGAAGATAGCCAACAAATTGTCCACCATCATGAAGGATGCCAAGACCCATCTGAAGGTGAACGATCTCTCCACCAAATTGACATCCCTCGATCAGGAGCTGAAAGACAGTGCCGGACAGGAAGGTTATCTACAGGCCAGGGAATATATTGACAAGGCCAAGATCCTCATGGACCAGTCGGCATATGAAATGGCCTCGAATTTCCTGGATAAAGCCGGTAAGGCCCTCCATAATTGAGCTGATTCTAAGTCGGTAAGACTATAAACGGGTTCGAGATACCCGCCACGTGTTAAAGAGGATAGCTTTAATACAGGTACTGGCAGGAGGCGCTTTTCTTACATCGTTCACCTACATATCCATAATGGGTGACGAGGTAGGTCTTTCAAGGACCGAGATCGCCCTGATGGCTTCACTGTATGCCGTGGCCCAGTTTTTTGCATCCTATCTATTTGGCCGCCTGGCTGACAAACATGGAAAGAGGAAAATACTGCTTATCGGATTGTTCTCTCTCACATTTTTAGTGGGCTTACAGGCATTCGGCAGTGGTACCGCTTCTCTAACGATGTTCAGGTTTCTTGCAGGTATCGGTTTCGGTATGTATCCCGCCGCCCTTGCGGCATATGCCTTCGAAGCCAATGTTGGAATGGGAAAATTCTCTTCGTTCAATTCACTTGGATGGGGTTCGGCTCTGCTAATCGCCGGACCGGCTGCCGATATGTTCGGAGTAACGACCGTGTTTTTCATGGCATCCGGGTTTGTTCTGGTATCACTTTTTGTGGCGTTGACCCTTGACCCGATCCCGGAGGTGAAGGTAATCTCACCTCTGATCCCCTTCAAATTGATAGTAAAGAACAGGGAGATCATTTTTCCGTTCATTTTAAGGCACGCCACCGCAAATTCCATATGGGTATTGTGGCCGCTCTTCCTCAGAGAGGAGATCGGATTGAACCTCTTTCAGATCGGATTGGTCCAGGCCACCAACGCATTTACCCAGTTTATAGCAATGTATCTGCTGGGAGACAGGATAGGTCCGAGAAAAGCGGTTGGACTTGGACTGATTCTCTCATCCATAGCAGCATTTTCCTTCATAATTGTGGGAAGCTTCCCGTTATTCCTGATAACCCAGATTGTTCTGGGTCTTTCATGGGCCAATCTGTATGTGGGTTCGCTGAGGTCCATGTTGATGAAGAACAGGGAAAGGGCTTCTTCTGTTGGTTTGCTGAATTCCTCCATGAGCATGTCCGGCCTTCTAGGACCACTGCTGGCATTGACGATCGTGGAACTGCTTCCCGATATCCCATACGAAGCACCCATGCTGCTTGCGGGAATTTCCGGTTTCCTGGCATTCGTATATTATGTGAACAGAGGAATCAGAAGGGTTCCCAGGGCATAGGGAGATGGACCATTCCCAATATCTTTAATAAGGAATCCCTCTCTCCCGGGATCGATAAAAATGTCTGCGGCCAGGATTCCTCTTTACTATCACGAGGATTATGCTCAAATAACCCAGACACCTGGACACCCCGAATCACCGGACAGGGTCAAGGCCATAATGGATATGATAACGGAACTTGAGTTTCCGGCTGATATTATCAGCCCAGATCCCGTGAAACCGGCAGATCTTCTGAAGATCCATGATGACGACCATGTAGAAAAGATCAGGGATTTCGGTGTAGGCTACATGGATCCTGACACCTATCATCACGACAGAACCTACGACATGGCACTGAGGGCAGCGGGAGGAGTGGTGTCTGCCATGAGGCACGCCGTGAGGGAAAGGGAAGCCGCTTTCTCCATTCCCAGGCCCCCGGGACATCACGCGGGATTCAACTACAACATGGGATTCTGTTACTTCAACAACGTTGCACTTGCCGCAAAGATGGCACTGGAGATGGAGGATATATCGAAGGTTGCCATTCTCGATGTGGACGCCCATCACGGCAACGGGACAAATGACATATTCGCCAGAGACCCCGATATACTGTATATCTCCACCCATCAATGGGGAATTTTTCCGGGAACCGGGCATCAGAATGATGTAGGCAGGGGAGCTGGTGAGGGTAAAAATGTCAACATCCCCCTGATGGGGGGTTCTGGTGATCCCTCATTGATCGAATGCATGAAGGAGATAGTCGTCCCCGTAACGGAGCAGTTCTCCCCCGACCTCATACTGGTATCCATCGGCGGTGATTCACATATAATGGATCCGCTGACATCATTTACTCTTTCAACTCCCGGGTATCTCGAAATGATGTCATTCATAAAGGACCTGGGTGACAAGGTGACCGGTGGAAGGATCGCCTATGAGCTCGAGGGAGGGTATCATCCCAGAGCTCTGGCAGAGATCTTCATCGGGACAATGGCAAAATACCTGGATGAACTCTTTCAGTTCAGAACGAGATATACCGAAACCAGGGAGACAATGCCCGATAATGTAAGGATAAGGCAGATCAAGGAAGTCCAATCACAGTACTGGAAGATCTAGATCCGCTTCCTTCTCCTGTCCATCTGCAGCTCCTTTTCCTTTTTCAGCTGCTGTTCTATATGAACAAAGGCGTTTCCTATTGCCACCAGGAGATCCCAGTCATATGCTTCCCTGGCGATTACCTCGTTCGAGGTTACCATCTTCACGTTCACGGTGTACTTGTCCTCATCGCTGTCGTGATGGTGGTGTCTGATTCGCACCGTAACAGAATTGATGGATGTGAACCTCTCCATCTTCTGTGCGAACTTGGAGATGATGGCATTGAGTTCCGAAGCATCCATCAGCTTGATGTCCTCCACCCCAGCGATTTGGATCAGGGGACCTCCTCTTGAAGGACCTTTGAGGAACATCTCCAGCAGGTCCACCTCGTCCACGCTTCCTGCAAGTTTATCACCGTCCAGCACGTAGATCGACGAATTTGTATCGGTCAATATCATCTCCACCGCCTTGTGTACAGGGTCGGTTCTTTTCAATGTGGCCGGCATCACCGCGAGGGATTCGATCTTCCTGTCACGCTGTACTTTTTCGCCATGGAAATCACCCTTGTGAGCCCTGTGGGGGGGTGTTTCAAGGAATGATACCAGGTCCTTGGTGGTTACACATCCCATGAAACGATCCTCATCGTCGAGTACAGCCGCGGTCGTTGCTCCTTCCAGGTCTATGAGGTTAAGTGCTTTCTTTACGCCGACATCCTTGTGAACCGTGGTGGGAGCGAAATTCATAACCGATTCAAGAGAGGTATTCCTCAGGGCCTCATCCTCCTTGAGGATGGTGATTATATCCTTTCTCGATATCATTCCCATAACATCGGTCTTGTGAGTAACGGGAAGGGATGAAAAATCCCTCGTGACAAGCCTCTCTGCAACCTTGAAGACCTTATCCGTCGGTTTGATCTTCGGAGGGGATATCATGAAGCTCTTCACATGGGCCGATATGGCCATTTTCCTTCTCCTGGCCAGAGTTCTGAAAGTCAGCAGCCCCTTCAACTTGCCCCTCTCGACGACCGGGAGCTCCCTTACCTGATGTTTCTTCATCTTTCCGAGAGCCTCAGAAAGAGGGTCCAGGGGCTCCACCGTCAACTCCACTTTTGACATTATGTCCTCTACCCGTCTGTTGTACATGTCCGGCCTGAGCATATCACACACCTCCTTCGGGAAAAGACCCCGAGGGCTTATTTCGCTTTTAAGAGAGGTAAGGTGTCTATATCAACGTTTTCATTGAACGGGCAATCGGTGGTGTTCGGAGAAACAAATTATTATTACCTCTTCATTTCCGCTCACATGTCCTCCAATGAGAACTCGACCGAAAAGAAATATCTGGTGAAAATCGGCGACTGCAAGGTTCATATTCTGATGGGATCCAAGAGTGATCTTCCCGTAGCGAAGAAGGCGGTCAAGATACTCGAGGAGCTAAAGGTTCCCTATTCCGTAACCGTTGCCTCGGCTCATAGGACACCTTCGCTGGTTGAGGAAAATGTCAAGAATTCCTCTGCGAAGGTTTTCATAGCCATTGCCGGTCTTTCCGCGGCACTGCCGGGAGTCGTTGCGGCGCATACCCAGATGCCTGTCATAGGTGTACCCGTTTCGGGAAAGGTCAACCTCGACTCAATTCTGTCCATAGTCCAGATGCCTCCGGGCATACCGGTTGGTTCCGTAGGTCTGGACAGGGGAGATAACGCAGCCATACTCTCCGTCAGGATCCTGGCCACATCCGAAAATCAATATCTTGAAGCCCTGGAAAACTACCTGATGAGAATGAGGGAAAAGGTCATTGCCTCGGGGAAGGATGCACTCGGTGAACTCTGATGCACGAACCCATTGCCGTTGTTGACAACGGAGGCCAGTTTGCCCACTTGATTGCCACAAAGGTCCGAGACATTATCAATGTGAAGACCGTCATAATGGATCCTTCATCCGACCCATCAGAATTCGAAGGGGTCAAGGGGATAATATTGTCGGGAGGGCCTGATTCCATCCACGAGGAGGGTTCTGTTGAGATCAACCCGGAAATAATCGATCTGGATATTCCGATATTGGGTCTTTGCTACGGAATGCATCAGATCGCCATTCATTACGGCGGCAGGGTGTTGGGTTCCGATCTCAAGGAGTACGGTCATGCCGATTTGAAAAAGGAGGAGGATCCCATTTTTGAGGGGATTCCCCAGGATAACAGGGTATGGATGAGTCACGGAGATAAGGTCACCCAACTTCCGGAGGGATTCAAAACCATAGGTGTAACAGAGAATTGTCCGGTTGCAGCATTTTCCGATCTTGACAGGAAGAGATGGGGTTTCCAGTTTCATCCGGAAGTGGAAGACACTGCTAACGGTGTGGAGATGCTCAGGAATTTTGCGTTGAATATCTGCGGGGCCTCCCCGGATTGGACAACCAGGGCCAACCTTGAAGAGATTGTCAAAGGCATAAGGGATGAGGCCGGAGAAAGGAAGGTGCTATGCCTGGTTTCCGGCGGTGTGGATTCCACCGTTGTGGCGGCACTGCTTAACAGGGCACTCCCGGAGGATGGGACATATTTCATCCACGTTGACACCGGGTTGATGAGAAAGGATGAATCCTCCAAGGTTGAAGAGGCTCTACGGAAGCAGGGTTTGAAAAACTTCAAGGTAGTGGATGCCTCGGAAAGGTACCTTTCAGAGCTATCGGGGAAAACAGATCCCGAGGAAAAGAGGAAGATAATCGGGAGGCTCTTTATCGACTTGATCAATGATGAAGCAGGAGATGTCAGGGGGGAAGATTGGGTCCTCGCTCAGGGAACCCTCTATCCCGATACAATCGAAAGCGGAGGCACCAAGAACGCCGATATCATCAAGACACACCACAACCGGGTTGATGTGATAATGGAGATGATATCGGAGGGAAGGGTCATTGAACCTGTGAAGGAATTGTACAAGGCCGAGGTCAGGGAGGTCGGGGAAATGCTGGGACTCCCGGAGGACCTCGTCCACAGGCATCCGTTCCCGGGTCCTGGATTGGGGATAAGAGCCCTCTGCCAGGACTGCGATCTGGTCCGAAGGAACCTGGAAGCTGCAGAACAGATTCAGCCTATTGTTGATGCAGCAATCGAGGACGATGAATGGTCCTCCGGAAAGATAAGAGGATTGGTTTTGCCTCTGCTCTCGGTGGGAGTGAAGGGAGATGCCAGATCATACGAGCATCCCGTGGCACTCTGGATCGACAGAGAGGACCTGGACTTAAAGGAGCTGAAGCTTTTTTCCACCAGATTGGTCAACAAGATCAGGGGTATTAACAGGTGCGTTTTGATGCTGGATCCTACCCGTCCGAAGAGAGCCTCTCCGATTGAGAGCTATATAACCAGGGAGAGGATGGATCTCCTCAGGGAGGCAGATGCCATCGTCATGGAGGGGCTGAGGAGGCACGGATTGTACGAATCGATCTGGCAGTGTCCCACGGTCATCGTTCCGGTGGGATACGGTTCGGGAGAATTGGTGGTGATCAGACCAGTATGGTCCATGAGAGCCATGACAGCAGAGGTATCTGAGCTCCCCGATGATTTCTTCGATGACATTGTTCCCCGGTTGATGGCATTGGATGGAGTTGATGGCGTAGCAGTAGATGTGACCTCGAAACCTCCCGGAACCATCGAGTGGGAATGAAACCTGTACACATACATAGAAAACCTTTATCAACACCTCCGATCGCTTGATTCGCATCCCTTTGGGGATTAGGGCATATTCTGTCCTGAGCAGGAGGTGGATCTGTGGGAAGAAAGGAGTTCATCGTAATTATTGTTATATTTTTGGGGATTTCTCTCATCAATATCGACGCTGAAAGCAATTGTCAGTTTCTTGAAAAAAATGAGACCAACGATAACTATCCTCAAATTGATTTTACCCCCTTACTGATCAATGGAAATGAGGATCTGATCAACCAATCATCGTCCAACGGATGGCAGGGAAACGGAACAAAATCCAATCCGTACATTATTGAAAATATTGATTTCCCATCCTACAGTGGATATGGACTGGAGATCAAAAATGTCGATCTTCACATCATGATCAGAAATTGCACATCCAAGACAGAGTTCATGGAAACTGCCATTCACTTGGATAATTCAAAAAATATGACCCTAAGGAACATTTCCATCGATAGCAGAGGTCAGTTGATCTATTTATCCAGTTCCTCCCTAATTGAAATGATAGATATTCGGACCGGGGGACGATGTATCGATTATTGGGGAAATTTCAGGTCTTGTAATAATATTTCAATATCCGAATCGAATCTGGGCGATAGATCATCTTTTTTCCAGTGTGACGGAGTAAAACTAAACGAAAACAATCATGATCGAAGTTCTACAAATTTACAGGAAACAAGGAATATTATCTTGATGAACTCAACCGGCAGCGGAACAATACAGTTCAGGGAATGCAGTGGATTCGTGATAAAAAAGTGCGTCCATGGAGATTCAACTTCATATGGTTTCTCGATAGTCAAATGTTTCAACGGAATAATGAGAGGAAATAACCTATCCGGAGCCAGAGGGCAGGTAGAACTGATCGATTCCCGAGATATCAAGATGTATAACAACAGTCTTGGTCAGGAAGGATTGAGGATCTCCGGGGAAGTATCCGATCTCTATTCTCTGGAAATACCCGTCAACAATACGATAGACGATAAGCCGATTTTGATGATGAAGGACAACAACCTCACCTCGCTTGAAGAGAATCCAGATCCTTCTCAAATAATTATGATTAACTTAACCGCAATCAAGGTTTCCGGAAATGATTTCGAGTCTGATCCCAAATCTATGCAGATAATTCAATCAGATGATGTTATCTTTGATAATTTAACCATATCAAATTCCTCGTTCGGTATTTCGATGTTAAGCAGTAAAAAAATTCACATAGAGAACTGTACGATGGAAAATCTCTATTTCGGGGCTATAAACATCGAGAATTCCGATAGGATCTCTGTGGAAAATTGTGTCTTTTCGGATATTATGGATGAATATTTCAAAATCACAGGTTCAAGGGATTTCAGTTTCAAATCCTTGATTATTACTGAGGATAATTATGGCGATATTTTCGAGGTTAGATCATCTCTTAATGGCACTTTCAGGGATATCAGGATCAACTCGGGTTTTGCTCCCTTTAACATTGACCATTGTGAAAGTTTGCGTATTGAAGGCTGCAATATATCTTCAAATTACGGAATTCAAATCGAAGAAAGCGAAGATATCATATTGAAGAACAACAGGATCGAGTCAAAATATAATGGCATTAGATTTGAAGATGATGAAAATGTCATAATTGTTGATAATTCAATAATCTCGGAATCGAGAAGCGGAGTGTATCAGGAATATTGCCATAACATTCTATATTATTCAAACAAACTCGATAAATGCAGCTTCATATTCAGATGCAGACCGGATGATCAGCTGGGGATTGTTCTACCTTCAAACAATACGGTGAACGGTGAACCAGTCCTATACATGAATTCGGGTAACAGCCGTTCAATCAATAATGATGATATCTGGGGTCAGATTGTGATCGATGAAGTCAGTGGTTATAAGGTCGAGGATCTGACAATTGTCAACAGAAGCTATCCATTCCAGGTCTTCTCATCTTTCGGATTCAAAATTCATAACTGCAGTTTCATTGATACATACTCCGGAATTAAGACACAAAATTCCGAATCCATTAGAATCACCTCAACCCGGTTTGATAATACGACACTATGCATAAATGCGGAATCAGCCGGGAATCTCTTCATTGAAAAATGTTCATTCAATAATACAAATGGCGGCATTTCGATCTGGAGCAGATGGTCGGATGATATCAAAAATACAAAGATTCTTGATTGTTCTTTTCTTGAATCGTCTAATTGTATTGATGTTGAAGACATCCAAACGGTTGATGTTGACCGGTGTTCATTCAAGGAAGGTACTCGTGCTATCAGTTTCAGATACGGAACGAAGGGATACATCAGAAATTGTGAACTCACAAATATCTCCGGCTACGGTTTCAGTCTCTATCGATTTTCGGAATCCATCATTGATAGCAATATCTTGATCAATGTGTCAACGGGTCTGATCACGGATAGATCAAACAAACAGAAGGTCCACGATAACCTGTTCGCCGAATGCTCGAAACAGGCAATAAAATCCGAATACGGATACAATGAACCGAACTGGTTTTTCAACAACATATTCATCAACAACAACGGGGCAGGAGAAAAATACAACTCCAGTCATGTGCAGGCCCTAAGTGAGAATGAAAAGGATTACTGGAATAATAGCCTGAATCGAGGAAACTACTGGAGCGAATGGACAGGACCTGATGAGAACAATGACGGGATCGTCGACAAACCCTACAATCTTTCAGGCGGGAGCAATCAGGAAAATTATCCCCTGACGGATCATCCCTTCAAATTGATAGGACCACCCATAAACATATCGGGAGATATTGGCAACGGATTTCTGTCTGTAAACTGGGATGATCCCGAATGGAATCGCCTGGATTCCATAACCGGTTTCAGGATATACAGAAAATCCCAGGGAGAAGAGAACGAAATCTTCGAAGTTGATGGGAAAACACATTCATTCAATGATACGACCATTGTAAATGAGAGGAAATATACCTACCAAATCACGGCACTAAACAAATACGGGGAGAGTTTATTATCTGAATCAATTGACCTGATCGGCGATGGGACATCACCGTTCTTTCAAACGCTGAGTCCCGAAAACAACACCATATTCAACAGATCCCAGGTTAATCTGAATTGGGAGGTCATGGATGACGGAACGGGGACCCATGATGCATGGATCTCCCTGGATGCCGCCGATTGGTCAAGAGCCGATTCCTTGACCTCCCACACCTTGAATAACCTCACGGATGGAGAACACATAGCATCCGTTAGGATCGTGGACAGAGTAGGAAACCATGTTGAAAGAGATGTAAAGTTTGTCGTGGATACACTGCCTCCGGTTCTCGACATATGGTCTGATCTTGAAGAAGTAATAACGAACCGAACCACTGTCGGGATCAACTGGTCCGGAGAGGATCATACGACAAATATCGAATATTACATGATAAGTATCAATAAAGGTGGATGGGAGTACTGGGGAAGCAAGACGGGTTTCACATTCAACGAAATAAAAACTGGAACTCACTCTCTCAAGGTAATGGGAGTTGACTCGGCAGGAAATGACAATCGGACTAACTTTCAATTCCGGTGTGACATTGACCGGCCCTTCATCCGTTTCACTTCCCCGAATCCCGGTTCCCTGATCGATGAGGACGAGGTTACATTCGGCTGGGACCTCACAGACGCTGGATCCGGTGTGAAGGAGGTCTTATTCTCTCTTGATGATGAGAATCCTTATGTGATTTCCAATACCGGAACAATCATCATCTCGGATATTGGCCCGGGACCTCATGAAGCGGAAATAATTGCGGTAGATTACGCCGGAAACAAAGCTGGGGATAAAATAGAATTCCTGACCGGAGAGACTGCAGAATTGATGTCAAAATCACCAGAAGGAACCGATGTTGCATTGGACACGACAATAGAGGTCGTAATGTCAAAGGATATCAAAGTGATGGACCTGAAGGTGGAGGGTGTTAACGGTTCTCTGACAATGAATGGAAACAAGGCCGTTTACACACCGATCTCCGAACTGGAACCCTCCACTCGATACAGAGTGTTTTTCTCGGGTTTGGATATCGAGGGTCTTCCCCTGGATTCATACAACTGGACCTTCACAACCGTGGGATTGGCCGAGATCAGGGGGACTGTGGTTGACGAGAACTCCAACAATTTGAGAAATGTTGAGATCTATGCAAATGGTATCCTGATGACGGATTCAGGCCAGACCGGGAATTTCTTCTTCACCCTTGAAGATGGATATTACAAGGTGATCTTTCATAAACAGGGATATGAAAATTCCACAATGGATATTGAGGTAGCAATGGGGGAAGAGAAGGACCTGGGAGATGTTGTTCTGGAGAAAGAGAAGGTAAAGGATCAGAAGGAAGAAGAGAACGATTTCCCTGTTGTCCCGGTATTGGTATTTATTATCTTGATTGTCCTGATCATAATCATTGCAGCGATCCTCGTTGCAAGAAGAAGGAAACCTGCAGAAGAGGAAGATATCGATTCGGATATGAACGCGATAGAGGAAGAGAAAGATGTGGGTGAAATAATCAGGGATGCGAGTTCGAGCTACCAGGACCTATACGGAGCCCCTCCGCCTGAATATTCCGAGTCCGACCAGAGGATAGAAGAAGATTATTTCACGGGAAATGACAATCCTCCCATGGAATGAGCAGAAAAATGAAACTGGTCCTCGCTTCCTCCTCACCCAGAAGAAAACGATTGATGGAGGAGGCAGGGTATGAATTCAGGACAGCGGATCCTCACGCAGAGGAGCTCCACGCCGGCAATCCGGAGGAGCTTGTGACTGAAAATGCAAGGAGAAAGGCTCTATCTGTTGAATGCGGAGAGGATGAGATAGTCATCGGAGCCGATACAATCGGTATCTGCAACGGGGAGGTCCTCGGAAAACCCGTAGATGAGAATGATGCCAGGAGAATGCTCCTTCTCCAGCAGGAGTATCCATGCATGGTGATAACAGGCCTTGTAACCCTCGATACCAAAACGAACAGGACCATGCAGGGATACGAGAGGTCCCTGGTCGTTATGGAAGGGGGTAGGAATGGAGTGGAGGAATACCTGAAAACCGGTTTGTGGAAGGGTAAGGCGGGATCCTTCGGATTGCAGGATCGAGGGCCAATCGGGGCAAGGGTAGTTGAGGGGGAGGAGGATAACGTGATAGGTATGCCGATTACCCTTCTCAGAAGACTCCTATCGCTTATCGGATATGAATATCCGGAGAGGACCCCATCTTGATATGAAAAAGGTAATATTTCAACAACTTATTTATTGTATCGAAAGTGGGAAAAAATGATGTTATCTCTAATTCAACTAGTTCTTCTATTGATCGCCCCAATCATGGTCGGAGTGATCACTACTTGGATAATAATCACTTCCTGGAAAAATGCCGAGGTGGATTTCAGGATCAGAAGAGAAAACATTAGCGAAATGATGAACAAAAAAAAATTCCAGATCATCATATTCATCATCCTAAATCTGGTCCCCCTCATATTCGGACTGATACTATTCTTTATACTCCTTACCAGAAATGAAGTTGAACTGGATTATCAGGAAAGGGCAATATCTCTCTCCACCTGGATTTACTTCATCACTGCGACCATCTCGATGATTGCCCAGACGATCCTGATTTCAACATTCATGAAAGATTTCATAAAGGAAAAAGAATCCTCACCGCAGACATCATCACAGAAATTATATAACACCCTTCAAAATAGAAATCGTGAAAGGAATGTTTACTCTTCAAGTGTTGTGATCTACACCATACCTCAGACAATCTCTACATTTGGATTGCTTATTGCAATATTATGCCTTACCTATAGTGGTGTTCTTGATAATGAACCAAACCAAGAAGATGAAAATGGAACATCGGAAATCGATGAAAACACCGGAAAACAATTTGAGATCAACGAAAAAAATATTGATGATGTTACACTCGGGACCCGAATATTTCTTGGACTATCGATGATTTCTGTTATTTCTGGCATACTACCTACCTTGAAAAAAGGTCCGGTAATGGAAAAAAACGTGTTCCGCTGGAGAGTTGCATTATCGGTTATCGGTACGATTCCATGTATCATAGGGTTCTTGATCTGGGTTTTATTGATGGGTTTGTAGAAGTGATGCATTGCTCAATTCCCCCGAATTCGGGGGTTTTATGGATTCGAATCTATTCCCTATCCCATCGATTTCGATGGGATTCATCAACCACCGATCTCTTCCCCAACAGGGTCCTTGAGAGTTGAAGAAGAAAGCAAGGACCTCTTTGAAGGTTCGGAGACCTCCATACCCATCTCCTCGGAGAAATCTATCCATGTCTGTATGGCATTCATCACTTCATCCAATGCTTCGTTAGGGGTTTCACCCAAGGCACTGCATCCCTCAAGCTCCGGGACGACGGCGATATATCCCTCATCTTCCTCGCTGTAGAATATCTGGATCGTGTATTTGAACATCATATCAACCCGGATAAGTTCATTATCCATCAATGGTCCTTGCCAATAATTAACTTCTTCTCATCCTGAGGTTCGAGGCGATATCTATCTTGGAAGAGAACCTCGACACCAGATAGATGGCAAGGACCATTGAACCTATCGTTACCAGATGAATGATCATAATCGTCCATGGGAAAACAACACCGTTGTCAACCGAGATCCTGTTCTCAACATCCATACCGGAACCGAAGTCACCAATCGATGTTGCCCAGTCTCCCGTGAATATAGTCTGGAAAGCATATCCCACCAGGAAACCGGTGAAGGTCCCTATCACAAGACCTGCGATCAGGATTACGAGCCCTTCGGAAAGAAGCAGTTTGAAAATATTATCCCTGGTAGCTCCCCTTGCAAGAATCTCCGCGAATTCCCTTCTCCTCGTAGTATTTTGAACCACCTGCATCAGGAACAGCCCGACCACAACTGCGATCAGAATGCAGGAGAATTGTACTATCAGCATCAGATCCATTCCCCTGTTGGCAGGGATATCCTTGATATCTTCAAGGTCTTCCTCCCTGTCCGCAATTCCAATGTATCCCCCCTTCCATCCCATCATGGTGATATTCTCTTTCACCGATTCTCTCTTACCGTTGATATCCACGAGGTAGGACCAGGTGGCGGGATGAACGGATTCAGGCAGGTATTGACTGTCCAGATAAATTGCGGGATCCTCATACAGATCGGTCAGAAAGTAATGATTGCCTTCTCCCCACCTTTCCTCGTCGATCAGATCCGAAGCGGTACTGCTCCTGAGGCCGGGAAGATGATCTACGATACCAATTATCCTGCAATCCAGATACTTCTCGGTGAATTCAATCATATCATCTTCAGGATATTCCCTGAACATCCACTGCTGTCCCAAAGTGACATTGATCCTGTCACCCACCACAAGATCGTTCTCTCTTGCAGAAATCGAATTTACAATAACCGGGATGCCATCTGCGGATCCATCCATTTGGTCTATCCACTTACCATCGACAAGAAGGTCCCTTGAAGGAGATATCTCCTCCCTGTAATCCTCCGCATCGAAGGATACAAGCGTCCCCCATCCCCATTGTCCGTAATCCCCCTGGCCGAAATTATAACTAACATCCATGTTTGAAAACGTTACAACATCATCAACCCCATCGATCGAGGAGATGTTTTGGCTTATTTCCTCGTTTGCACCGGATACAGCCACGTAGAGGTCTGTAGGAACAGATGATTCGAAACTGGCCTCGATTCCATTCTCCCTTGTTTCCATCTGGGAAAGCACCAGTATGCCGAATGAAACGGTGATAGAGATCAGGATAGCCATGATGGCGACACTCCTCTTCCTGTATTTTAGACCCGAGATCAACAGAGAATGGAGCTCCCTGTTAATCGACCTGAAAGGTTTCGCAATGATATCCATGGATCCCGGTATTCCCAAAACAAGAAGTCTGGACCCTGAAAGAATCAGAAGAAAGGGGAGAAATAGTATCAGAATCGGTTTGAATACTTCCGTGATAGAATAAAGAGCGAGCTGGAAAAGACCTTCGGGACGTATCTCATTGAAGATGGACATGACAAGGATGAATATGCCTACCAGAGTAACTATCACGATGTCCTTGAGCGGCTTGTATTCCTTCTCCTTTCTCTCGGGGGAGCCCCTGACAGCCTGAAGTATATCCATTTTGGACAATCTGTTCATTGCCCTCAACCGGATGAGAGTTACCAGAATGCAGGATATGAAAAGGAGAGTTACGATCATCAGGCCACTCGGGATAAGAGAAGAAAATGGCATCTCCTTTCCAAGGAAGTAGATTATGAACAGAACCGACAACAATGTACCGGCAATTATTCCAAAAAGCGTCCCAACGGATGCGTGGATAAACGATTCCAGCATCAGCATCCAGAATACCTGTCCTCTGGTTGCTCCCTTTACCTTGAGAAGTGATATCTCCTGTAACTTGTTCTCCATACCTATCCGGGAACCCACCAGTACCAGATAGAAGCAGAGAAGAAAAAGAGGCAGTGACAGGATGACCAGGAAAACCCTCATGGATATTGACCAGAAGATATAATTCTCGTAGATCTCATCGATCCTGTCATCCTCAATGTAGAAATTGTTGATCCGTATCGTTTCCTGCAGATCGTTCTTCAACTGTCTGGCCTCTCTTCTGGTTGTCGGCACATCATCAATATTGGAGAAATAATCAGGATCAAGCTTGAAAAGTATCTGGGAGTATGACTCGTAATATTGATCCGTTTCCTCCCGTATCCTTTCTTCGAGTCTGTCTGCACCTTCGAGTCCGATGAAGATGTTGAATGACTCCGTATATATATGAGAGGAAAGTGATGCCATTCCGGGAGTATCAAGGATAGCAGAAACGTTGACGGATATATTTACCGGGATCCTATCTATTTCGTAGATTCCTCCTTCAACAATTACCATGTCATCATAAAATTCGGTAATCAGTCCCACAGGTGCAGGTCCCGACCTGGTAAAGTTACCCTCTTCAATTGGAACCTCGATCCATTCGTAATAGGTAATATTGAAGGCATCACCAACTGACAGTTCAAGTTCTTCTGCCATGGAAAAGGTGATAATACAGGAATCACCGTCATCAGGGAGTTCCACACCACTTTTTTCAAAGAGGAATCTGGCCGCACCATCATCAAGACCGTAAATACCAAGCCTATCATCATTGGTGTTCATTCCACTCATTTCCACGAAGAGTCCGGCATCATCTATTCCCTCATGTTCCCTTACATCATCCATCATGTTATGCAGATCCTCAGAGGAAGAGGAATAGCTACGCCCCCAGCCGTAAGCCTTGAAATGATAATTCACCTCATCCAGCTGATCATGAAAAAGGTCTGAAACCACTGCATCGGAGGTCATGAAAGATCCTGTGATAAAAGCTATGGAGATCAGAACACCGAACATTGACCCGAAGGTCGCAGCCTTGTTGGATCTCTGGTTTCTCAGCAGGATCCTAACGAAGGGGATGAAACCCATGTCATACCTCCGGGACTATCATACCATCCATTATCTTCAGGGTCCTGTCGGCCATTGCGGATACCCTGGAATCATGTGTGACTATGATCTCGGTCTTTCCCATCTGCTTGGAGAGCTCCCTGAAGATCGTCATTATCTCCTTTCCCGTCTCGGTATCCAGCTCCCCTGTCGGTTCATCAGCAAGAATTATATCGGGATCGTTGGAGAGTGCAACTGCAAAGGCAACCCTCTGCTGTTCACCTCCGGATAACTGATCGGGACGATGATCGGCTCTATCTACCAATCCGATTGCACCGAGTAGGTCCTCGCTCCTCTCTTTAATTTTTCCCGAAGTCATACCGTTTATCTTCATGGGGAGCTCGATATTCTCCCTGGCCGTGAGTGTATTTATCAGGTTGAAGTTCTGGAAAATGAAACCTATCTTTTCCCTTCTGAAGGATGCAAGCTGTTTCTCGTTCATCTTCTTGAGATCCTTGCCCCCGACATATATCCTGCCTGCCGTTGGTGTGTCAAGTGCACCGAAGATGTTGAGAAGGGTTGTCTTCCCGCAGCCGGAAGGTCCAACTATTGCCACTACTTCCCCCTTCTTTATCGTGATATCAACACCTCTCAGGGCGGTGACCTCCAGTTCACCGGACGAATAGACCTTAATCAGCTGCCTGGCCCATATCATTTCATCGCTTTGAGGCATCTCTTCCCTGATCGATTTCTTCTTCTTCATACCGGGCAGTTTGAGGTCCTTGAAGGAAGAGGGCATGACCCTTTCACGTAAAACATGCTTATAAAGGATTCTGGAACATGTAGGGAACCTAACGATCATTCCTTGAAATAATCCTTTAAAAAAGATGACCAAACATCAACGGACCTCTTGAACTCATCCAGTGAAATATGTTCCTCATCGGTATGATCGAGTTTACTGTCTCCGGGACCGTAAGCAATAATGGGCACGTCCCATCTTTCGACAATCACGTTCATATCGCTCGTTCCCGTCTTTCTCTTGAAAACAGGTTTGCCCCCGTTTTTCCTGATAGATGATAAGAAGGATCGGACCAGTCCCGTATTCTTTTCGGATCTGGCCGGCGGGGTGTCTTCGATAATTTCAAGGCGGATATTCTCTGAAAAATGTGGTAATTCCGGTTTCTCGGTATACCTTAGATCGAGTGTCGCTTCGGATTTTCGAATATTACCTTCGATTTCGATTATCCTCGCTCCGGTTTTCTTTCTTATCTTTTGGATACCATCCATCAGAGATTCCACAGCGAACCTGCTTTCGGCACCGCTGTGAGAGGGAGCTGATTGAGCAGATGCTTTCAGAAGCATCCTTCCCTGGTAAGAGATTGTGATACCTTCCCAACCTCCTGGTTCGAGAATTATGGTGGGAGAAGGGGAGTACTCTTCTCTGATCCGTTTGGCGGTCTCAGAATCTTTCTCCTCATCGGGTACCGCAACAAACCTGACCTTGTCCCAGTATTGGGGACTCCGGGATAATGCAACCATGGCTGCGCAAAGAGGTCCTTTTGCATCCACGGATCCTCTTCCCCAAAGGTTTCCATCCTCAATCCTCACAGGAAGCTCGCCGGGAACAGTGTCGATGTGTCCAAGGATCAGAAGATCGTCGGATTTTGGATTAACAATAAGAGCCCCTCTGTCCACCTCTGCCTCCATCTGTTTTTCAACCGCCCAGGACCTTAAAAACTCGACCGCTTGTTCGGTTTGTCCCGTTTCGGAATATATATTTACAATTTGCTTGAGGAGTTCAATGTCCTCATCCATTCAGGACCTCTCCCAGAATCTTTATTGTCTCTTTTATATCCTCTTCGGTTATGACCAGAGGGGGAAGCAATCTGATCACTGTTGATCCCGAGGGGATGGCGGCAATCCCCCTTTCAAGAAGTTCTGAAAGGTAGGGTCCCGCTTTCTTTTTGAGTTCTATTGCAATCATCAAACCCTGCCCCCGAACCTCCCTAATAACAGGACTCTCGAGGGATGAGATCCCCTCCAGGAGCAATCTTCCCGATCTTGAGGCTCTTTCAGGCAGTTCTTTCAAAACAAGGTAATCCAGGACCGCACATGACGCCGAACAGGCAACAGGGTTGCCGCCGAATGTGGTTCCGTGCAGACCGGAGGGCATCGGTCCCGATTTTCGATTGATCAGGACTGCCGCGATGGGAATGCCTCCGCCAAGGGATTTTCCCACACATATGAAATCGGGAACGATCTCGTGCCTTTCTATTGCGAACATGTATCCGGTCCTGCCCAAACCCGTCTGGACCTCATCCGCTATGAGAAGAGCTCCATTTAGATCGCAGATCCTCCTGACCTCTGGAAAATAATCATCGAGAGGTAGATGCACGCCTCCTTCCCCCTGAATCGGTTCAAGGATAACCGCTGCGGTCCTGTCGTCGATCTTCTCCTTGAGGTCCTCGATATCTCCGTATGTAACGAATTCGGTCTCGAGAAGTGATCCTTCCATAACGTTTCTGTGCTTTGGATTCCAGGTTACCGAAAGAGCCCCCAGGGTCCTTCCGTGGAAAGATCTCTTTGCGGCTATTATTTTTCTTCTTCCTGTTTGATGGATCGAGAATTTCAATGCAGCCTCGACCGCCTCGGTTCCCGAGTTGCAGAGGAATACCCTGCCCATACCTTCAGGGGCCAGATCAAGCAATTTGACCATCAGCTCTCTTCTTTTCGGATTGTCATATGAAGATGAAATAAACATCAACTGCTCCATTTGCGACCTGATAGCTTCCTGGACGTCCGGATTGCAATGACCCGTGTTGCAAACTCCGTATGAGGCTCCCATGTCGATGTACATATTGCCGTATGCATCCCAGATCCTGGCACCTTCACCCCGGACGATTTCGATTCCTCTTCTGGAGACCACCCCGGATTCCATCTCGTTCTCTTTCATGATATGACCGTCCCCTTTCCGGATGAAGCTGATGTAACCGGGGCATCGACCAATGCGCTTGATATCACCACTTTTTTAACTCCGCCTTCAAGCGCTTCCCTGGCCGCCAGCACCTTTTTCTTCATCCTTCCCTCGGCAATATTCATTCCTTCCTCGATCGAATCGAGACCGATCCTTTCCACGAGGGAATCAGGATCATTCAGATCACGCAGCAGACCCGGTTGATTGGTAAGAAGAAGGAGTTCCTCCGCTCCCATTGCTGACGCAACAGCCGCGGCCACCCGGTCAGCATCGGCGTTCAATGCCCTTCCCTCCTCGGAAGAAATGGGAATGGTGATGACAGGAACGTATCCGCTTTCCATCAGTGTGTGGAGTAATCCCGTATTCACCTTCTCCACCTTTCCCGTGTTGTCGTCCCTTATTATTTTCACCTTCCCGTTCTCCACCGATCTTATGGCGGCTTTTCTCCTTCCTGTAAGAAGTCCGCCGTCCAGACCGGTAAGGCCCAGAGCATTTATTCCCCTGGACCTCATCCCCTCCACAATTCTCTTGTTCACCGATCCCGAATATGTCATCCTGAGGATATCAAGGGTCTCTCGGTCCGTATACCTGCTGACATGACCCGAGGGTGATCTTATGGTCCGAGGGGGCTTTCCGAGCTCTTCCGATATCCTGTTCATCTCATCAGAGCCTCCGTGGACCAGGATGTAATCGGATTGATCTTTCAGATCCTCCATCAGGTAGGATAGATCAGTTCCCTTGGCTCCCCCGATCTTTATAATCCTCATGTATTCACCTTTCATATTGGATGAAGTCCGGGAAATTCCAGACCAAGTGATTCATCCAGACCCAGGATGACGTTCATACACTGGACACCGGATCCTGCCCCACCTTTCATCAGATTATCAATAGCTGAAAAGATCACCAGTCTGCCGTTTTTCTGATCCAGTTCGAAACCGATATCGCAGAAATTGGAACCTGCCAGGAATTTGGGTTCGGGATACCTGAAGAGACCTTTGTTTGCTTTCACTATTCGAATGAACCTCTCGCTGCCATAGGCATCCCTTAGCCTTTTCCATATGTCCTTTTCCTTGATCTGAGAATCGAGATCGATGTGAATGGCGGAGGATATCCCCCTTACCATCTCCACTGCGTGGACGGTTATCATAACATCGATTCCTGTCTCCTGCAGGACCTCGGCTGTATGACGGTGGCTTACCGGAGCATAAGGCCTTATGGTTCCGGACCTCTCGGGATGGTGAGAGGAAGCGGAAGAGGATCTCCCTGCGGCCGAGGAACCTATCTTGGAGTCAATTAGGACCCTTTGAGCAATATCCTTGAAAGGATACAGGCCGAGAATCATGGATGTTGCAACGCATCCCGGAGCGGCCGCCCTACCTTTTTCGATTATCTCTTCTCTGTGGATCTCCGGTAATCCGTAGGGAAATTCCTTCATCAGCTCAGGGGCCGAGTGGTCCCCCCCATACCATTTCCTGTATTCCTCGACTGAATTCAATCTGAAATCGGCTGACAGGTCGATCACATGGTCCGAATGTTTCATCACATTCCTCATGGATCGGTTGGAGGTCCCGTGGGGAAGAGCCGAAAATATCACATCCGCATCCTCGAGGTCCTCCGGAGAGGTGAACCTGATATCAAGAATACCCCTTAAATTCGGGTGGGTTAAATGAACATGCTGGCCAAGCTGGCTGTGGGATGTTACCTGGATTATCTCGATGTCTTTCCTTGTAGAGAGTATTCTGAGCACCTCTCCACCAATGTATCCCGATCCTCCTATCACCGAAACCGTGGTCATATTCTCATCTCCTTGCTATCTCGGTGAAGTAAGTTATGACACGGGAAGGGATATCCACCCCCGTAGGTTCAACGGAATTCTTGAACTCCATGGTATGGTTCACCTCATTGACAATCAATCCATCACCCGTTTCAAATAGGTCGATAGCCAGAACTCCACCTCCAACTGCGGAGGCGGCTTTCAGGCTTATGTCGTTCAATTCATCCGTGACGGGGCAGTTCGAAACCTTTCCCCCTCTGGCCGTATTCGTGATCCAGTGTTCCGACTCACGGTATATCGCACAGATGGTCTCATCCCCCACGACGAAGGTTCTGATATCCCTTCCCGATTTCTCGACGTAATCCTGTATGTAAAATACGGAGTGCTGGAATCCGCCGAGAACCGTTTTGTGTTCCAGTATTGTCTCGGCAGAGGACCTGGATTCCACTTTGGAGAGGAGCCTCCCCCACGATCCTATGACCGGTTTGAGTACGACGGGATAACCCATCTCCTCCATCTTCGATATTGCCATTTTCTGATCGAAGGCAATAGAAGTTTTGGGAGTTGGCACACCGTTCCTCATCAGAACCATTGATGTCAGGGCCTTGTCTCCGCAGGTCCTGATCACATCCGGATCGTTCAGGGTCACAGCACCCATGGCATTGTGATGCTCCATAACATAAACGGTCTGGAAATGGCTCATGCACCGGTCAAGGATTGCATCGAATTCCCCGGATCCACATTCGAGGTCAAAAACCATGTCCTTCAGGGCAACCGGTTTCAAATCGACACCCATTTTTCTGGCCGATTCTATCAGCATCTTCTCATCCTTTCGGATGAGTGTATAGGACATGGCAAGGTTCACCGGGCGGTCCTCCTACTCTCCCCAGTCTTCCTGCTCCTCGGGAGCATTCTCCAGGGAAACGGGGTCGGTTGATATGACCTCGAGGTCCGATCCGCAGTCCGGACAGGGTATCAATTCTCCCATCTCCACTTCAGGCATTTGTATTCCGCATCCGCAGTTTGGACATTCCGACATGTTTGATTCCTCCTCGGGCCGCACCCGATGAGACCCCCAATTAATGACCAATATATAAAACTGACGAAGTTAGTAAATTTATTACGATTTACGAAATAAACCTACGGCATATATTCCGTATTTCGTAGTAAATTCTATATCTTCAGTAAATATCTGATCTCATTGGAGGTGAATGAACCCTTCTCCCTGCTCTTTATCTCCTTCAGAATGCGAGCCACACTGACATTATCGGGAACTCCTCCTGCATCCACGATCAATTTCCGAACGAGGTCCCCGCCTGCCATCTTATCGGCTTCGAAGGTCCTTCCCCTCCCAACGAGTTCTGCCGGAACAACCTCGTAAAAGGATGGATCGATGAAAGCCGCCGATACATGAAGACCCGCGTTGTGTGAAAAGGCGTTATTACCTACCACGGGTGCATTGGAAGCCACCTTCATACCCGATCTACTCTCCACCAGATCGGATAACCGGGGGAGAAGCTCCAGATTCCAATCATTTTCAACTTTGTAATGTACCTTCAGGGCCATCATCAGAGAGGATAGGTCGGTTATTCCCGCTCTTTCACCCAGACCGTTGACGCAGGCATCTATCAGGACCGCTCCTCCATCATAGGCTGCCAGGGAATTGGCAAGGGCCAGACCGAGATCGTTGTGGCAGTGTACATTGACCTCCGCACCTGTTTTGGATCTCAGTTCGCGCACAAAAGATTCCATCCTCTTGGGTGAAGCTGCTCCAACGGTGTCCGCAACCGAGATCCTGTCCGCACCGGCTGAAATCGCTGCTCTGGATACTGAAAACACTGCCTCGGGATCCGACCTCATGGTATCTTCCGGAGTGTAACGGACCTTGAGCCCATGATCCTTGGCGTATTGGACTGAATCGGTGACCATCTCGATAATGGTGGAAAGGTCCTTCCTGAAATGGTTTTTAAGTCTTCCATCCATCACCGATATGAATATCCCGACCCAATCAACGTCGAGGTCCAGCAGGAGATCGATATCCTTCCTCCGAGCTCTGGAATGGCCAAGGATAGAAGCCCTCAGTCCTGCTCCTGCCACTTCCTTTAGACCTCTTCTGATATCCTCAGATACCGCCGGATGTCCAGCCTCAATTATGTCAACACCCAGTTCATCGAGCAATCGGGCTATCTCCAGCTTCTCCTCGACTGAGAATGTAACCCCGGGGGTCTGTTCTCCTTCACGGAGTGTGGAATCAAGGATCTCGACCATTCATTCCACTCCTCAGATCTCTCCCAGTATCAACCTGGTTGTTGTGGAGATCACATTATTCATTCCCCTTATCTCCTCGATTGCTCGGTTCAGTTCTGGGGTATTTGTTACATCCACTATTGCCACGATATCGGCGTTTCCCGACACCTCGAAAACCGTCTCTATACCGGGAATATTCCTTATGGCTTTGGCTATCTTGGTGGAATGGACGTTGATGTCGGTGTTAATGTCTATCATCGCCTTGAGACCCTTTGAAGAGGTCCTGATGGTGAAAGCCGTGATCACTCCTTCTCTCTTTAGTCTGGATATCCTCTGCCTCACCATTCCCTCCGATACCTTCAGCCTCCCCGCTATGGCCACATTGGATATCCTGGAGTTCTTTTTTAGTTCCTCGAGGATGCTGATATCCAATTCATCGGGAATTCTAGCCATGTCTACGAGATGATGCAATTGGTATAAAAATATTATTGATTTCGTAAGAACTTTTCGAAAATCGAAGGAAGGGGCAGTAAATACTGCCCCATTGTGATTAACTTATTCCTTTCCCAGTTTTTCAAGCATCTCCTGTACTCCCTTGGACTCTTTGTCAAGCCATTCCTTGTACTTTTGAAGGAGTTCTGCCTTCTCCTCATCCGAGAAGAAATGCCTTCCGCAAAGTTCGGGATGATGGTCGATCCCGTGCATTTTCATACCGTGCATGATCATATCGTCATGAGGTCCCATCATGTGGAAACCTCTGCATCCGTGATGTCCGTGCATTATTATTTCCTCCTTTGTCGGAAACACGATATCGTGTTCCCGATATCGGTAATACGATACTAATATTTCAAACTATCGCAAATCCGATAGATTTCCATTGACAGCGGTTAAATATCGATAATCCGATACCCCTTCATGCACGGTCACCACCATCATCACATGATGAAGGGATTCCTCAGCTTCATAGTGCTGTGGACAGTGAGGAAGGAGGCAATGACCGGGATGGAGATAGCAAAGGAGCTGGAAGAGAGAAAAGGACACAGGCCCTCTCCCGGAACGATATATCCGGTCCTCAAGATGATGACGATGAGAGGCCTCCTCAAGACAGATGATGAGAAGAGGTACACCCTCACAAAAGCCGGCAAGGAGGAACTGGACAGGTCCCTGGATCATTTCTTTTCGATGTTCTTTGATATCGACGAGATGAAAAATGAATGCAAATGCATGAATGAGAACGGGAGAAAATGTAAAAATTCCCCTTGCGAGTGATGGAAATGGGCATAGAATATTCTCCCATAGGATATGTGAGGTCCCCTTTCAAGGAACCCTCCGGGATCCCCATACAGAACAGAGGGGGGAAAGGTATCGAGGGAACAGTGGAAGTACTTGATGAATTCGTGGAGGGCCTCTCTGACCTGGAAGGATTCTCCCATATCATTCTGATAACCCACCTGCATATAAGTGAAGGTTACAGGCTTAGAGTAATTCCATTTCTGGACGATGTGGAAAGAGGTGTTTTTTCCACGAGAGCTCCGAGAAGACCAAATTCTATCGGTCTTCATATTGTGAGACTGGACAGGATCGAAAATAATATCATTCATATCAAGGACATTGATATGCTGGATGGAACTCCAGTCCTCGATATCAAACCATACTTCCCGATGGTCAGGGAGGAAGAGGAAATCAGGATCGGCTGGATCGAGGGGAAGCAGAAGAGGTTCGATTCGGAGGAATCGGATGGGAGGTTCGAAAAATTGGAAAAAAATTGATTGCTCCATTATTTTTAAATAATAGATGTGAAAATCTATTGTCCAGTATTTTCAATTTCTTACAAAATCTATTGACCATCAATATTTAATAACCTCTAAATGATATTGACATATATTAGGGGGCTATGTATTGAAATATGGCAGATTATCGGTTATCCTATTATCAATCCTTCTCATTGTTCCTTCTTTGACTATCTATCAGATATCATCCTCTGAGTTATCCTTCCCAACAATCGAAGAGACTTCTGTTCCGGATTGGGAACCAGAATACATTGATGAGCTGGATACAGCAATGATGTTCTCAGCAATAGAATTCAAAGGAGCTTTTTATGGTGGTGGAGTGTGGAGTGGGGATATATATCGTTCCGATTCGAAAGGTGATAATTGGGTTTCAGTTTATGATACAGGTGAGAACAATGTTCGCTCCTCTGCCATCCACAATGATATGTTATATTTTTCTACAGCCGACGATGATGGAATTATCCTTCGATCGTCAGATGGCAATACCTGGGAAAATGTGCTTTCCATTACCGGAGGTGGATTTGGTTACAATTCATTGATCTCAGATGAAAAATCACTCCTTGCGGGAACTTCGGAAAATGGAATGATATATAATAGCAAGAATGGAGAAAACTGGACTATATCACTTGACACACCCCATCAATCCTGTAATTTCATTATTCACCATGGAACTTCCTATTTTTCTTCTTTTGGGAATTATACTATGGAAAAGGCTTTCTTTTACGAATCAAAGGATGGGGAGAATTGGACTTTCATTTCATCCATACCCTATGATTGTGACGGATGCCCATGCATATTCTATAACGATTCATATCTCATTTCAACAAGAAACGGCATCATATTGAAAACTACGGATTTCTCGGATTTCTCCATTATTTTCGACTCAGGAGAACAATCTGGAATAAAAGCTGACCTTCAGATTACAACAATGAGTGCATTCAGACAAAATCTATGGATTGGATTGTCTGGAGGATTGGAAGGTGATGCTAGATTAGTATATACATCAGACCTTGAGGAGTGGAATATAATACCTCTGAGTGATCTTTCCGAGAATCCCATGAAACTAACATGTATTTTCTATCAATCGAATAATGACGATCTTTATTTTACTACAGGGGATCATTGGAATTATTATCCACATGCAAGGATTTATCGAATAGAGATGGAACCTTTGATTTTCGCTGATACTTATGTCGATAACTCAGGCTCCGATACTTTTGGAAACGGAACTGTAAATAATCCTTACAAAACCCTCATGGGCCGGTGGCCCGTCACGCATGAATGAAAATCCACCGCAAGAA
>CAYULA010000020.1:0-62275 GCA_964445525.1 uncultured Thermoplasmatales archaeon | reverse complement strand
TTTTTCACATAATAAAACCTGTGTGAAACAGAGCGATACATTCGGAACTACTGCTGTTATAGTATACAATATGTAGGGGTTATTCGATATCCCCACGATGCATCTTCTCCTGGACATCGAGGGAACCATCACAAACAGATCGGGATACGCCACCTCTCCAAAGCTCATCAGGGCCCTCGCTGTTATCGAAGAAAAAGGTATACCCGTAATCTTCTGCTCCGGAAGGGACCTCAGATACATGGTCAATTTGAGGAAGAGATGGGGCCTTGAGGACCTCAAGGGAGCTATAGCCGAGAACGGTTGTCTCGTAGCCCCGTACCCCCATGGCATAACCGGGGCCAGGCCCGATCCGAATGCAGAGGCCCTCAAGAGGAATCTAATACTAAAGAGGCTGGAGATGCTCCACGGGATGATAGAGATCGATCCGTTCAAATCATACATATTCTCCATCTATGTTCCCGGATTCATGGAGGGGAGGTCCTACACCGAAGAAGAGCTGGATGAGGTCCTCTCATTCGTGAAGGATGCCGTCTCCGATATCCAATGCCAGGTTGTCAGGACCTCGGCATCCGTTGAAATTATCCCACAAGGAGTTGACAAGGGAACGGGAATCAACATCTACTGCGATCTTTCAGGGATTGATATCTCCGATGTGATCTTCATCTGCGATTCCGATAACGACCTTCCCGGTGTAAAAGAAGTAAAAAGAGGCGGAGGGAAAGTGGGAGTCGTGTCAAACGGTGGGGAGGACCTTAAATCTCTTGCGGATGAGGTTTCAGACCGGGAGAACTGGAAAGGGGCTCTGGACCTCTTCGAGAGATTCAAGATCCTGTGATCAAATTTATCAATATCAGATAATCGATGTAATACAGAAAGATTCATAAATAATTCCCATGGATACCTTTGTTGCTTTTATGGGGTATGCCAGATGAAAACATCAATTTCGGTATTTGCAGTGCTATTGCTGTCTTTTTCGATAGTTCCGATAGCCACAATGGTCGACAATGTGGAGGCCGACTCATCTGATTTGAGGAAGGCCATTGAGCAGTTCAACACGGAAATGACCTCTTACATCAACAAAGCCATAGAGAAACAGCAATCAACCTATGATCTTATAGGTACCATCACAGATGATTTCACATATACAACAACCTCATCGGGATCTCTTTCGGATGATGATGTTGTCGAATTCATGAAAGGTATGGAGGATCAATACACTGTGTATCTGGACCTCATGGTTCACGGATATCAGCTAGTGGACGAATGGGACCAATTGAATGACGAACTGTTTGGTTCCTCTCCGTCCTCCTCCATGGGGTACCCTACAATGGAAGGCGGTGATACAAGGGCATTCTTCACAACCGCGGCTCTGGTAGTGGGTCTGGGAATGCTCGCCTACAACGGATACAAAGCTGCCAAGGGAGCTTTCAACAAGAATGCTGACATGTCAAAGAAGATAATTGATGATGCAAGTGGTAATGACCTGAAAAAGATCAACAACCAACTCGGTCTTCCGGAAGGAAATACAAAAGATCAAACAAAATCTTACATAGACGGTTTGAGCCTTGCCCAGAAGAATATCGCCGCAAGAAAGGTACAGGAACTGGATATAACTGCCGAGCTTGACACATCCCATGGTGCGGAGATCAAGCAGAATCAGGCAAATATAGCAAATGATCTCGGGAAAGAAGGGGTCAAATGGTATGCGGGAGCGGTAACCACCGTTACCGGCGGCCAGGGAATGGATAAACTGGCAAAAGCAGCCGGCCTTTCCTCCGAAGGCGCTGCCGTTGTTGACATGGTCCTCACCGTATCCGAAAAACAACCACTGGACTTGCTTGGAAGCCATGTGGAGACAGCAATTACCTCCAAGAGCAAGGAAACAACAACGGTTGATCCTCCCAAGGAGACCAAGACACCTTCCCAGGCAATATCAACCCTCAAAGATGCGGTTTCAAAAGGAGCTCCCAAGCAGGAGGAAGTGGAGAATGCGGCCGATTCACTCGGACAGAAGATGGCAGAGGATAATGCCGACACTTTGGGAACCTCTGACGGAGTGGACGGATCGAAAAGGGTCGGGATTCCGGAAAAGGTCCATGTTCAGGATGCGGGCGAGGTGAAAAACGAGGAATCCATAGAGGTCCCCGACATTGGAGAATCCGATGTCCTTGTGAAATCCGAAGACACAGCGCCTGACATCGTTAGCGGAGTGGACCTGGGAGGTGAAGACCTTGAACTGGATATGACTCCTCTGGATGAATTGGAAAGAAGCTCCGTTCCTGTTGATATCGTGTTCTGCGTTGACGTGACAGGTTCCATGTCGGATGATATTGCCGAGGTGGTCTCCTCGGCAACGGGCATGCTAATGTCCGTGGCCCTGAGAACAGATAATTACAGGATGGGTTTCGTTTGTTTCAGGGACATAGAGGTTGATTCACCGGCATTCGAGAGGATGCCCATGTCCAATGATTACAATCAGGTCATCGCAAATATCGGGGCTCTTCCTTCACTTGTATCGGGAGGAGGGGACTGGCCCGAATCCGTTTATGAAGGATTGTATATAGCAAACAACATGCCTTTCAGGGATGGAGCGGAAAGAACGGTGATACTAATGGGCGACGCCCCGGGGAAAACGAGTTATGGCACAACCAGAGCGTCTCCTTCATACGATGATGTAACCTCTACTGAATTGGATGAGATAAGATCAATGGGATTGGATCCCGAGACCATAGGAAAAATGCTCGAGGAAAACGATGTCAAGGTGTATTCGATCCTTATCTCAAATGATGGTTACAGTTACGATGAAACAGCGATGTCCCAATTTCTAACCATCTCCAACCAAACCGGTGGTGATTTCTTCACGGCTGCACAAGCATCGGAGGTCCCGGTGATGATAGGAACCGCTCTGAACGACGCAATCGACCAGGCAGCCCAGGAGGATGAAGACACGGCCGCCTTGGGCGGACTTGGTATTGGTTGTTGCTGCGGTTCTCTCATGGGATTGACTGTAATCTGCATAATTGCAGTCTTCATATTCTTAATGGCAAGGTCCAAAAAGAAGTAATGAAGGACCAAATGAAATAGTTGGATTTCACTTACCTTCACATGGATAATCCTATCTATGATCCGGTAACCGAAGACATAACCGTTAGGAATGATAGTAAGAGAGCTTGTATCCAGCATCTTTCCATAGAAAGTCACGGAGACCGGATGCTGGGGGTCCTTTTCAGGGCTCAGGGAGAAGGACCGCATCCCACAGCTATCATTCTTCACGGTTTCCCCGGCCACGACAGGAACCTGGACATCGCTCACACCCTCAGAAGGGGAGGTGTCAATTCAGTTGTTTTTCACTACAGGGGAACCTGGGGATCGGGTGGTCAATTCTCATTTTCCAACATGCTCGAGGATACCGTGGCCGCCATTGAATACCTAAGAAAAAACAATCGGGAACCATCTGTTGACAAAGACAAGATCATTCTTGTGGGCCATTCCATGGGTGGCTGGTCCGCTTTGATGACGGCAATCGAGTATGGTGATATCAGCTGTGTTGTCAATTTCGCAGGTTTCAATCTGGGAGCTTTGAAGGAGTGGGTCCTCTTGAAAGAAGCCAACATGGATATGGCAAGGAAGACAATAAAGGGACTTTCACAATCGGTCAATGCACCAACGATCGATTCATTGATGGATGAGGTCCTCCAAAACGGGGATGATTGGAACCTTCTCAGACATCCTCTGAAACTGTCAAAAAAATCACTGCTACTGATCTGGGCCAAAAATGATCAGCTCTCCTTGCCGGTTATGCATTTCCATCCAATGTACGAGTCGCTTTTTTCTGCAGGGGCCTCCGATCTTGCCACGCACATGATCGATTCCGATCATTCATTCTCCGACGGCAGGATAGAACTTCAGCATACCATCTGGAACTGGGTAAGAAAGAGATTGTGAAGGAGCGGCGGCCCGTGCGTGCGTAGAGAGGATTGAGTGCGTTGATAAAAAATTAACATACGCACAGACCGCCTTGTTATAAGGTATCCGTCAGAGTATATAAAAATATTCTTACGGTCATGTGAAAGAACTTTTTTCAATTTAATTATGTATTTGGAGAAAAAATGCATAAGATTTTAAGGTTTTGTGATAAAAAACATGATTATTTACGAAAATTGTGATAAATCATGTAACACCAACAGATTAATGACGAAACAGAATATACCTCATTCATGGGTTCTCATCCATCGGGAGAATATACCATTGAAGAAGAAATTGCAAATTCCATTACTCATGGGGCGGGGTGGTTATTCGCTGTAGTGGCTTTGGTCCTTCTCATTATCTTCTCTTCATTGAAGGGAGATCCGTGGCTGATCGTTTCCTGCACCATCTACGGAACCGGTCTGGTTTTTCTATTCGCGGGTTCAACACTTTATCATTCAATTCAGAAACCCAGAGCCAAGGAGATATTGAAGATAATCGATCATTCGGCTATCTTCTTTCTGATCGCAGCGACTTACACACCATTCACCCTTACTGTTATCAGAGGACCTTGGGGCTGGAGCCTTTTTGGAGTTGTCTGGGGCGGATTCATATTCGGAACAATATTCAAGGTTTTCTTTACCGGAAAATTGAAATGGCTGTCGGTTCTGATATACATAGTGCTAGGATGGTGTGCTGTCCTGGCTATCGGTCCTCTCCTGCGAGTCCTTCCTCTTGAAGGTCTATTATTTTTGCTGGCCGGCGGAATTGCCTATACACTCGGCGCAATAATCTACGGAAAAAGGGGAGTGAAATATTCTCATGCGATATGGCACATCTATGTCCTGTTCGGATCTTTCTTCCATTTCTGTTCGATATTTTTTTACGTCATACCTGAAACTTGACCGAAAATATGTACATGGTTAGACATATTAACCCATACACATCACATCTTTGGTACAACAATGTATCAATATTATTCAGCTTTTTCAAGATTTTTGTAATTATATTTAAATAAGGCAACTTATCGTGATTCGATACAGGTGTGTTCATGGAGAAAAACAGGAAAGCCGTTATGAGGCTCGCGAATCAACTCCACGAGATGCGGGATGAGATCGAGGAGGACCTCGATATACTCGTCGATAAGGACCTCGTGGAGGAGATGAAGAGAATGGGCATTCTGGAAGGCTCAGCTTGATCCCCGGTAAAGATATTCGGGACCATCTATACTTCTGATAGTTCCTTCTGTTCAAGTGTAAAGAGGTTAAATCGAATAACCTCAAACAACAGGAGGAATCCATTTGAAGTTGGTCAAGATAAATCCATTGATCGAAGATGAAGGTGTGGGAGCCAAGGCAAGAAGATTGATACACGGATCCATGGGCCACCTCGATCCTTTTGTGATTTTTGACGAATACCAGGTATTCAGTGACGCTTACTTTCCCAGGCACCCCCATAGCGGTTTCGAGGGTTTTCAGATTTTGATGGAGGGAAGGACCATTTACAGGGATAATCAGGGAAAGGAGGGTGCCATAGACCCCGGAGATGTCAGAAGGTTCGTCGCAGGAGATGGTTTCGAGCATTCCGAAGAGCCTGATTATGACGGAACCGTCCGGGGCTATCTTCTATGGATCAAGATACCAAGAGATTACAGGAACACTCCCGTGATTTTCAAGGAGGAGAGATCAGCGAACATCCCTGTAGCTGAAAAAAACAATCTGAAAATCCGGATGATAATGGGAGAGCAATCTCCCGTGGAGACAATGACCCCGGTGGAATGGAACCTGGTCGAAAGCGGAGAGACGGATGGTACGATAGCGATAGAGCTTGATCCGGAAAATAACGGTTTTATCTATGTCTCTTCCGGAGGGTTTGAAAAAGATGGGCTGTTGATAGGGAAAGGAGAAGGGGCAATTATGAAAGGGTCCGGCAAAGTAAATCTGAAAGTGCTTCCCAGTACCGAGATGGTTGTGGTGAAGGGCAGGAAACTGAATGAACCGATAGTCCAGGAAGGACATCTCGTCCACTGGTAACCCACCCCTCCAAAGATATGGACAATCTATTATCAATAACGATAAATTGCCTTACATCGTGGTATTTCATTGTATAGAGTTGAACAAATATCCACAAGTGGGTTTTCGTGTGTGAAAACGATATGGGACATCCCGGGGACTACCGATCATAAAAACAGAAAATAAATAAATAAATTGTTATTATTACAATTTTTTGTTAATTAACATAACATTTATATCTTATTGTACAGTATTATTGTTGATGGTACCGATAAGGGGAATGGGCGGAATGCTCATGGAGTTGTTAATTTACATCCTCTTATTCGTATCACTCGTACTCTTCGTTCAGATAATCGCCTACTCCGCCATCAGTATCGGTAACCACAAGAAGAACAGGAAGAGGGAGAAATGGTATCCTCAGTGGAAAAAAAGGTTGGAAGACCATATCACGGGGAGGGACAATATAAAGAGATCCGAGGTTCAAGAAAGCGAGAGGAAAGCGTTCAGGGACCTCTTGATTTTCGTCTATTCCGGAGGTATGGAGGAAAACATACCTTCCAAAGTGGGAGCTCCGTCTCCATTGGAGGAGAGAAAGAGAAGAAGGCTCAGAATCCTCTACAGGGACATGGGATTCATCGAAGACGATCTGGAACAGCTCAGGGAAGGAGCCTGGTGGAAGAAGACCGTGGCCTTCGGAAGGCTTTCCAGACTGGAGCTCAATGATGCGGAAGATATCGCACTGGAGCTCGTAACGGCAAAGGAAGAGGAGCTTGCGATATCTGCAATATCCTACCTTTCCCATCTGAAATCAAGATATTTACCGGAGCAGCTCGGATCCATATTCCAGTGGAACGATCCTTCCATCCACAAGGAGATAACACTGGAACTCCTTCAGATGAAAATAAAGACCTCGCATCTGAGGGAGCTCTCCAGAGATGCGGTACCGGCCGTGAGGAAAGCGGCCGCAATGCTGTCGGGTAGAAAAGGTTTGAGATCCGCCCTTTCAATGCTGAAGGAACTTCGAGAGGATGAGGATCCGGAGGTTAGAGTGGAAGTGGCAAGGGCCCTTGGAAGAATCGGAGGGCCCCAATCGGTCAAGATTCTGGAATCCATGGTGGACGATCCCGACAAGGAGGTCAGATCAACCGTGGCGGAGGCACTGGGCAAAAGCCCCGATCCCGACGGAATCGAGACACTGGAAAAACTAGCCAGGGATTCCGATTACGACGTAAAGGTCAAAGCATTTGCAACCCTATCCAGGAAAGGGTGGGAGGGGAAGGCAGCAATCCTGGACCTCTCCTCCGCAGACCCCGAGATCGGAAAGGAGTTCGTTTGAGATGGGATGGTTCCTGACATTTCTTGAAGGGGTCGTTCTATTTTTCAACTTCATAATATTGGGATATTTCGCACTGCTGAACCTATTTTACATATTCCTTTCCATAATGGCCTCAAAACAGCTATTCAAGTTCAAGATCAGGGCAAGGTCCAGATTCAGGAACATGAAGGAGGTTCCAATTCTCCCTTCCGTCTGTGTCCTTTCTCCCGCGTACAACGAGGAACTGACAATAGCGGAAAGCCTGAAATCACAATTGAACCTGGATTATCCCGAACTCGAGGTCATCGTGATCAATGACGGATCCAGGGACGGAACCCTGGAAGTGCTTAAAAAAGAGTTCAAATTGAAAAAGACAAAAAGGTCCCCTGGCAAGACATTGAACACTCGGAAGGTGAAAGCCGTCTACAAATCAAAGAAGCACAAGAACCTCTGGGTACTTGACAAAGAAAACGGCGGAAAGGCGGATGCACTAAACGCCGGGATCAATTTTTCCAGATCGAGGCTGTTTTGCGCTATTGATGCCGACTCCCTGCTTGAAAAAAGAGCTCTGACCAGACTCGTGGAGGAGTACCTCACCGAAAGCGGTGACATCATAGCCCTGGGAGGAATCATAAGGATCGCAAATGACTGCAGGATCAAGGACGGAGAGGTCCTGGAAGCGAAACTACCGAGGAAGTTCCTTCCAGCCGTCCAGGCAGTGGAGTATATCAGAGCTTTTCTCTGCGGGAGGTCCGGATTCAACGAGATCAACGCCCTCCTGATCATATCCGGCGCATTCGGACTATTCCACAGACAGACCGTTCTCGAGGTTGGAGGGTACAGGACCGACACCGTCGGAGAGGATATGGAACTGGTTGTGAGAATGCACCGGAAAATGAGGGAGTGGAACAGGGACTACAAGATCATGTTCATACCCGATCCGGTTTGCTGGACCCAGGCTCCGGACGACTGGAGGATACTGAGGAATCAGCGCAACCGCTGGCAGAGGGGATTGATAGAGAGCCTTACCCTGAACAAGCAGATGCTCATGAACCCGAAATACGGTGCCGTGGGAATGGTCTCCATGCCGTTTTTCACCTTATTCGAAGCAGCGGGACCGTTGTTCGAAACCATCGGTTACGTATTCGTGATACTATCGGTGCTGATGGGGTGGATCAACATCCCGTTCTTCTTCGTATTTCTCTCTCTTGCAGTGGTTCTCGGAATCATCCTTTCACTGACCTCCCTTATCCTGGAGGAGACCACAGTGAAAAAATACAATAATCCCAGGGACCTCTTCTTTCTCGTATTATTATCCATCGTGGAAAATCTCGGATACAGGCAGCTCATAACCCTCTGGAGGTTGAAGGGCACATTTGACCTCATCAGAAGGAAGAAGAACTGGGGTCAGATGATAAGGAAGAAATTCACCTGAACATGTGATGCGCTACCTCATTATGGGAATACCTGTTAATGAGGGCGGGTATATTTCATGGTCAACCATCTGAAAAATGAAAAGAGTCCTTACCTCAGACAGCACAGGGAAAATCCCGTTGACTGGCATCCCTGGGGCGATGATGCTTTCCACAAGGCCAAAACAGAGGATAAGCCAATCTTTCTTTCAATAGGGTATTCCACATGCCACTGGTGCCATGTCATGGCTCACGAATCCTTCGAGGACAAGAAGGTTGCAGATATAATGAACGATATATTCGTCCCGATCAAGGTGGACAGGGAGGAGAGACCAGACATAGATGCAGTTTACATGAAAGCTGCATTGCTCGCAACCGGCAGAGGAGGTTGGCCGCTTTCCATTTTCATGACTCCCGAGGGGGAGCCTTTCTTCGCCGCAACCTACATCCCCAAATCATCCAGATACGGAATGATGGGACTCATGGACCTGATGGAAAGGATAGATCACCTCTGGAAACACAGCAGGGATGAACTGCTTTCATCTTCCAGGGAAATCGTCAAAGCATTGAAAAACCAGGGAGATGGGGAGGGCGGTGGTTTGAAACCGAAAATACTGGACAAAGCATTCAAGACATTTGGTGGAAGATTTGATGAACAATTCGGGGGATACGGGAATGCTCCAAAATTCCCTTCCCCGCATCAGATGCTCTATCTTTTGAGATATTATTCCAAGACTAGGGATCAAGATTCCCTCAAGATGGCCGAAAGAACATTGAGGGCCATTTTCTCCGGAGGAATCAACGATCATGTCGGAGGCGGTTTCCACCGCTATTCAACTGACAGGAAATGGCTGGTTCCCCATTTCGAGAAGATGCTGTACGACCAGGCCATGCTTGTGATGGCTTTCACGGAGGCTTACCTGGCAACAGGTGAGAACTTGTTCAAACACGCAGTGGAAAGAACCGTGGAATACTTGAGAAGGGATATGACATCACCGGAGGGCCTCTTCTATTCTGCCGAGGATGCGGATTCGGAAGGGGAGGAAGGAAAATTCTATGTTTGGTCCCACGACCAGATTATCTCCATACTTGGAAAGAAAGAAGGAAAAAGGTTCGCCGACCATTTCAACGTTGAAAAGAGGGGAAACTATCATGATGAAGCCACGGGGAGCATATTGGGGAAAAACATCCTTCACCTGGACGCGGGATCCGCACCCGGTGAATTCCAAGATCATCTGGAGATACTGAGAAAAGAGAGGGAGAAGAGAGTTAGACCCTCCAGGGATGAAAAGATACTTGCCGACTGGAATGCTTTGATGATATCTGCGCTTTCAAGAGCCGGGTCATCGCTGGGAAATGATGATTATGTAAAGATGGCCGAAAAAGCCATGAAGGCACTGGAATCGAACCTGAAGGAAAAGCAACAGTGGTACCACAGGTATATCGAGGGTGAAAAGGCAGTACATGCTATGCTCGATGACATCGCATTTCTCTCTCTGGCATACCTGGACCTTTACGAGGCTACATTCGAGATGGAATACCTAAAATCCGGGATTGGGATGGTTGACACACTTGCAAGCGAATTCCGGGACGAGGAAAACGGGGGCTTCTTTCAAACCTCAGAAGATGGAGAGGTCCTGATTTCCAGGGAGAAGGAAGGTTATGACGGAGCCATGCCCTCGGGTAATTCGGCAGCGGCAATGGCACTGGTGAGGGTCTCGAGGATGACGGGGAGGACCGAATACGAGGAGATCGCGGAGAGGACCTTTTTCAATTTCTCCGGAGATATCGAAAGGGCCCCTACCGGGTTTGCTATGATGCTATCTGCTTACATGCATGCGGTGGGACCTTCCAGGGAGATAGTGATCTCAGGCGATAGGGAAGCCAGGGAAACCAAAGAGATGATAGAGGCTGTGAGGACCTCCTTCTATCCCGCCAAAGTCATTTTATTAAAGGAGAAAGGCCCGAAGGGACGGGAGCTTGAGAAGTTAGCTCCCTTTACCAAAGAGAATGAACCGCTGGAGGGAAAGTCAACAGCCTACGTCTGCGAAGGTTGGAACTGCGAGATTCCGACCACAGACCCCAAAGCTCTTGAGGATTCACTGGGCTGATTTAAGGAGGAAAATATCAATAAGTGGATTTAAGGTATCTTTTCTTCCTGGAGATCCTTTTAACTATGATTACGAGTACGATAATGCTCACAACAAACAGGACCAAAATTGATGCCGATATGAAAAGGGCCATTCCTCCCAATCTCATCAGTCGATCAAACATTAGAGATGCCAGTTCCTCGGTGTCATCATATATTGAAATTTTGCCTGGACCCACCAATTCGGGTTCCACCACATTGTATCCCGCATAGTCCCAATGCATGTAGCCATTAACCTCATCGGACATGCTAACGTCCCCGTCCAGGGCAATTACGAATATCTCGAAATCGGATTCGATATCACCGTAATACATATCGCCCAGATCATCGTAAAAAGTGATCATATTCCCGTTTCTCTCCTCATCGCAGTACCACCAACCACCATTTGCCTCCAGGTCCGTGGATGAGATGCAATCGACCTCGGGTATAACCTCGGGAACGTTTTCTTCCTCCCATCCAAGTTCGTATGTAAGTTCCGGCATTACAAAGGATCTGTTCACAATGAAAACCTCACATCTGGCCAGGTCCTCGGCATCGCTTCGAAAGGTCACGTTGACAAAAAACGAATTCCCCGCCCTGCATGATGTTACTGAAATTATATCGCACGAAGCGCTGATACCTCTCTTCAACTCCTGGTAGCCCTCTGTCTGCCCGCCCATGCTGTAAATGGAATAATCCCACGTATCGGCCTCGTCGTCCTCATAATATCTGGCGCATTCCTTTGGAGAGAGGCCGGGGTATTCCTCTTCCTCCTCCTGGGGTTTTCCGGGTTCGGGCATCTGATTGATAACGAAAGGGGTTTCAATCCTGCAAAAACAGTTACCAAAATCCTCGTTGTAAAAGCTGGAGCATTGAACCGTGTAATATCCGGGAAGAAGAATCAATTCCTCTTTTAAGTAAAAACCCGTCCGAGTGTCGGTAAGAACCGGATCATCTATTCTCTCTATGTAGTAACGTATCGAATTTTCCTCCCTGTAGATGATTAGATCGCAGAGAAAGATCCTGTCCAAAGAAACATCGAAGCTCTCCTTGAAATCCATCCTGAGCATATTTTCCGATCCCATTTCAACATCGGTCATCTCAACGGGATCGAAAAGCACGTTTATGCCAAAGGTGTCCGATCCTCTGGATACAATGAACATCTCCTCCGATTTTGTCCTGAATTCCACCTTGACCTCCAGGTTTCCCTTTACAGGTACCTGTTTGTTCTCCGTATCGAATTCTATCTCCCAGATGGTCAGGTTGGCATCCGCCACCTCGTTATTTATTTCCTGCTGAGGGGCGAAGGTTACGCCGTTCAGCAGGAGGGACACCCTGAGGTCAAAGTAGGCGGACTCATTTGCCGTGATCGGAAAATGGATCTCCATATTCGACGAGAAGCGGAGGGAACCCTGTATAGATCCTGTCTCGAAGGTATCAACTTCCATGTACTCCTCGGATTCCACGGGAATAATACCGAATCCGAAATATCCTTCCTTTGCACCCGGAGGAACATTTAATTCGAATTCTCCGGGTAATATAGGGGTCAACCTTCCATCGGGTGTAAAATACAGGGACCTGTTCAATTCCATGGATGTTTCGGTTTCCTCATCACAATCGGATGCAGGTACGAGAAACGAAAGTATTGAAATCGTTAGTAGGACAGACAGTATTATCCTCTTTTCCCTCATTTGATTACCCTCCGGATTATTAGCTGAATGATATAAAAATAATTCCAGACAATCCAGAAAAATTGGATCTTGGGATGGCCATACCTCAAATATTCGGATGATTCTTTATGTATTGGGAAACGATATTGGTCATCAAGATAGGTGGAATGGGATCAATTACGCCTTACCATTGCAAATAAAAAGGAGCTGAGGTCAATGAAATTCTTGAAAATATACGGAAGAGCAATTACAAGGTTTCCCTGGGTATTCATCGCAATTATTCTGGTGATCACACTGGGCATGGGTTATTTCTCGCAGAATTTCGAACAGGCAAGCGAGGAGGATGCATTCACCCCCGATGACGAGGTCTCCCGGGCCAATCGGGAAGTTCAGGATGAGTTCGGATCCCAGAGAGGCCAGCTTACGGTCCTGATAAGGTCGGATGACAACGTTCTTTCGAGAAATTCCCTTCTGGCCCAGCTGGAGCTGGGATCAAGGGCTGCAAATTCGAGCGTGTCGGATCTGATAGTTCCCACCCCCGATGATCCCAACGGAATCTCATCGCCGGCAGAGATCATTGTCCAGTCCATATTCTACACCAGGTCCTCAACAGCTTCAATTGAGATCATCTCAAATATAACGGGAGAAGATCCCTGCCTTGAGCAGGAGAGGCTCACGAATGCGTTCATATCAAAGGGGTTCTCCCTGTCAGAAGAGGAAGAAAAGATCGTTCTCAACGGCGGTTCGATAGAGATCATGGTTGACTGTCTGACAGAACCTCTGATGCTTGAATTCGATCCGTACGAGTCCGAAGATCTTCCCCGATATACATCACAGGCTCCCATGGCCATTGCACTTGAATTCCTGCTCTCCGAGGAGTACTCGACCGGAGGAACATCAGCAAACCAGGCTCTATTCGTTGTCTCGACTGATCCTGATCTTGATCCCGAGGTCGCTCTTGAAGCGGAGAAGGAACTCGATTCCATAGCAGGAGAGATCGAAAAAGAAAGCGAGGGATTAAAACTCATAACCATAGGTGACGAGATAGTAAACGAGAAGATCAACGAGGCATCCGGGAGCTCCATGGGAATGCTGTTCATGCTCGCATTGATCATGGTCGTGCTGGTTCTCATATTCGTATTCAGGGACTGGTTCGAGATCCTGATAAACGTGATAGGTCTTTTCATGGCGGTGATATGGGTATTCGGAACCGGAGGACTCCTTGGTTTCGATAACAATCCATCGCTTACAACGGTCCCTGTCCTTGTGATCGGACTCGGTATTGATTACGGAATTCACCTCACACTGAGATTTCGCGAGGAGATCAGAAAAGGCAGAAAGGTCCAGGAAGCGATATCTGCCGCGGAGGCATCGGTGGGATTTGCGATACTCCTCGCCACGGTAACGACACTGGTGGGATTCCTGTCCAACCTCACTGCGAGTTCACCCGGGATCCGTGTTTTCGGAATACTCAATGCAACTGGTATCCTCTCCGCTTTCGTTATCATGATGACCTTCGTTCCGGCTGCCAGAGTTTTGAGAGAGAGAAGAAGGGAGAAGAAAGGAAAGCCTATCCTGAGGGAGAACAAGAAGAAGAAAATAGATATCTGGGGTTGGGCCGGGAAAAGAGCAAAGGACCTCGGACTCCCCGCAAACAGCGTAGTTGACCCGGAAGGTCCTTCCATCCTTAACAGAATGATGTCAAAAGGATCATCGGTTGCGGTATATCCATGGATAGTCATTCCGGTGGTTGTGGTAATGACAGGGGCCGGGATGTACGGAGGATTGCAGCTTGAGCCCACATTCGATTTCAGGGACTTCCTGCCCGATGGTCTGGAGGTTACCGATGCCACAAAGTCGGTTGTGGACGATTTCGATTTCTCCTCCGAAGAGGGATATATACTGGCCGAGGGAGATGTGGCCAATCCCATGGTACTGACCACCATTCCTGAGGTGAAATCAAACGCTCTGGAAGGAGAGGATGTGGTTTCCTCGGAACCGTTCGGATCCCCTCTCGATCTCGGTTATTCTCTGTCGGATCCCTCCCAGCCCACCTACGATCCGGATTTTTCGGCAATCTGGCACGATAACCTCGACAGGGATTTCGACGGAGAAATGGATGAGGGATTCTCATCATCCAATGTCTCGGCCGTCTACGATGCCATGTTTGTTGCTGATGAGAACCAGGCATCCAGGGTCCTCAGGAGGGAAGGAGGGGAATACACGGGCATGGTCATAAGGATCCCCGTCAACAGCAGAGGCGGATCAAGAGCCGGGGAAGTGAGGGATCAGGTCAGATATGCCGCGGAACCTCTGGAAGAGCTAGAGGGAGATACCCTGGACAAGGTAACACCCACTGGAGGTCCTCTGGTTCAACAGGCCGTTCTGGAAGCTATTGCGGGCGGGCAGACCAGATCCATTGCCGTGACCTTCCTCGTATCCCTGGCTATCCTGACCGTAATCTTCATCTTCACCAGGAAATCGATCATGCTGGGGCTGATCACCATGCTTCCTCTGGTTCTGGTCCTCGCCTGGACAACTGGAGGTATGTACTACTTCGGGATACCTCTCAACGTGGTCACGGTCACTATCTCCGCCATAACCGTGGGCCTGGGAATCGATTACGGAGTTCATATATCACAGAGGTTTTTGGAGGACCTCGACAATATCGGAGACGGCATATGCGCGCTTTCGGTGGCGGTTAGCCACACCGGAAGCGCTTTGTTCGGATCCATGATGACAACGGTGATCGGATTTGCCATTCTATCCCTTGCGATCATCCCTCCGTTGGCACAGTTCGGGCAGGTTACGGCGTTATCTGTCCTCTTTGCTTTCCTTGCATCGGTATTCGTCCTGCCCACGCTCCTGCTTCTCTGGCTGAGGGGCAATCACTGGTACAGGAGGACCTTCAAGGGAGAGGAAATAGAGGAACTGGGAAGGGAGTGCAATCTTCCCGAATACTCCTGACTTTCGGCTGGGACCCCGGACCATCATTAAAAAGAGGAAATAGCATCCCAAAGACATGGAAGGAGCCTCCCGACCGGATATGACCCCAATGAAAAAGGATGCTGTCACGGCTCCCAGGTACCTTGAGGACCTCAAGGAGGCCCTCTACCGGCAAAACGCCGTCAGGATCGTCTATACTTCCGGCAAGGGAGAAAGGACAGAGAGGACCGTTGAACCTATCGGTTTGTCGTTCGAGTCATTCAGATGGCATCTGTTCGCCTTTTGCAGGTTGAGAAATGATACCAGATTCTTCAGGCTGGACAGGATCGAGGACATGAAGATACTGGAAGATGAGATTCCGGAAAGGGACCTTCCTCCGTTCCAGGAGAGAATGGTGGAACTCATAAGGAGCAGACCCATGAACGATGTGATATTGAGGTTCAAGTCGGAAAAGGATATGGAGATGATAAAGAGAAGGTGCTTTTACGGCGTCACCGGAGAGAGGAAGGCGGACGGGGGCCGGGAGATATCTCTCAGAATGGAGAACCTGGACATACTCGCTTCATGGCTGATACCGCTTGGAAACAGGGTGGATGTCCTGCATCCTCCCGAACTTAAAGACAGAATGGCAGGACTCTCCAGGGAGCTTTACGATCATTACTGCAAATGAAAACGGATCAATAATTAACCTGCATGCAGAAGGTGTTGAACAATGAGACCGGGAATAACGATCTACAACGTTACCAGCCTCGACGGAAGGCTCACCGGATTCCAGGCGGACCTGGATCTCTACTATGGAATATCCTCAAAATGGGGAAACGATGGTGTACTCGTGGGATCGGAGACGGTCCTCCAATCGATGGAGGAGGTGCCCGAAGAAACCGAGGAAAACAGGAGGCCGCCTGAATCTGTAAACGATGAGAAACTTCCCTACGTTATATTCGTTGACAGCAGAGGAAGGATCAGGTCCCATCATGTATTCAGACATCTTCCGTACATTCGTGAGGTCCTTGTACTGATTTCCAAGAAAACCCCCCGTGAATACAGAAAATATCTGGAGGAGAGGGATATCGATTACATCGAGACAGGAGAGGACCGCGTTGATCTGAAAGAAGCGGTGGAGGTCCTCCGCAGTGATTACGGCCTCAACAATATTAGGTCCGATTCGGGAGGATCTCTGAATTCGGTTTTGATGAGAGAGGGACTGGTTGACAGGATAGTGATCCTGTTGGATCCGGTTCTTGCTGGGGGAGGCAATACTCCCTTTTTCAATGAACTATCCTCAACGGTCAAACTCAGACTGGAAAGTATGGAGAAAATGGATTCCGGACAGCTCCTGATGAGTTATGAAGTTGTTAATATAAAAAAGAATATGAATTAATCAAATCACTCGAATTGAGAACCGTATTCCTCATCCCAATCAATGTATTCAGGCTCTCGCTTCTTTACAGGAACTGTTGAAAGGAACAACTGAATAAATTCCAAGTGATTCTTTCCTTTAGTGATCACTTACCTGACATGAATATGATCATATAAATAAAAGCAAACTTACCGCCATCACCGCCATTCCGGCAATCAAACCGTATATTGCGTAATGACCCTTTCCGAACTCCCTGGCAGCCGGGAGGAGCTCATCAAGAGATATGAACACCATGATCCCCGCAACGGATGCAAAAAGTATTCCGAATATCAGATCGTTGAAGAACCAGTAGAGGATGAAGAAACCCAGCAAGGCACCTACCGGTTCGGATAATCCCGATAGGAAGGAGTAAAAGAAGGCCTTTTTTCGATTGCCTGTTGCATAGTATATTGGAATGGATACGGAGATTCCTTCCGGAACATTGTGGATGGCTATCGCCATTGCAATGGGTATTCCAAGGGTGGGGTCCTTCAGGGCGGAGGCAAAGGTGGCAAGGCCCTCGGGGAAATTATGTATGGCAATTGCAAGGGCCGTGAACATTCCCATCCTGTAGAGCCTCCTGAACTCTTTGGCCTTCTTTTGGTCCTCCATATCCTTCACATTATGAGAAGGCTCGTGGGGATTCTCGAAAGAGGGAACCGCCCTGTCTATTAATGCGATAACGAGAATTCCCAGGAAGAAAGCGAGCACGGTTGCCCATGTTCCCATCCTCTCGGACCCAAGCTCCCCAATGAGAGAATCCTTGGCCTTGAAGAATATCTCAACCATGGATACATAGATCATCACACCGGCGGAAAATCCCAATGCGGCTGAGAGGAATTTGGTATTGGTCCTCTTGGAGAAGAAAGCAAGGGCACTGCCCACTCCGGTGGCCAGACCCGCAAACAGGGTCAAACCGAAAGCTATGAGAACATTGACCGTTTCCAAATTACATCCCAGTTTGAATCAAGGATTTCTTATAAATCCGTTTAGGTTGATATTTGAGGTGGGAAAGCGCAATCTTTTTCAAACAATTAAATAAGACCTAGTAATATCACCCGCGATCAGACCCTCGCTCCAGGTGGAATCAGAATGAGGACAAGACAGCCCATCGTATCGGTTTTAGGTCATGTGGACCACGGAAAGACTACCTTTCTGGACATGATCAGGGGAACCGGGGTGGTGGACAGAGAGGCGGGCAGGATAACCCAGCACATAGGAGCCACCGAGGTTCCCATGAAAGGACTGCGCAAAGCCTGTGGACCTCTCATGCAGGGAAAGGATTTCGAGATACCCGGACTGCTTTTCATAGACACCCCGGGACACGAATCATTCACCTCGCTCAGGGCAAGAGGAGGATCCCTGGCGGATCTTGCAATACTCATAATAGACGTGATGGAGGGAATAATGCCCCAGACCCTGGAATCCATCAACATACTCAAACAGTACAAGACCCCGTTTCTGATTGGACTGAACAAGCTTGACAGGATCAACGGGTGGGTGGTCCACAAAAACCAGCCCTTCATTTTGAACATCAAGGAACAGGAGGAATACCTGGTCAAGGAGCTAGACAACAGGATCTTCTCCATAATGGGGGACCTCTCCTCACACGGATTCAACGCTGACCGCTACGACAGGGTCTCAGATTTCACCAAATCAATAGCGATGGTGCCAATGTCTGCTCTGAACGGACTGGGGATACCCGACGCACTGATGATGCTCGTTGGTCTGGCACAGAGGTTTTTATCTGACAATCTCCAGACAGAGGAAGGTCCTGCCGAAGGGACCATTCTGGAAGTAAAGGACGAGAAGGGTCTCGGAACCACCATGGATTCCATAATCTATTCCGGCCTGATAAGGAAAGATGACACGATAGTGGTGGGAACCAAGGGCAAACCGGCGGTCCTGAGGGTGAAATCCCTTCTGAAACCCAGACCAATGGACGAGATCAGGGATCCAAAGGAGAAATTCGACAACATAGCCGAGGTCTACGCGGCATCCGGCGTCAAGATCCTCGCAAGGAATGCGGACGAGGTGATCTCGGGAGCTCCCTTGAGGGTTGTCAGGGAGGACATCACCCTTGAGGACGCGGTGGAAGAGGTTACCAATCTCACCGAGCCGTCCATCGAACTCGATCCCGAAGGTGTATTCATAAAGGCGGATGCCATAGGATCTCTTGAAGCGATGGATCACCTTCTCGAGAAGAACGAGGTAAGTATACTGAAGGCGGAAACAGGGGACATCTCGGAGAGGGACATCAAGGAGGTTGCCTCCCTGGAAGATCCCCTTAAAAGGGTCATACTCGGGTTCAATGTCAAGATGCTCCCCCAGGTTTCCGATCTGGCCGATGAATACGGTATAAAGGTCATCACCAACAATGTCATCTACAAGATCGTGGAGGATCACGAGGAATGGTACCGGGATAAAAAAAGGGAGATGGAGGAAGAGCGCAGATCCGAATACGCCCATCCGGCCAAATTCCTGGTAATGCTGGACCATACCTTCAGGGTTTCCAAGCCTGCGGTTGTGGGGGTAAGGATCCTTGCCGGCAGGATCAGACCCAATCAGTCGGTAATGCGCGAGGACGGCAAGGTGATAGGCAAGATCCAGTCCATGCAGCTTGACAAGAAAACCATCAAGGAAGGTAAAATGGGTGACGAGGTGGCCATGGCAATTAGCGGACCCATGGTAGGCAGGCATTTCAACGAGGAGGAGATCCTCTACGTTGACATACCCGAAGGAAAGGTCCAGGATCTGCTCAGGTCGGAACTATCGGTGGAGGAAAAGGAGGTTCTTGATCACATCATCGAGGTCAAGAGAAGGGAAAAGCCCACTTGGGGCATGGGTTAGGCAACAGATTATAAATCACCAGTGTCGATTACCCGAAAAGGAGGTACAGGGGAAATGCCCGAATGCGAGAGATGCGGAAGGAAAGCCAGACTTACCCTTGTATTGATAGAAGGGGCCGAGATGTACCTCTGCCCCGACTGCTCGAAATACGGAAAGGTAATAGAGAAAAAACCAGAACCCAAACCGGTCCATAGGCCGAGACCCGCTCAGACCTTCAGCAAACCAAAGAAGCCCGATGCGCTTTCCAAGAGGGATAAGGAGCTTGCAGAGGATTATCCAAGCAGGATAAGAAAAGCCAGGGAAAGGCTGGGTCTCTCGAGGGAGGACCTCGGCAGGAAGATTAACGAGAGGGTTTCGGTGATCACCAAGCTGGAACACGGACAGATGCATCCTTCCGATGCACTGATAAAAAAGCTTGAGAAAACACTGAGCATCCGTCTTCTGGAAGAGGTCGAGGATTATTCATACGCCCCCAAAGCGGAATCCTCGGGTATGACATTGGCGGATTTCATCGTAACAAAGAAGAAGTGATCCCTTTGTCCGATAATAGCGGGAATCGCCACCTGGAGAAAAAACTGATATCCATTGTTGTCACGGTCAAGAACGAGGCACACAACATCAAACATCTTCTGGAATCTTTGGTCCTTCAGGAACCTCCCGTTGAGATAATAATCATCGATGCGGCATCCACAGATGGAACCCAGGATATTGTAAGGAGCTATCAGAAGGAATACGATTTCATTGTGCTGAATCAGTATGCAGCCCAGAGGGGAGAATCCAGAAACAGAGGAATCAAACTTTCCAAGGGTGAGATAGTCGCCTTTACAGACGGAGACTGCATCTGCAATCCGTTCTGGGCCAGAGAAATAAGGAACTCGATCAAGAACACCGATATCGTGGGGGGAAAGACCATTGCTATGGGTTATGAGCCCTTTCAGTCTCTCGGCAGGGTCGAGGTCTACTACAAGGACCAGGACATCACATGGCCCTCATGCAATCTCGCCTACAAGAAACATATACTCGAGGAGATCGGGGGCTTTGACAGGAGATTCGTGACAGCGGAAGATGTTGACATGAACTACCGGGCGGTGGACAGGGGTTACAAGATTTCCCACAACGAAAAGATGGTGGTATACCATAGAGAAAGATCCACGGTGGTATCCTTCTTCAAGCAGGCATTCTGGAACGGATTCGGACGGAAGCAGCTCACTGTCAAGCACGGATCGCTTTGGAGCTCCTACAATCCGACCGAGATGCTGGAAAAGCAGATCGGTTTCTGGTGGATTACAAGGACCATGGTTGCGCTTACGGGTTACTTCTCCTACCTTATGGCCCACAAGCGATACAAGGTCAGGGGTTCATCTTGAGATATTTCACAGCGGTTTCCAGATCCTGCCTCAGCTGAGGGATCAATTTACGGTTGTATATGACCCCGGCCGGATGATATGTGGGTATGAGAAATCTTGCACCCGTGGAATGTAGCCTGAAAACCTTTCCCCTTACTTCTCCCACCTTCTTTTTCGGAAGATAGAAGGTTGATGAGAAAAGCTCGTATGCGGCATTTCCCAGTGTGATGGTAACGATGGGTGAAAGGGAATCCATCTGGGCCAGGGTATAGGGAGCGCATGTTCGGACCTCGTCGGGTTTAGGATCCCTGTTATCGGGGGGCCTGCATTTGAGTATGGAAGTTATGAAGACATCCTCCCTCTTCAAACCGGCCTCCTTCATCGTATCGGATAACAGCTGGCCGGATTGACCTACGAAGGGGCGTCCGGTCTCGTCCTCCTTGGCTCCCGGGGCCTCTCCCACCATCATGACGGTGGCATGCTGCGGACCTTCTCCCGGAACTGCATTTATCCTGCTTTCTGCAAGTGGACACTTGGTACAGTTGATTATCTTATCCGCTATCTCCTCCAGAAGCGGATCGAGCCTGTTGTCGAACCTCAAATTCAAGTCCCCTGCATCCGGTATAAAGTCATTTTTCATTAAATGATTATCTGATATTGTCTTACATCATCAATCGGGATCCGCACCCAAAGCTCTGAGAGCTTCCTTGGCGGATTCCCTGTCGGTTTCCAGGGTGGAATATTCCATCAGTCTTTTCAATGTCTCCTGGGCGGCCCTATCTCTTGTATATCCCAGCAACCTGATCAGGGGAGACCTGTGGTCCGGGTCCGCCGAAAATACCAGAGAGGTCAATTCCTGGGTGGATCTCGGATCCATCAACCCGTTCAAGGCTTCCTCCATTTTGACCGCTTCCCCAAAGGGGCTTCCCGAGAGTCTCTTGAGGAGTTTTGGAACGACTGAATTTGTAACCTCGTCCCCCAGAGGGCTCTCGAGAAGCCACCTGCCAAAGCGGCCCCTGAATCCGGAAGGGGATTCGGGTCCTCCGGCCGGATCCGTTGACAGGTCCGTGAAAAGGGCTCTAAGGTACTGACTCTTCAAACCCTCCTCTGCGAATCGATAAAGGCTCCCCTCGTCAAGAACAGCCGAGAGCTCCCTGTCCCCCGAGGAGAATATGAACTCGACAAGGGAAGGCAGATCCCTTATCTCCTTTCCGTCCGGGGTCCTGAGACCTTCCTTCTTCTTAGCCTTCCTTGAATACAATTTTCTGAGGTCCTCGTCCTCACCGTTTTCAGGTGTAGGGTCCCCTTTGTTTCTAAGAACTGATGAAGGTGATATGTCCATGGAGGATGTTTGGGGCCTTCTTTCGACCATGATCCTATCGATTGATTCATCCAGGGGATCCAATGATCTGTTTACCGCGAAGGGATGGAGAATGTCCGAGGAGAGGAATGATTCCTGTAGCTGCCCCTTATTCCATTTACCGGGAAGAAATCCATCAGCCGCTTCATCCAGGTCCTCAACTCCGGAAGCGATCACATGTTCCTTCTTCCTCCTCAGCAGTCCCTCCCTCACGATTTCTGTCTCGATCGTGAACAATGTGGAAAAGGCCTTCAATTGTTCAACCGGAACCTCTCGGTTATAAAAGAGTGTAAGGTCGATCCCTTCATCCCTCCATATACCCTTCTTTATCCTTGACCTGGGATCCAGATCACCGATTGTTTCCCTGCCTTCCTTGTAGAGGAGAAAGGACCAGAGTTCCTTCAGGAGCCGATCTGGATCGGGGATTGTTTTCTTCATGGTTCCTCCTCCAGTTTGATTCCTTCGGGATACAGGTAAACAAGAGCATCACTCCCTCCGGGAGATGAAAGAGGCGACCTTACCCTCAAAAGCAGATCGATCCTTTCACCTTTACCGATCCTGATGGTATCCATAACCAGGTTTCCATCCTCCCTGGATGAAAGCGGTTCTTCAAGGGTCCACCCTCCTCTGGGAAGTGAAATGATGGGGACGATGTCCATCGCGGGTGACCCTTCCCGGGACGAGATCCTGACACTGCAATCCCAGATCTCGCCGGATACACCCGAAAAACCCCCCTCTCCAATATCGATCTCCAGATCATCAAGGGCTGCCATCCTTATCCTGGATCCAAGGTTTTTTTCATATGCATTCCATCTCCGGATCGATGCCTGATGGATATCGATGATCGCGGTTACGACATCACCGACCGCTTGAATGCTGCCTTTTATTGCTCTCTGCCTCTCTATTCTTAGCTGGTTCCATGCGTTAACAACGGGATCGGACCACCTGGAAAAGAGCTCCGCTCTGACGATCTGGATCGATATCAGATAAAAACATGCTTTTCTCAGTATTCTATAGGCCTCTTCCATATCCACCTCTTCTTGACCCGGGAGGCCGGACAAGCTCTTCAGGGCTTCCTCTGCCCGTTTTGCTATCTCCATCAGGGTCTTTCCCGAAACACCCCTTTCAAAGCTGTTGTCCCTGCCTTTGAGACCCATCATCATATGTTCCGTCAGTTCACGGAGTGATCTCGACGGGTCGGACCCCGAACTTGTTCCGTACCCTGAAAAGATCTCTTTGAGTACGACCGATAGGTTGGGTACGGGATCCTTGCCATCGGAGGAATGTATCCTTAGGGCAGGCTCCTTCCCTGATCCCTTGAAATGTCTTGATAGACGGGAGAGATATGACTGGTCCTTCGGAGGTTTGGACCTGTCCGAACATTTCAATAAAAATGCGGATACATCCTTGATGTGTTTGATAGCTTCAAGTATGGGGGAGGAGACCTCCGGTCTCGAAAGCGTGTTGAGGTAGGTATCCAAAACAACCAGGCGTGAAGCAAGCTCCCTACCTTCTTCCTTATCGGGAAGATGCTTTCCGTTTCGGTATATCAAAATTCGTCCGGTGCTTGTAAGTTTGATCTCCGCCTCGGAATATTTTCTTGAACCTGTGAACCTCTCACCGGGAAAGAGCAGTTTGTCCGTCCTGTCCGGGTCCATTGAACCGGGGACGATTACATTCAAACCCAGACCCGACCTGGACCTGACAGATATCAGCCTGGAATATACCTTGCTCCAAAGCTCCTTTTCACCCTCCGACAGTACCAATCTTCCACCGATATCCCCGATGTTGATATCACCCGGAATCTTCATTTGAAATTCCAGGGGTTTGTCGGCTGTAATCCTGCCGAGGTCCATTGTCTTCGGTCCTTTGCCCTCCATCTCCAGCCTGGCATCCACTTCCCTGTTGTCAATCTGTCCCCGAACATTGATCCTTATCCTTACCTCCTCTCCGGGGGAGGGGGTTTTTGGATCGATATTCAACTCCACCGATGAGAACAGCTCTTCCCTGTCAACAAATACGGGGGACCGGGCGATCTCCTTCTCTCCTGCTCTCAGAATGATCGGTACCATTCCCTGCTTCATATCCGGCATACTGAATACAGCCTCGAAGGAGGAACCCTCACCTTTGACCGAGAGAGGTTCAATCCCTTCGATATCACCGATGTCCATGACCAGTCCGTCCATGGAGAGTTTCTCCGGTACAGCAAAAAGGATAGCCACATCCGTTCCGGAGGTAACCCTTCCTGGGATGCTTGCTTTGATCTTATCTTCCTTCTCCGGCAGGACGGCTTCTTTAAGTAAATGCTCCTGATGCTCGCCATCCACAAGCAAATCGACCTTCAGGGAGAGTCCTTCGGGGGAAATATCTCCATTCGGATCCAGTTGTGTACTGAAATTTGAACTGCTCTTCACCGTGATCTCCCGGGAGCTTCCCTTTATCAGGATCGAACCATTGGCATCCAGAAGCTGGACGGAAGCCTGGACCTTGACCTTGCCTTCGCCCCTGTGGGAAAGGGAGACATCCAATTTCAGAGGTGAGGAGCCGTTCCATCTTATCGGCCAACCTGGGATGTCCACTCCAAGTTTGGTGGATGCCAGGTCCATATTCAATTCCGTTATGGCAAGGGTGGCCCTGAATTCCTCGCTTTTTATGATCACCTTGAGAATGCAGGGACCTTTCCTGCCTCTGAAGACGAGCGGAACATCGAACATTACGGACCCGTCCTGTCGGGGCTCACCTTCCCATCTGCTGTCGGGACCCACGACATCGGTTCCCTTTTCGAATCTCAATGCCTCGGGAACCTGGCTCTTTCCCTCGGGAGTCAATGATAATCTGAAAACGGCAGGTTCATCCAGGTGTAGGGTGCTTCCCGGAGTCTGAACCTGGAACTGGTAGGAATCACCAAGGGAAGATCCTTCCGCTATCAGCTCCAGGGTCCTTTGCTCCATTTGTTCACCTCAATTTCCAATGTGAATTCCCGTGAGGAGTTTTCTGAGGGTTGCAATCGCCGAAAGCGGCGCCATGTAGCTTGTCCTCGGGTTAGTGGTTGAGGGCTGGTTAAGCATTTTAATTTTCATTTCCCCGAACCTGCCCCTGACCTCAACCTGATGCTGGTTCCTGGTTACCGAGGGATCCGCAAGGATCTTCACCTTTGTTCTGTCGAATCCTATGCCTGCCAGAGAGATCGTTGCCGCCACATTGACGTTCTTGGGAAATAGTGACACTGCTTTCCTGGCGCTTCCGTCGAAAATGGTAACGGGGCCTTTTGCCTTTTTGATTTCATCCGAGAGATGGGACAGTTCGTGGGGCAGAGAGAGTCCCGCGGGAGGTTTCCTTACGGTGAGGGTGATGCAATCTATGTCCGCAATGGAGGCGGAAGTGATTCCGTCCATTCCGGCAATGGCACCCGAGGGAACCATAACCTTGCATCCGTTTTCCTTTGCCTTGTCCTTGATCAGGTTCCAGAGATCGTCATCGACCAGAGCCCCCACTGAAAGTATCATCACATCCTTTCCCCTGGAAACGACATCTGGCAGGATCTCGCTCACTGCTTCCTGGGAAGCCGCCTCCACCACCAGGTCGGAAGATCCTATGAAATCTTCGAGTTCTCTGGGGTGGAAAACCCTGGCCATCCGGATCTTGGAGGCAAGACTGGCAGTCATATCGTAGTCCACATCAAATAATGGAATCAGATCCACTCCCTCCATATCCTGCAGGGAGCCTGCTATGGTCGTTCCGATGAAGCCGCATCCTAGTATTCCTATCCTCACCATTACACCCTCTGCCCGGGGGTGATAGATGCCGGGTATGATACTTCCGAATCGTTGCCCATATATTATAAATATCGGCGGTATTTTTTCTTGGGACAAGGAGTCGGTTCGATGGATTTTTTCAGGAAGCGAAAGGCCAAAAAACTGTTCGATGAGGGAATGGAGCTTCACAGAAAAGGCGACATGAGAGGAGCCGAATCCAGATACCTGGAGGCTCTTGGCTATGATCCTAATTCCGCCGAGATCCATCTCAATTACGGAGACCTCCTGAAAAAGACAGACAGGCCCAGAGCCGCCGAGGTGGAATACAGAAAGGCAATGATCATGGAGCCCGAAAGGGGGGAACCCCACGGATCCCTGGCTGCGCTTTATCATTCACAGAGAAGATACGAGGAGGCGGAGCAGGAATACGAGCTGGCGCTATCAAAGGCTCCGGGAGATCTCAATATCAAGCTGAACCTGGCCCAGCTCTACATGGACACGGTAAGATATACCGAGATGAAAAAACTCTACAATTCCATTCTTCCATATGTTCAAGACCCCAAACTGAAGCAGTTCATAGAGTCAAGGCTCAGGTGAACCCGGCCATCTTGCGAAAATCAGAAATCCGGTGTGCGAGAGCATCTCCGTAACGGGCCGGGTGGCCCCCTCTTTTATCGAATATCCCCTCTCGATCAACTCTAACGCCCTCACACCCTCGAAACCGGATCCCTTCAGGGCAATGAAAACCCTCTCCATCTGGTTCGAGGTGGGAACATAAGAACAGAACCTTCCCCCGGGAACCAGGGATCGACTTGCCGTAGAGACGGCTTTCTCGGGTTCGGGAACATCGATGACAAAGGCATCCATTTCCTTGTCATCAATTTGGTTTGAGATATCTCCGATCTTACCTATCCAGATCGAGGAAAGCCCCGCTCTTTCGATGTTGTCCCGGGCCTTTTGGAGATGGTCCTCCCGGATGTCATATGTTGCTACCCGGCCATCAGGCGCCACGGCGTTCAATAGCGCGATTGTGAGGGCGCCTGATCCCGCACCCCCCTCCACAATACGGGACCCGTTGGTCAAACCCAGCTCCACAACGATCCTGGACGAATCCTTGGGCAGTATCATCTGGGGTCCTCTCTCGAGGTTGTTGAGATGATCCAGCAGGTCGGCTCTGAATAATCTGAAGGATGCCGACCCTATCCTGATCTTATCTCCCGAACTCATTCCGATGAGTCGGGAGGTATCAATAGCCCCTTTGGGAGATTTCATCCTGAACATCCCGCCATCGATCCTGACAAGGTTCTCCCCTCTTGGTCCCTTCAAGAGGACCTCGTCACCCCGGGCAAACGGCTCTGTCATGATACCTTGAGCCGCTTCTGATATCTGTATCTTTTTGGGGGGTCCCAAGGAAAACCCCGTTTCCTTTTTTATATCTCCAGGAGCGATCGACTCACAAGGGAGCGAGGTTCCCCCCCGCTTCCGTAAAGGTGTAAGAAATGAAAAAACCCGATGTGGCAAACATCCTCGAAGAGATCTCCATCCTCGAGAGGAGGCTATCACCAAGGGATGAGGGGGACCCTTCCTTCAGGAAGAGGTATCCATATTCGGGTTTCGAATTCTGATCTAGGACCAAGGATCTGGGATATTGAGGACGCCATAGAACCACCATCCGCGGGCTCTTCGGGGGGAACGGGCCCGCACTTTTTTCTTCTTCAAATCATCCAATTGTTTTTGGATTGTTCATCGATAACATTTTTCTAGTTAAGCGCTGATGTGTGGCCGTGAGCCCATGAGATCCAAAATTATTGGCAGATTGCCTGCCGTTGTCCTTCTGATATCGATCTTTTTTTCCGGAATCTCGCTTATTCCGGACTCCGGATCGGTTCCGGGTTTCGACTGGGCCACATACGACAGGACCAGTTCTGTCGGGCCTTTGGATTACACTCTCAAAGCGGATTTCGACGCCGTGGGTTTCCAATATTCCCTGGGGACCTCATCCTCCTCATCGGGGGGAGGTATAATCGGAGGAATAGGAGGAGGGGCAGGATCAAATATCACCAGGAAGGAGGAATGGAAGTCCTACCCGCAGGTCAGAGGCGATGTCTTGGAGAATCTTGGAATAATATACGATTCCTACAAGGAGAAGTCCTACATCTACGAGCTTCTATTCAGGAATCCCCCGGACCCCGAGATAACTTACAACGGTTCCGGCAGTCCGTCGGCCTATCTCAATGTCTCTCTTTCTGCGGATCTGGTTCCCTACTGGCCCGAGGGCAGCTCACGTAATTTGAAGGTTGATGTCACCTTCCTCGGGACCGATCTGGAGGACCAGGTTTCCGCAGATCTCAAAGAAAGATTCCTCATCACCCTGGAGAAGATCACCATAAAGGCCAGGACGGGGATGGACCCGGATACCGGCGAATACGAAGGGGAGACGGAGGTTATTGCCCAAAAGGAGCTTTCGGAGACTTTCAGAACAAAGGAAGAAACCTATTCCACCTCCTTTGATGTTGAGGTCCCCGAGGGAGAGGAGGCGGTGGGTTTCATCGTGGAGATAGATGCCTCCATGAACGACTACTGGGACCGAGGAGAGAGGTCCCCTCTGTCGGGAAGTGCAAATCCCATCAACATAAGGTCCATCGAGAGCTTCAAGATCACAAGAGGCCTGGGAATACCCCTTGCCCTTCCCATTCTATTCATATCGATAATCGTGGGATTTGCGGGATCGATAATCGTTCTGATATCAGGAAGGTCCCTCTGGGGGGTATTCGTTCCTTCCGCTCTCCTTTCCACTCTGGGCCCTCTGTGGTTCTGGATCGGCATGAATGCTGCCACAGACATTCTGGGAGAGAGATTATCAGGAGCCGAGGAGGGACTTTCCTGGGAGATCGGATTCTTCCTGGCAATTGCAGGTTCCGTCCTTGCAATCACGTCACTGGTGTTCTCCATCGTCTCCCGGAAGATTGGCAGAAAGGAGGAGGGAGCTGGGAAGGAGGACGCAAAAGATGTTACAACACCTTATAGGCCTATCGACAAAGCTGATAATGCAACCTCACCTCCGACCTTCAGGAGAATAGAGGAAGGTTCACGGGAGAATCAAAACAGACCACCGCCTCCTCCTGTTGATCCGTTAAGCTAGATCTTCGGCATATCCAAAAAATTCCAATCGATTTCATGATATTTTCCACGGGGGAAATGAACAATATATATCCTATTCGGGCGATATGGTAATATAAATAGCATTCCTGGTGGATATTTTGAAGGTAAAGAAGGAACTCGGAGCATTGGAGGTTTTCTGCATCTCTTCAGGTGCGATGATTAGTTCAGGACTTTTCGTACTGCCTGGAATTGCCTTCGGCGATCTGGGTCCCGGTATCATTTTGGCCTACATTGTAGCAAGTCTGCTTGCCATACCGACCATACTTGCAAAGGCGGAACTCTCAACGGCGATTCCCAAGGATGGGGGAATATTCATCTTCACTGACAGGGCAATGGGTCCGATGATGGGAACATTGGGGGGATTGTCCTCATGGTTCTCAATTGCCCTGAAATCAGCTTTCGCTTTGTATGGTCTGGGAATATTTACCATTCTTCTCATGCCATCGATCGGAACCATGGAGATCAAGCTTATTGCCGTGGGATTCTGCCTTTTTTTCATGGTGCTGAACATACTTGGAACCCATTTCAGCGCAAAAGCGCAGGTATGGATGGTGCTTACGCTTATCGGGTTATTGGTTCTTTATGTAGTTGCCGGATTTGTTCATCTCTCCTCCGCAGGACTGGGGAATTATACACCTTTCCTGCCAAAAGGAATATCTTCCATACTGAGCACATCCGGTCTTGTCTTCGTTTCTTTTGCGGGATCCACAAAGGTCGCCGCAATCGCAGGTGAGGTGAAAAAACCGGGGAGGAACATCCCAAAGGGGATGTTCATTTCCTGGGCGGTAGTATCACTGCTTTACGTGTTAGTCGTGGGTGTAACAGTGGGGATAGTCTCACCGGAAACCCTGTCCAGTAACGAAACACCCATATCCGAGGGAGGGGGAATACTCTTAAGCACCCTTGGAATATTTACAATGTCTTTTGCAGGAATTCTGGCTTTTGTTTCAACTGGAAACGCGGGGATATTGGCCGCATCAAGGGATCCCATGGCCATGGGAAAGGACCAGATCCTACCGGAGATATTCGGAAAAACATCAAAATGGGGTACACCCTGGTTTTCAATTATCTTGACAACCTCGATCATGATATTTGTTATACTGTTCACCGATGTCAAACATCTCGCGGGCTATGCATCAACATTGATACTGCTCCTATTTATATTTGCAAATCTCGCACTGGTATTCATGCGGGAATCCAACATCAAACACTACAGGCCCAAGTTCAAGGCTCCTCTGTATCCATATGCCCAGATAGTGGGAATTGCCGGCTACCTCCTCCTGATCATACTGCTCGGATGGAAGAAGATCGCCGTGGCCGCTTGTTTCATTCCAATAAGCATTTCGTGGTATTACTTGTTCGCTCATGGCAAGATAAAAAGGGAATATGCGTTTCTCAGGGTCGCGGAGAGGGTGATGGGAGAGGATACGAACGAGTGCCTTCTTGACGAAGAGCTCAGGGAGGTCCTCATAAAGAGGGACAGTATACTCTCGGAACGATTCAACTCCAAGATCTCGGATGCGGAGGTAATAGACTTCAACTATCTTCTTCCCCCCGCGGACCTGATGAAGAAGGTATCTTTTACCATGTCCAAGAGACTTGGGATTAAGGAAGAGGAGCTGAATGCGGAGTTCTCAAAAGACGATAGAAAGGCCCACATGATGTCAATGCCCGGTTTTGTTATCCTGTCATATCAGATCAAGGGAGAGGATATCTACGATCTTACACTGATCAGGACGAAAAGAGGTGCGATGTTCTCGGATGATGCTCCTCCGGTTCATGCCGCTTTCATAGTCCTTTTCTCGAAGGATGAGAAGAACTTCTACCTGAACTCCCTGATGTGGCTGATGAAGCTTTCGGAGCATCCCGAGTTCGAGGATAAATGGAAACAGGCCAGGGACAAAGGCGAACTCAAGAAACTGATGACGGATATGATAACACCTGGCGAGGGGAAACCATAGATCAATCCTCATCGGGATTCTTTCCCATGTATTTTTCAAGGTGTTTTTTGAAAACCCTCTTGAAAAGCAGTGGAAACACTATGCAGCTCAGAACACCGTACAGGATAAGGATTCCGGCAATGTTTCCATCCAATATGCCGGCTTCCTCCCCTATCTTGACCCCGGCCACCACGACCGATAGGTTGGTTCCCAGAAGCAGGGATCCTCCTATGTCGGTCCAGGAGTGCCTGAAGAACTTTGATGCGAACAGAGGTATGGCCTTGGATACGAGTTGCACTACAAGCAGAAGCAGGAGCAGGCCCAGTGCCTTCAGCTCGAAAAGATCGAACAGTGATACGCTGAATCCCTGATATATGAAGAATGTCGGTATGAGAAATCCGTATCCCAGGGGCAGGAACTTGTCCAATATGGCACCCTTTTCCTTGAAAATGGCACTGAAGAGTATTCCGCAGAGGAAGGCTCCCAGAACCGCCTCCAATCCGATGAGCTGGGCCATAACATAGAAGAGGAGGATCGCCGCAAGGGTGGCTCTCACCCCCAGCTCCGACTGGTCCGTTGGATTTGTAATCCTGGACATCAACTGAGGCCTGTACCATATGACCATATCCATGATCCAGAACAGAAGAAGGAAAATTACAGGCAGAAGAAGCAGTATGAGTATGGCCCTGAATCCTCCCACGGAAGCTGCTGAAAAAGACAGCAGGAATATGGCAAGGATGTCTGCGATCTGGGCCAGGAGCATTATCTTGAATCCGAAGGAGGTCCTGTTTATCCCCATATCCCTCAGAACCGGCATTACAACAGCAATGGAGACTCCACCCACGATCAACCCCACCAAAAGGGGATAGCCGAATATCAGGAAGGGAACAACGGCTATCAGGAAGTTTGCGATAATTACCAGAAGTACGGTCAGCTTCTCGGTCCTGGAAAGCGATCTGAGGTCCTCGAAATCGTTCTCCATTCCAATCATGAACATAAGGGTGATGAATCCGAGAGTGGAAAGGAGCTCGAGAATGTCCGATGACAGATCCAGGTTTACTAGATCGAACCTCGACATGCCGTGCAGAACGGTTCCCACGATAACCCCGAAAAGTATCTCTCCGACCACAATGGGCAGTTTCAACTTTCTTGCGAAAAACGGAGCAATGAAACCCAGTATGGCGACAAGTCCGAGGACCAGAAAGGGATCGATCACGTTTATGGTTGGTTCCCTCAAAGAATGAAGACCCGACCGGTCCAGAAATTGCAAGAAGCTTCCGACAGCCTCTGTCATTTTCAAAGGTCCCAACATCTTGCATCACCTACGGAACTATCAGAACCGAGCCATTCCAGAGATGGACCAGTCTCCTCATCTGCGAAACCTGCAGTTCCTTCAGCTTGCTCTTAATGATTATCAGGTCGTAGTGGTTCTCCTTTATCTTCCTTATGAACTCCACCGTCGGATTTCCCACGAACTTCTCTATCTCCACATCGACCTTGTACACCTGTGCGAACCTCTGCAGATACTGCGCCCTCTTTCGGTTCCTGGATTGTGTCAAAGCCGTTATCGAGGCACCAGTGGCCCTTGCAAGCTGTATGGCAATATTTATCTCCGGTGCGGAATGTCTGTGAATGTAGAGGGCGATGTTTCTGTAGGTCTTGGGATTCCTTGCTATCAGGATGGGCATGGGGGATCTCTCTATGATCCTGTCCAGGTTCGTGGAGATGAATGGGATGTATACTATGGGGTTTTTCGGAGGAGGGACCACCAGAACATCGATATGGGCGGATGCTTCGTCCATGTGTTCGGATACTATGGAATTGATCTGCAGGCTCTTCCTGTCCATTCTCCTCCACCTGACCTGCCTTTCATCATCCTCCAGCAGGCATTCATGTTCGCTCATGGTGGATATTACCTCGAAATGTATCCTCTTTGAAATGAATCCCTGGGCCGATACCAGAAGATTCTCCTTTCCCGGAGGAACAATGAATATGATTTCGGACCCCAGCCTCTTTGCCAGAAGCTCCACTTCCTTGAGCGAGACCAGGTCCCGATCCTTGGACAGAGGAAAGATCAGGTGTCCTGCGGTATCCGACTTGCCCTCCCTTGAGAATATCTTCCATACCTTTTTTGCCCTCTTGCCGACAGCATCAACTGCAATGAGATCGCCGTAATGGATCTCCATCGAAGGTTCCGGGGCGATCATTCTGTCCCCTCTGAGAATCGATCCGATTACGGTACCCCTCGGAAGATTCAGCTTCTCAATGGTCTTGCCAATAGCAGGGGACCCCTCCCTCACGAATATCTGAATTGCGTGACTTGTATCCGGATACAGCATGGTCCTGATGAGACCTTCCTCGTATCCAATGGGATGGACGAATACCTCGGCACCGAGCTCAACAAACCTGCTCATGTTTGTGCTGCGGTTAACGCGGGCAATCACCCTGCCCACGCCTACATCATTTAGAGCGGAAACGGCTTCCAGATTTTCGAAATCCTTGTTCATCAGTACAACGGCGGCGTCGAATTCGGGTCCGGATTTTTTTATTGTCGATAAGGAGGAACCGTCTCCGTGGACTATCTTATGCTCAACTCTGGAATCTTTGAGCATCTCCTTGAGCTCCCAGACCCTGGAAGGATCCGATTCGATCAGTACGAAGGGATCCTTGAGATCCTTTGCAAGCTTGCCTCCTACGGAGCCTCCCCCGATTATCAAAATGCGCATCCTGTATCGTCTTTTCAAGGTAATGCTAGTATAAATTTGATTTTATCCGCAAATCATGTTATTCACTGTCTTCCGCGGATGATATGTCGTCATAATCATCCTTGAGACGGTATTTTTCAACGAAATCCAGTATCTCCTCGATCCTCTCTTCCAGAGGCCCAAGGTCCATCTTCCCGTAGTGGGACCACCACAGGATCTCGTCTTCGGAATCACGGAATATGAAGGTGGTCATCGGTACCCCGGTTTCATCCCCCCTTGGTCTGTATGTCCGGTAAAGCTCGGTCCTTTCGGCGGCATCATTGGATATGATCCTCAAACCATCGTATTTGTCACCCTCTCTTCCTCCGTCTTCGGGACCGGATGCTATCTCTTCGTCAACCATCTCCTCCCACTGCTCGGCGCAGGGAACGCATCCCTGAGTCCAGAAAAACAGTATCAGTAGATCGACATCCTTCAGCTCTTCTTTCACCATTTCCGGATGACGGACCTCCTCACCGGATTTGATATGATCATCTGGATATACCGTCCAGTATTCGGAAAAACCGGGAACAACAGGATCGAGGCCTAGACAGCCCAGGCATTTCACCTTCGCAAGCTTCTCAACTTCCGAAAAACCTCCCTCGCTGGAAGCTCCGTACCAGAAGAGAGCTCCCAGAATCAGGATCAGGGGTATCAGCACTACCAGGACATATTCGGGAAGCGGTTTACCTCCGAATTTCCTGACCGGATCATTTACCTTTCTTTTCATCTTGAAAACAGCCCCCTGACCTTTGGATTTACCGGTGTCCATACCTGAGCTCCAACGGGACAGACCTCCTCGCACCTGCCGCATCTGATGCATTCCGGGTCCAGCTTGTTCTCCTTGGGGTTTATGGCCATCGGACATGCTTTGATGCACTTCTGGCAGTGTATGCACCTTTCTTCCTTGAACTCGAGATCGGTCATTGACACCTTGTTCAGAGGACCGTACATGGCTCCTATCGGGCAGAGATATCTGCACCAGCCCCGGTCTATGAAAGATACGAAAACCACAACACCCACCACAAAGGCGGCCTTGAACCAGAAGAACTGATTACCAGCCCAATCCGCCGGATTCAGCAGAAGTTCCGGGATGGTCGCCGTTATACCTCCGATGGGGTCGAAATCTGTGAAGAAGAGTGTGTCAAAAAACCATGAGGTGGGTGCGATAAGGACCAGTATCCCTACCTTGACAAGACGTCCCCACCTGTCAACCTTTGGATATCTCCCGGATTTGGGGATGAGATCCCGAAGAGCCGATTTCACTATGCCAACAAGTCCGATTGTCTGAAACATCAGGGCCATCAATCCCATCAGTTCCAGGGAGGACAAAGGAGTGTTCTCCATGCCGGCAGACCTTGTGATGACCACTATAACCCACAATAGTGAACCGACAAAAAGAAGGATGAATGGCGGGATAAGACTCTCGGTTCTCCTGATCAGGAGAACACCGGATAAAGCAAGCAGGAATGCTCCCAGGGCTCCGATGTATGCTATGAACATGTAATACTGGAGATCAACACCGGATTCAGAAAGCAGGGCAGGTAGAACCGACCCTATCAGAAGGGCGATGAAAGAGCCGCCTGCCAGAAGCCCGAGAGTCTTCAGATCCTTGACCTTTCGGTTGATGAAGGAAAAAAGATCCTGGAGGGTCCCCACAGGGCAGGCCCACCCGCAGAAGGATCTCCCGACCAGGGCACCGATTGCCAGAAACATTCCGATCAGGTACAGTATCATCCAGTATCCTTCCGTGATTCCCGATGCTATCTCGATGGTACCGTGTTCGATCACCCAGAGGGGGCAGCCTGCACAAGCACCTGGCGATGCGGGACAGAAGAAGAAGGGATAGATGAAACCCGTCATTCCCACCCCGAAAATACCGAGGATCGCAACGAAAGCAAATATGATCTGACTTGCCAATCTGAAGTGGTAAGTCCTTATTTTCGAGCCTTGGCGGGCCATGTTAACTGTCGAGAAATCGTCCATCTGCTATAAATCATTCATCCGGGAGTGCATCCGTGTCCCCAAAATATAAATCGGTTTTCAAGTTAGGGGGTTCCGAGGGCCTATGAAAGTCAGTGTGGTAATACCGACCCTGAACGAGGAGGAGTCCATAGGAGAGACCATCGATCAGATCCCCGAGATGGAGGATACTGAGATAATGATAGTTGACGGTCTCTCCAAGGACAGGACAAGGGAGATCGCCGCATCCAAAGGGGCAAGGATAGTGGAGGAGCCAAGGAAAGGATACGGAAGGGCATACAAGACGGGATTCAAGGAGGCGAAGGGAGACATCATAGTAACCATGGACGGGGACACCACTTATCCCGCCGAACTTGTCCCCGAACTTGTGACTACACTTGAAAGGGAAGGGCTTGAATTCATCTCCTGCGACAGGATAAAAAAAGCCGAAAAGGGAGCCTTCAATACAACACACGCTTTCGGCAACTGGGTCCTGAAGGTGACAATGAACCTGCTTTTCGGAACCGGTTTGAACGATTCCCAGACCGGAATGTGGGTCTTCAGGAAAGAGATCCTGAAACAACTCATAATAACCTCGGATGGAATGCCTATGTCCGAAGAGATCAAGATAGAGGTATTTGGAAAGAACAAGAAGATCAGGGCAAAGGAGATCTCCGTTCCTTACAGGGTGCGAAGGGGAGAAAAGGCCCTTAATACCTGGAAGGACGGAATCAAGAACGAGAGATTCCTGTTCAAAAAGAGGTTCAATCCGAGATCCCTGGGCGTCGGTGAAAAATTCTGATATTCTTATATCTTGGTTCCCGGAACGGTGGTCGTATCATCCACACCCGGAAGGGTCCTTATCTTGTTGAGGACAATTCTCGACAGTGTACGGAAATCCCTGGCCTCGATTTTAGCAATTAGATCGAATTCCCCGAAAAGTGGAGTCAACTCCTTGATCTCCTTCATCTTGCAGAGGTCGCGATAGGTCGTGACCTCCATCTTGGGATGTGTCTTGATGAAGATATATCCGACGATCAAGGGATTGCCACCGACTCTTTAAGGCTCCGGGCATAGATAATGCTATCGAATAAGTATACAATTCACAAATCGGAGGTATTTACTAGAATTCTTTTTATCCCTCGTTTAACCTTAATCAAGCCAATCGGGGGTCATATATGCCGTTCAAGGGGAAAGCCAATGTATTTTTTTCTACAGTTGTTGTAGCGATCCTTCTGCTTTCTGGTTTCGATCTTTTCATGGAAAAGGGTGAAGGAAAGGAAACAAGATTGATCTATATCGCCCACTCTCCGATCTCCATAAACGGGGATGCGGACCTGGCAAGCCAGGCTGCGGCGGAATCCTGGGGAGGATCAGGGACGGAATCCGATCCCTACATCATAAGCGGTTACTTGATTAACGGGACAGGAAGCGATCACGGAATAAGTATCCGGGATACCTCACTTCACATCGAGATAAGGTACAATCTGATCAAGGATACGGAGTTCGGAGAAGGGGTCATATTCCAGGATTGCTCGAACATTACCCTTGTTAATAACACCGTCAGGAATTCCTATGGCCCCAGGAGCATCAAGGTCAACTACTGCGATTCGATAAAACTGAGCGAGAATCTTTTAGAGAATTACATGTTACAATATGGTATCTGGATCACGTACAGCAATGATCTGGAGGTGTCTTCAAACACCATCAGGGGATACACCGGTATCGGTCTCTATATCTCCGAAGGATCGAAAATTGAAGTCCGGGAAAACAATGTTGAAGACATAGGCGGTACGGGGATGGCTTTCGGAAATTCGGATGGTATAGTGATAAAGGGAAACCATGTTCGAAATTCAGCCAGATATGGAATATACTGCTACTTCAGTTCGGATAATGTGGAATTGTACAGCAATATGCTTGAAGGCAATCAATTCAAACTGGATAACATTGATTCGACAATAATTACCTCCAATAATACCGTTGACGGTCTGGCTGTCAGGCAGTATACGGATCAGAATATGGAAAGCATTGACATTCCCGCAGATACTTCACAGATTTACCTTTACAACGTCTCCAATTTCCACCTGAGGGAATATGATTATTCAATGGGTTATGAATTTCTGGAGGCTCACCATTCCACCGGTCTGACAGTCGAAAACTGTGAATTCTTCAATGGATCAAGAATATTCCATTTCAATCACTGTGAGGAGGTTTCGGTTACCAATTCCAGTTTTGTCAATATCACCGGCAAGTGTATTCTTCAATGGTACGGAACGGGAGCTGTATACAAGGATAATGATTTCGATGCGGTTGAGGAAGTCCTTTCCGTATCCCAGACCCGCAACGTAACCTTCTCACGAAATAACATGAGATGCCGGGAGACAGGTGTTTCCATGGTTCAAACAAAGGGAACCGTGGTGACCGAAAACAACTTGATTTCCTTGGATGATGCTCTTTCCGGAATCTACCTGACCATACCCGAAAAACTGGAACTTGCGGATAATCAGGTGAGCGGATTTGAACACATTGGTATCTACATAAACGCCCCAAGGGACGGATTTGTGAGAAACAATATGATTTCCGGATGGGGAAACTCGACCAAATCCGAGGGTTTGAACATATCCTCGCCAAGAAATGTTGTTGTAAGCGGAAATCATATCGGGGGACACTGGACAGGTGCCAGTTTATCATATACATCCTCCGATTCATCCTTCGAATCCAATATCATTGAGGACAACAACGGTCCCGGAATCCGGCTCAGGAAAGCAGAAGGCCACAGGATCTTGGGTAACCTGATATTCAACAATTCTGGGTTCGCAATCGAATGCAGGGAATCGGAAAACTGCCTGATAACAAACAATACCATAATCGAAAACCAAGGTTCCGGGGATTCGTTCAGCAGCACGAACATACAGGCCAAAGACGACGGTAATGAAAACATCTGGAACGGAAGCGGATCGGGTAACTACTGGAGGGACTGGACAACACCTGATGATGACGAGGACGGCATTGTGGACCTTCCGTATCTCATCTTCTCTTCCACCTCATATGACAATCATCCTCTTGCAGAGCCCTCCTACACCTACCTTTCGAAACCATTGAATTTCAACGCGGTAGGCAACAAGGATTCGGTGATGCTCAGTTGGGATCTTCCCCAATTCGATCTTGATGGTTCTTTAAAAGGTTTCATCATTCACAGGTCAGGGGGTTCGGGTCCTGACCTGGATATTGAACTTGACGGTTCAACAACCAATTATACTGACACCGAGGTGGATGACGGGGTGACCTACACCTACGAATTGAGGGGTGTCAACAGGTATGGCGAGGGTAGACAGACCGATATCCTCGAGGCTACCCCCGATTCCAGCAAGCCTATGATTGATTTCACCAATCCCGAAAACGGAACCGTGATCCCTGAAACCGGAATCGAACTGGCCTGGAACTACTCCGACAACGTTGGTGTCGTATCGGTTGAACTTTCAAGGGACGGAGTATCCTGGATGGACCTCGGCCTCAACAATTCCTATCCGGCCTCAAATCTCTCCCAAGGAGCAAATGAATTTCATATCAGGGCCTTCGACGAAGCAGGCAACAATGGAACTGACCATATAGAAATTATTGTGGATACCACGGATCCAGCGGTTGAGATATTGGATCCGGACAACGGTACCGTTGTCAATGCTTCCCTTATCCTCGTGGAATGGACTGGATCGGATGATGTTACCTCGATAGGGTCTTTCAGCTACAGGATTGGTGCCGGAGAATGGAACGATGAGGGATCGAACACCAGTGCAAACATCTCACTTCCGTCGGAAGGAGAATACAGGATCCGGATCAGAGCCGAGGACCTTGCGGGAAATACCGCAACGGATTCTATCGATATCACCGTGGATATGACTCCGCCGGATGTTTTCTTCGTCTTTCCACCGGAGGGATACAATACCACGGATACTTCCTTCAACGTATCATGGGCGGCATACGATACACTCAGCGGCGTGATGGAGTTCAGGTTGAGCATTGACGGCGGTATGCCTCTTGGCCTTCTGCCGAGTGTGACCAAGAATACACTAACGGGTCTGTCTGTGGGTGAGCATAACATAGTCCTTTCCGCCATTGACAACGCCGGCAACGTGAGAACGATCGAGGTCAATTTCTCCATTCAGGAGGAGGACACCGAACCCAAAACGGCTGTATTGAAGGGGAGAGTCATCGATGAGGATGGTGAACCGGTACACAAAGCCATGGTAAAGGCTGACACGGGAGACTACACCTACACGGATTCCATGGGTTATTTTGCTCTTGAGGTGGACAGGGGGCAGAGGACCATCAATATAAAGAAGAGCGGTTTCAGGTCGATTGACGTTCAGGTGGATGCGACCTCTTTCGGAAACCTGCAGGTGGGAAATGTAACCCTGGAGAAAAAAGATGACGATGAAGATGATGGTTTCATTCAGAGATCCAGGGACAGCACTTTCTGCCAGGTATGCTGTATTCTTTCAGTAGCTGTTCCTCTTCTTTTGATACTTCTCGGCCTGATAGCCAGAGCCACCAAAAAGAAGAAGAAGGCAGGGAAAAGGAAGAGTAAAAGGGTAAAAAATTCCTTGGAGGAATGAGATCCGAACCATAGATACCAATAAATATGAAAAGTGTCTTGGCCCAAGTCCACGAGGGAGCTGTTTCCTCGACGACAGGGAAATGTACCGTGTGAAAACGGCGAATCCCAAGGAAGTGATCCGCATGTCCAAATCGGTTTACAGATACATCCATGACACCTGGAACAGACCTTATGACGGAGAGATCAGGGAGCTCAACCGCCAGAGACTGATAGACTGGAGGAAAGGGCCTTCCTTCGAGAGGGTTGAAAGACCGCTTCGCCTGGACAGGGCCAGGGCCCTGGGATACAAGGCAAAACAGGGCTATGTAATAGTCAGAGCCAGGGTCAGGATGGGTTCCATTAGGAAAAGGGCCATAAGAAAAGGAAGGAGGGCAAAGAGGAAGGGTATGATTCGCCTCAGGGTGAACAAGAACCTCCAGCGCATAGCAGAGGAGAGGACCGCGAAGCGCTACCCGAACCTGGAGATATTGAACTCCTACCTGGTGGGAGAGGACGGAAAGCACAAGTTCTACGAGGTTATCCTGATCGACCCTCACCATCCGGTGATAATGAACGACCCGAAGATCAAATGGATCAACGACGTCCAGCACACCGGCAGGGTTTACAGGGGACTGACTTCATCCGGAAAGAAGAGCAGAGGCCTCAGGAAGAAGGGGATAGGCACGGAAAAGAACAGGCCTTCCATCTCAAGCCACGAGCACAAGAAGAGACCCGGGAAGAGAGTTCGAATACCCTGATCTGGTCATCACTTTATAACCCGTGAAAGCAGTCTGCTTATCAGTATGCTCAGACCAAGGCTGCCCGCCAATACGAATACAGTATAAGCGGGTCCGAATATCTCATTCAAACCCAGCATCGGCAGAACAAACCAGAAAACACCTATCAAGATCACGAGTGTTATGCCGAAAATCAAAGCCTGCCTTGCGAAATCCTTCATGATCAACCTCTTTATCTTGAACTGTTAAATAATTATCCTCATACCAGTCTTTCGGGGCACCCCGCCCTTCTTGAGCAGAATCTGCACTTTCCCTCCCGATCATGATTGCGGTGAGCCTCCCCTCTTCTTTCAGCCTCCCTTATCTCGGAAACCTTCGACAGGACCAGGGCTTTGGTCATCATGTCCCAGTCCACCTTGTGCCTTCTTCTGCTGCCCGATGACGGAACATATTCAATGTAGCCGTAGGGAGTCTTCTGATCGTATTTTGAGTCCACCAGGACAAGGTATGCCGACAGCTGCATCAGATGGCTGAAGTGGGGTTTGGGAGGGACCTTTCCTGTCTTTATCTCCACGGGAATCTTGAATCCGCTCTCCTGAATGAGGATGTCGGGAGAACCTATCAGATAATGGCGTTTGGAGATCAGGGGTTTTCCTCTTTTTCCCGTCCCGATATCATCCACCTCCAAAATGGAGGATCTCTCGGGGAGCTTCATCCTCTTTTTCCCCACCATGGCTCCCATTCTGTCCCGTGAACCTTTCACGAAAAAAATTACCGCCCCGATCAGCCAGAGACCTGCGATCACAACGGAAAGGGTGTTGTAATGATCCAGATTATCTCCCCGGGACAGGAATGCCATTGCAGTGAACACGGAAGCAATCAAGGCGATCGTGGCCAGCGGAAGGTCCTCCCGGTCACGTTTCTTCCTCCTCTTTTTTAGTTTGTCCCTGCTTTTGATCAGGTCGTAAACTAGAGCTCCGATGAACCACAGCAGAGATAGTATTAGAAAAACCCAGCCGAAATACCCCTCGGGATCTATGTCCTCTGAAACCATGATGAAAAGAACCGAAATAGAAACCAGGAGAACGATCACCATTGGCATTCCGAGTCCCAGGTCCCTTCCTCCCTTGTCCTTTCTGGTTCCCTTGAGAAAGTATACCAGAGAGATGAAAAGGACACCGTACATGAAAAGCAGAGATAATGTGAAAGCGGTTGTGATCGCATCGTCGGGGATTCCCAGAGGTCTCAGAAGAATTATGCCGTTCACCAGGAGTACAAGTCCGAATATGTATGATAGTATGGAAAAATAACTCCCAACGGATTTCTCCTTTTCCATCCTCCTTATGAGCGTGGCAACACTGTCCTTCGGACTTTTGTCAGGGGCGAAGGATCTGGTTATGTAGATCGCCGTTGAGACAACCAGAAGAAAGATTGAGGATATTATCACAACGGTTCTCCAGAGAGGTCCTTTTAAAAAACCCACATTAGTGAGAAGAAGAAGCATCATGGACATGGAAAGTATGATCGCGGCGAATGAAAGATAGGCGATGGTAATCCTTCTCGACTCGATGGATTTCGTCTCTTGCTCCTTTATCTCGCTGACCTCTTTTCCGACCTTTCCATGAGCCCTGGAACCTTCCTTTAGAGAATGGGAATCCTCCTCCGAATCCATCCTCTCCAGAAGCCACGATAGAGGGCAGTAGCTCCATCGCTCTATTTCCGAAGCGGATATCAAGCGGTCGGGGTCCCATTCGGGCATCCTTTGAAAAACGGGCGGTTCGATATATTTTGGTTCCTGTAAATTTAGTTAGTATCCGAAAAATCCATGGGATTTACGAATCCGATTTCGTTATTCCGCCTTGATTGAATGGCTTTATTAACATCTATTTATCCTCCACAACCAATATATGGCAATGTTTTCGATAGGGAAAAGGGTGTATTCGATGGAGGTTCCCCTCAAGCGCGGATCCGGTACCGGCCAGGTACTCTCGGTTTTGATGATTTCCATAGTACTGACAATGTCAATTCCCGGGGTTCGGGGAGTTGATGAATTCAAGCCCCGGCCGGAGGTCCTGGATCCTTATCTCAGAGAAATGATGGGAAAGGATCTGGATTCCTACAGGATCATGGTCAGGTTCAAGGACTGGCCGATAGAGGATGAGATAGAATATGCCAGAAGTATCGGAATGGAGCATCTGACCTCGATGAAGGTTCTCCCTGTGGCTGTTTTCGAGGGAAGTGAAGATCAGGTGCTAGCTCTTTCGAGCCATCCCTCGACCGAATGGATGGAGTATGACGGCGAACTGGAGCTGATGATGGAGGAATCCCTGAGCACGATAAATGCAACCGTTGCATGGAATTCATGGATAGAGGGAAGGACCCGTGAATTCGACAGGATAGACGGATCGGGAATCACGGTTGTCGTCCTGGATACCGGCATCGATGCTGGCCATCCCGACCTCGACTACAAAGAGAAAACGATCGTGAATCTCAAAGCGGATATTCCAGGGGCTCCCTGGTACGAACTGGAAAATTCTGATACTTCCTACGGACACGGCACCCATTGCGCGGGAACCATAGCCGGGAACGGGGACGCTTCCGCAGGTGCAAGATCGGGGGTCGCCCCGGCTTCAAATCTTGTTGGACTTTGCGTGGGTGACGTGGGTATCACTCTCACCAACACCTATTACGGTCTGGAATGGGTTTACGAGAATTCCAGGGCCCCCAATCCGATGAATATCAAGATCGTCTCCAACTCATGGGGAGGAGGAGCTGCCGAATACGATCCCAAGGATGCCACATCGATCATATGCCAGAAGATGACATACGAAAACAATGTCTTGGTTGTCTTTGCCATGGGAAATGCCGGAAGCGGACACCATGACGGCGAAGAGCTCTCGGCATCACCAACCGGATTGATCCCTTCCAATATCGGTGTGGCGGCCATCGAGAGGGACGGCTCCGGAGTGGCCTATTTCTCCTCAAGGGGAGTAAAGGGCAAGAACCATACCTATCCCGATGTCGGAGCTCCGGGAGTTAGAATATGGTCCGCGCACGCCAGGCTTACCCAGATATCGGCAGGCTCCAAACTGGCAGGAAATCCCAATCCCTATTATCTGGCAATATCGGGAACATCCATGGCGACACCACACGTTTCGGGTCTTGCAGCCCTGATGTTCCAGGCCGCTCCGTCCCTTACGATCTCCGACAGGTTCGAGGATTATTCGGGAGAGGACCAAGATAACTGGTTTTCAAACGAATTCAACAGGATCCACGAGATCGAATGGATAATGGAACAGTCGGCGATCTACATCCCTCCCGACGGAGTTCCACTTTCGGAAGAATCCACGGACAACGGAGTCCCTGAACCGGAGGATCGCGGGGAATCCGAATGGGGGTGGAACGGACATCCCCTGGATTGGGCTCAGGGTTACGGTCTCATCGATTCCGAAAAATGCGTGGGTATCGCACTTACCCTGCAGAACCTCAGGGAGCTCTGGCCCGCGGAAGACTGGAACGTTGACCAGGCCATCGAAATATATTCACAAAACGGTGTCTTCCGCAAAGAGGAAAAGGTCCTCTCCACGGATACGCTCAAAGCCATATGGAAGGGCGAATTCGCCAGGTACGCCCAGGACCAGGACGGCCCTCTGCTGGTTCAGAACCAGTCGAGGCTTGTATGGGTGCCTGAAGGTGCGAAGCAGGTATCCATAATAATGAATTACGACTCGGTCTCCCTGGAGGAAAGGACCGTCGGAGACCTCACATTCGTTATCGATTACGGTTTCGACGGTTCTGTGGATTACGAGCATCCGTTCCTGGGATCCAGACTTACAGGGACAAAGGAAAAGATGATGACCGTTGACCAGTCCAACTCCGGGATGTACTGGGCCATCGGAATATATGGCCAGGGATTCAAAGTGATCAGACCTCTGAGGGACCGGGAGTTCATGGAACTCAGGATAGAATATTCCCTGGGGATCCAGTTGATCCTGGAGGTTCCCGCGGAGGAGGGTCTGATGATATCCCCTCCACCTCCGAACTCCATGGTCTCCATCTGGGAGAGATCGGATCCGTCTTCCGAATATTCCGGAGGAGAGCTCACTATCCGGGGAACGCTCTATGACAAGACATTGATGGTACCATTACCGGAAGAAGGAGCCGAAGCCGAGGAAGGGGGCAGTCCTTGGGCCTGGTTCGCTTTGATACTCATCATGGCCCTGGCAGCTGCCGGAGCTTATCTATGGTTCAGGAAGAGGAAGGGAGGCGGGAAATGAAGAATCTGACGATCCTCTTTCTCATTGGAACCATACTTGTTGCAACATATTCCGCCGGTCTCGGGAACCATGAGGGCGACTTCGAGCTGGATAAACTTTCGGATACACTATTTGATGCAGGAATCGGACTGAAGAATGGATATCCCGTTGCCGAAGAAGAAGGAATCATAGATCTACTGGTCCACGTGAAAGAGGACAATGGTGCAAGGACCAGAAACCGCATGGAGAATATAGGTGTCGATGTGGGTTACAGGTTCTCCTGCCTGAACGTATACCAGGTGAGGATGGATGCTGAAATGATCGGAAGGCTGGCCCTTCTGGAAGGGGTGGAATACATCGAATGGGACGCTCCGGGAACCTTCGACCTTGATGTTTCGACGGAAACGGTGAAGGCGCCTCCGGTCTGGTCCTCGCTTATCCGTAAAGGTTCGGGTCAAATACCGGGAGTAAGCGGGGATGGAATCGGGATCGCCGTGGTGGATTCCGGCATAGATGCCGGACACCCGGACCTCGACTACGGCATCAAGACTGTAAAGAACATCAAGGCCGTGAGGGCCGGAGATCCCTGGGTTGAGATGGAGAACTCCGATACATCGGTTGGCCACGGCTCCCATTGCGCCGGAATAGCCGCCGGAAACGGTGATGCATCCGCAGGTTCCAGAAGAGGTGTGGCCCCGGGAGCCAATCTGATCGGATTGGCTCTCACCGAAGGTGACGAGGAGATATCCACCTCCAACTACCTATACGGCCTGGAGTGGGTTTACGAGAACTCGAAACCGGGTGCCAACCCCTACAACATCAAGGTATGCACGAACTCATGGCACACCACCGTCGGTGAGTACGATCCCGAGATGGCGCTTTCCAGAATCATAAACAAGCTCACCTACGAGAACAACGTTGTATGCACCTTCTCCGCAGGCAACGATGGCAGACTGGATCCCGAAGGTGAGGAGGTCTGGACCTCTCAGCAGGGGAATGTCCCCGGAGCGGTCATGGTGGCGGCCCACGCCAGGGACGGGTCTTATGTCGCGGAGTTCACCTCACACGGAAAAGTAGGGTGGAACCACACCTATCCTGACGTGGGAGCTCCCGGTGTCCGGATATGGGCCGCACATGCCAGAAGGACCGGAATTTCAGCGGGATCGAAATTGGGAGGGAATCCCAACCCCTACTATCTGGCAATTTCAGGGACCTCGATGTCTACACCTCATATAGCTGGGACCGTGGCCCTTCTATGGGAGGCATGTCCCTCCATGGACATCTCCAGATGGCCGGAGGACTTCAACGGCTCCGATCCGGATTGGTTTTACTCCCATGACATGAGGTTCGTTCATGATTCGGAACTGATACTGGAGGCAGCTTCCACCCCGCTAGAGTACGTCGAAGGAGGTGGTTCGGAGACAGGAATCTTCCGGGAGGATGATTCCACCGGCTGGCACGGGAGAAAAATTGATTACACCCAGGGATACGGATTGATCGATGTGGATAAGGCAGTGGGGATCGCCTTGACCCTTAACGAACTCCGAAGCAGGTTCCCGGGAAGGTATGTCGATGTTTTTTCCGCCTTTAAGGTATACGAGGGGGCAATGGCGGAGAACCTGTCCCTGCCCGCGGGCAAACTCACGGCTTCCTGGGTTGGAGAGTATTCCAGGTTCAACGACCAGAACGGAAAGCCTCTGATCGTTCAGAACCAGACAAAGTACCTCTACGTACCGGATGGAACCGAATCGATAAGCCTCGATATCCAATACGACATACTCTCCATATCCGACAGATATCTGGGGGGACTGACAGTTGACATCGACACCGACCTGGACGGAGAACCAGACATAAGCGGAGGAATCCCCTTTATCAGCCAGCCCGGAACATATGAGATAGGAGTTTCGGGTACGGCCACCTTTTACGCCATAACCGTGAGAGGTCAGGGAATCAAGCTGATCAGACCTCTCCAGGATGACAGCTACGTGGAGATGAGGATACCATACACCATAAGTGTGGAGCTGGAACTGGATAGCGGTGGTGTTGTTGTTGGAAAAGGGGTTTTTCGATCCCCCATCAACGCATATTATCTTCCTGAAAGGTCCACCGGTGGAGAAAATTCCACCATGGGGGTAAGGATATACGACATGAATTCCGTGGGAGACCCGTTCGAGGAAATTTCGATGGAAGATGATGGGGAGGGGGGATCAATGGCTTTGCTAACTGTATTGATTGCCATCTTCACGATTATTCTACTGGGATATGGTTATTACCGGTGGAGAAAAGGCAGGCGGAACTAGTATATCTTTGACACATCTGATACACTTTTAGGGGTTCCTTTTATACATTCTCCCAGCAAAGGATACCTAGGTGATATAATGGGGTATAAAAGGATCAATACCATGGAAGACCTCATGCAGAACACCAATCGAGCCAAGATCTATTCCACGATATTGAGGTATCCTGGCATGAGCTTTACCGATCTGAGGGTAATGCTCGGAATAAAGAACGGAACACTTTCACACCACCTTCTCAAACTTGAAAAGGAGGGCCTGGTCAAATCAAAGAAGATAGGCATTTTCAGGAGATTCTATCCCTCCGGCGGTGATGTCCCCAAGGATCTCGAAGAAAAGATCATGGATGTTATTCTTGATAATCCGGGGATCTCCCAATCCAGCGTGGCAAAGAGGCTGGACATTACGAGACAGGTTGCAAATTACCACATCAACTCCCTAAGGAGAAGGGGAAGACTGATAGTGAGGAAATCCGGGAGAAGTTCCGAAATATATCTGAGATGAAAAGCATCAAAATTGATGATAATAGGAAATAAACCGGTATTTTCCGGGAACCGCGGGTGCTGTAGATATCATCTTTTATTCAAAGTGTAAGCACAGTTGGTGCACTTCCACAGCTCGAAAATATCCTGGCCTCTGGAAAACGGGATAAGAAATCCCTTCTCGCATTTGGGACAAGGTGGAAAGAAGTCCGCCATTTTACCGCCTCCGACAACGGGATTCTCTGGACCGTATTTAATGCTTACTGATATCGTATCCAGTGTTTCAGAAAATCCTTGATATGAGTATTATGCCGATTGATACTATAACCACTGTTATCAGCAGGAGCGTGAGATGGACATGAGGTCCATGTTCCGTGTCCTCCAGGGCACCCACTATGCCCTTCTTTCCAATTGTTGAAAAAACCTTCCCCAGAGAGAACCTGGGCGGGGTTATGGATATTGCCTCTTTGTCATCTTCCATCATATCAACCTCCAAATGATGGGGGATTACTTAAACATTATTCGTTTCGAACCATCGTAACTCTTCCCGATACAGTTAATATCTGCCTTCTGTTACGGATTTCGAATATGGAGTGTCGCCTATGACAGTTTACATCGAAGGACAGGGGCTCACCTACGGCGATATCGTAAAGATAGCCAGGGATGAGGAACCCCTAGAACTTACCAATGAAGCCGTCTCAAGGATAGAGAGATGCCAGTCAATGATCGAAAAATTGGTGGAAAATGGTGAGAAGATCTATGGAGTTACAACCGGGATAGGAGAGCTGGCCTCCGTTTTCCTCTCGCCGGAACAGGGCCTGGAGCTTCAAAAGAAGATAGTATACTCCCATTCCGCTTCCTACGGCGATGAGCTTCCCGAAGAAGAGGTCAAGGCCGCGATGGCCTCCAGGGTCAACACCTGGGCAAGAGGACATTCGGGTCTGAGGCTTTCCACTGCAAGGACATACATGGAAATGGTAAATAGAGGTGTCACACCGGTTGTTTACGAGAAAGGATCGGTAGGCTGCTCGGGCGACCTGAGTCCACTGTCTCAGATAGCAGAGGTTATTTTGGGAGAAGGTTCCGCCTTTTACAAGGGAGAGAGATTGGCGGGAAAGGATGCATTGAAAAGGGCGGGTCTTGAACCTGTGGAACCCACCTACAAGGAAGGGTTGGCGTTGATCAACGGAACCCAGGTGATGGTCGGTCAGATGTGCCTGCTTCTGGAGGATTCCAGGAAGCTCATAGCAAATGCAATCATTGCTTCAGCTATGACCCTGGATGCCCTGAATTCGGTGAAGAAGCCATTCGATCACAGGATCCATGATCTCAGACCGCACAAGGGACAGAGTGTCGTTGCCCGGCATCTGAGGACCCTCTTCGAGGATTCGGAGATAATGGCAACACCCTCGGGAAAGGTGCAGGACGGCTACTCCATGAGATGCACCCCCCAGGTTTTGGGACCCACCATCGATCTGTGGCATTACGCAAGGGAGGTCATAGAGACCGAGCTGAATTCGGTAATTGACAATCCTATATTCTTCCCTGACGACATGGATCACATCGGAGCGGGAAATTTCCACGGTCAGCCGGTGGGAATAGCCGCCGACGTTCTCAAGATCGGGATGTCGGAGATATGTTCACTCTCGGAACGGCACACGAACAGGTTGTTGAATCCGGCTCTTTCAGGTCTTCCCGCTTTCCTTGTCGAAGGTGCGGGGATGAACTCCGGCCAGATGGTGGCTCAGTATACTGCGGCGGTAATGACATCCGAAAACAAGGTGCTGGCACACCCCTCCTCCGTAGATTCCATATCCGTCTCCGCCGATCAGGAGGACCACGTTTCCATGGGACCAGTTGGAATCAGGCATCTGAAGGAGATCAACCGCAACGTAACCGGGGTTCTTGCAATAGAGATGCTTGCCGCGGCTCAGGCAATGGATTTCAGAAAACCGAAGGAACCCGGAAAGGGGACAAAGATCGCTTATGATCTGATCAGGGAAGTTGTAACTTTCATGGAGGAGGACAGGTCCCTCCATGCCGATATCAAGGCGATTTCGAAGCTTATTGACGACGGAACGATCCTGGAAGCCGTTGAAGATGATATCGGTTCCATTACCATTTAATAATGTACTTCGCAGCCGTTTTTACCTGGCCAGCATGTCTTCCAAGTATGGAAAATTAAATAAGTTAAAAGGGTAATACTTCAGAGGCTCAACCCAACTACTGCCGACCATAGTGTCAAGTGGTCAGGTTTCCTAATAGAGATGTGTGTCAGGTGGGGCATATGATGATCCGAAAAGAGTTCTTGGTAGCTATGTCAGTCCTAGTTCTGCTGGGCAGTGGATTCTTGTCCTTGATCCCGTTCATAGGGGTCACTGCCGGTCAGGATGCGGATGCAGGCGCACCTGTGGAGATCACCTCCGACATTATTGTCGGAAGTGGAGAGGTAGAGGAGATCAACGACGTCGAATACGAGATATCAGCGGATATCAGGGTGGAGAACGGAGGAATTCTGTACATTAACAATTCCAAGTTCATATGGGGTGGAACAACCGATGGTGAATTCGGTCTGTATGTTGAAAATGGAGGGGAGCTCTATATAGATGACAACTGCAACTTCACCGCAAAGGATACCACAACATATCAATACAAGGAAAAGGAGATCCAGGGCAACAAATATACCTCAGAGGCCTGGGGCATATTCTGGAAGTTCGATGTTGCGGGAAAGGCCAGAATCAACAACTCCGAATTCAGTTATCTCTGGGGAGAGACCGGAGGCTACCTAGGAGACTGTGAAGGCGGTATTATCTGCAGAAATGATGATATCTGGATCTACAATTGCAAGATCCAGTATGTGGAGAATGCCGGCATAGCGGTTCTTGATCCGAGCGGGGCAAACGGCAATTACGCCGGTGGATACTCTCCCACGATAGATATGGTCACGATTGACAACTCGAGCAACAACGGGATATTCATAGGCGGTGATGCATCGGCGCCCAAGATTTCCAACTGCACGGTTAGCGGTGCAAAACAGCTGGGGATCGAATATTTCGCCGGAGCTGACGGTACCCTGGATGACACAATTGTCACAAGAAACGAGGATGGATTGCAGTTTGACGGGATTGGAACCTCCTACAGCGCAGACATCGTTGTCAACAGATGCGATTTCACATATAACAACGGTACGGGATACCTGGCGGGCAGAGGCGGAGGAATTGATTTCAACAACTGCACGTTCGACAATAACGGCGAATACGGAGCTGTACTGCAAACCAACACCCAATACGGAGCTCAACCAATTTCAATGACCGATTGTTCTGTGAACTCAAATGGCAAAGAGGGCATGACTGCCTTTGATCCTACCATATCTGCCACAATGAGAAGGGTGGAAGTAGGCAACAACGGAGGTCACGGCATCTGGCTTCCCGAAGGGACCACATCAGCTCCCATGATGTTCCAGATGACCATTCACGACAACGCACATTACGGTCTGTATTCCAACGGAAGCCTGGGCCAGATATCCGATTCCATTCTCAGGGACAATTTCCTGGGAGATATCTACCTGGTCAACGGCTCCCAGATGACCGTTGAGGACTGCATGTTATCCGGCTCCGAATACGGCATCATGGTTATGGATTCAAGTCCGATACTGGACACTAATGACATCTCCGATTCCGTAACAGGCATCAAGGTTTCGGGGGATTCGATGCCCATCATATACGGAGGAGAACTGGAAGGTAATCAGCATGGTCTGCATCTCATGTCCGATTCCATCTCCGTGGAAATGGTGGATTTCATCGATAATATGAATTCAGGATTGACAATGGAGGATACCGACGCCAATTCCGTTGAAGACTGCACTTTCTCCGGAAACGGTGTTGCCCTTAATATCATGGGAGAAGGTGTGACCACCATCGAGAATATCTCTGTTTCAGGTTCCTCCAACATAGGTATTGAGATCGAGGAGATGGCAAACGTCTCCGTTTGGGACTCGGATTTCATGTCAAATACACTTGACCTTGAACTGAGCGGCACCTCAATAGCTCATTTGTACTCCACAGATGTGGATTCGTCCCTCATATCTATCCAGGACACCCGCAGTGAAGTCTGGGTATCATGGGAGATCTCTGTCTGGGTCAAGGACAACATAACCGGCGAGAATGTTTCCGAGGCTGACCTGATCGTGTACACCCAGGAAGGCAATATCCTTGGACATGACATGACATTCCTCGACGGCCAGGCAAGCACCTATGCTCTTCAGTACAGCTATGAGGGAACCGATATGACCGATTACACACCGGTCAATATAACCGTCTCCCTTCTTGGCTACGTTCCCTATTGGGATAAGGAGCACGAAAACACACAGGATCATTATGTGGAGATAATGCTTGCTGAGAACAGGGCACCGGTACTGCCGATTCCGCTTGGCTACGGGCCGGTTGTCACACATCAGAACAGGCCCTCACTTACCTGGGACGCTCCATACGATTGGAACGAGGACAACATTGACTATACGATAAATGTCTGGCAGGACAGCATGGAAAGCGGCCAGCACATAGTGATCGATAAACACGTTTCGGAAAACAACTATACCTTCACCAGAAATCTGAGATACAACAAGGAATTCTGGGTGGAGATCGTGGCATATGATCCGTGGGGACTGAACGATACAGCCACATTCTCATTCAGGACCACCAACACACCACCCACACAACCTGTGGTCAGGTTCAGGGAATCGCCGGTCCCTTCATTGACAGACATCGAGATAATGATAGTCAACCAGTCCACGGATGAGAACGAGAATCCGGTGGACAGTATTACCTATCTAGTGGAATGGTATGCGTACAGGGAGGAGAGCTGGGTTATGATAACCTCGGGATCCAACCTTCTAACCCTGGATCACAATCTCACCATGGAGGGAGATACCATAAGGGCTGTTATCAAGTCCTTTGACGGTATCGAATACGGAATTCCCGTAACCATTGAGACTGACGTAATAAATTTCGCTCCTGTGAACCTGGTTCCATTCGTTGAGGTCGAGATGATGGAGGACACCCCCGAGAGCGGTTTGGTGGACCTTCATTCCCTTTTCGAGGACAGGGACGGGGACGATCTATCCTTCAGGGTGAAGATCCAGAGACATGTCAGCGCTGACATTGACCAGGTAACCGGTGAAATCGTTCTCATACCGGATCCCGATTGGTCCGGGGAGGATTATCTCATTATCGAGGCATACGATAACAAGCCCCATATGCAGGAAAACCCGGTTGTGAGGATCAACATCACCGTTTCCAATGTGAACGATCCCCCAACCATCGACAAGGTCATTTTCAAGGGAGAAGAGATAGAAGTGGAGGAGGGAAGAGCCACACTCATACAGGACCTCCAGGGAACAAGGACCGTTATAGATGTGGACGGATCCGATCCCGATTCCGAATATATCGATGACGAGGTGGAATATTCCACCAATTTTGAAGAAGTGATAGGTCCAGGAGTTCTCGACGAAGATGACATCATGTTCGAGAAGACCACTGGCAGATTAACCATATTCCTCAAGAACTCATTGGTGGGCGAGCACTTCTTCAACTTCACCATAACAGACAACCAGGGAGTCTCCACATCCATCCCCATAAGGTTGATCGTTGATAATGTGAATGATGGCCCAACAAGGCCTGAGATAACATCCCATACCAATGGTGAATCGATATCGCTTACAGAGGAAGACAGGTCGGTGACATTCACCGCGTCCGCTTCTTACGATCCGGACATGGATATTCCGGATTCCCAGGAAACTCTTGAATACGACTGGAATTTCGGAGAGGGATGGATCGAGAATCAGGGACTCGAGTATACACGAGAGTTCACGGTTTCCGGCGAATACGAGGTGAGGGTAAGGGTCAGGGATTCCTTGGGTCTTTTCGAGGAATCCTCGATCAAATTGAATGTCAATGTCTCACAAACACCCGTTGATTTCGAAGACGGCGGTGGTGAGACACCCTTCCTCGAGGAATGGGGCTTCATACTGATCCTCATAATAATTGCAATAGTTGTCATTGCAGTGATCTTCATACTCCTTTTCAGGAAGGACAAGCTTTCCGATACTGCAGAGGAAGTTGAAAAGGAGCACGAGGCACTTGTGGCAAAGCAGCAGGAAGAAGCCATGGTAGCACAGGAGAAGCTCCAGGCACTGATGTCGGGAGTTCCCTATCCCGAGGCTACGGGACCCGCCCTTCCATCTGGTGAAGGTGCTACCGGCGGATACGATGCACTGCCATCCGCTTCCGCCGAAGGAATGCCTCAGGACCAGGGTGCGCAGCCTCCCGAGCAGTATCCGGAAGAGGGATATCAGCAGCCTCCTGCCTACGAGCAGCCTCCAATGGATCAGTATCCCTCGGGCGAGATGCAGCAGCCCGAACAGCAAATGCAGGCTCCTCCCATGCCCGAGCATCAGCCCATGCAGGCCGCACCCATGCCGGAACCTCAGCCGGAGCAGCAGCCTCAGGCTCCAGAACCTGCACCCGGGATGACCCCGCCTCCCCAGCAGGAGGGCCAGGAGAATCCATCCTACCTGCCTCCCGAAGAAGAACAACAGCAGTGAGGGAAAATGAACGGGGGTGTTTACACCCCCTTTCCTTTTTATTTTCAATATATCGGATTTTACCAATACAGACTATTTCAGGTTCAATCCTGGGATAGGGATGTGCACTCTCCGGATGTGATCCTCTTCATCCCGCCCCTGGTCTGGACTATGAGCGCACCTGTCTGATCCAGTCCGAGCGCCCTACCCCTTATCTCCCTTGACCCGGCGGTCACTTTCACCTCTGATCCTATTGTATCCGATCTCTTGGTCCACTGGTCAAGCAGGTCCTCGCTCTGACCATTAAGGAACTGGCTGTAATTGAGATCGAGGAAGTACATGAGGTCCCTGAGAAACTCGTTGGGATCGATTATTTTGCCAGTGATCTCCCTTATGGAACCTGCAACCTTTCCGGCTTCTTCAGAGAAGTTCTCGCTTTCAGTGTTGAGATTGATGCCGATGCCGACTATGACGAATTCAAGCTGCATCCCCTTTATGGAGGGTACCATAAGGATGCCTGCCACCTTCCTTTCTTCCAGGATGACATCATTCGGCCATTTCACAGTGGCAACCTTCGAGGTTGAGCACTGTATTGCCTTGGAAACGGATAGACCTATGACCAGGGGAAGAGTGTAAATCTTATCCGGAGGCATATCCGGTTTTACTATAACGGATAGGTAGATACCTCCCCTCGGGGAGGAGAACTCCTTGTCGTTTCTTCCCTTTCCCTTTGTCTGGGTCCTGGCAACCACAACCGTGCCCTCCCTTGCGCCTCCTTTGGCAAGTTCGGCAGCCATCTCGTTCGTTGATCCCAGCTGATCGTGGAAGTTGATAACGGTGCCTATCAATCTGGTGGTGAGCCCCTTGGTGCAGGAATCCTTTTCGGGTTCCGGGATATCCATCATGATTCACTCCAGAAGGGAGCGCATCAGGTCCATGTCGTAGACCATGGAAGTCAGATTGTCCTCCTTGTCCACCACCGGTATCTGATCGAAATCCTTCATCCTCATGGTCTTTGCGGCCTCCCAGGCGGGAGATCTTCTATAGACGAGGGAAAGGTCCTTCACCATGAAGTTTTCAACCGGGTCCATGGGGAGCTCTATCTTTGCCTCTTGATAGTAGAGGTTCATCACGTTCCTCAGACCCTCCCAGGTCCAGGCGTCCTCGTCCTCGGATATACCCAGTGTTGTGAGTGTGATGTTTTCCCCCATATATTTGAAATCGAAGAGGTCCCTGTCGGTAATCAGTCCGCATATACGGGAAGACGCATCCAGAACCGGCATTGCATATACCTTGGAGAGATTTATGATGGAAGCCGCAACCTTTGCGGGAGTTTCCTTGTATATGCAAACCGTATGACTCCTCACGAAATCCTCCACAGGCGTATCGATCTTTCTCTGTTCGACCACCTTTAAAAGATCGCTGGGAGTTACAAGACCGATTATCTGCCCCTTCTTGACGACCGGGAGCCTTCTGACATTTTCCTCATACATTATCTTTGCAGCCTTTTCCACCGGAGTGGTCCCTGATATCGTGGGAACGTCCCATTCCATCAATACGGCGACCTGCTCCTCTTCGGGACTCTTGAAAATGTCCTTTCTAGTGATCATTCCAAGAACCTTCTGTTCGGAATCGACCACCGGCAATCCGGTTCTCCTGTTCTTTACCAGAAGGGATAGGACATCCTCCCTGGTGGTGGGTAGTTCTGCAACTATTGGGTCCTTGACCATGATTTCCGAAACATTCATCTTTACCACCTGCAAAAGAGCCGGTTTTGGATGGATGAAGCAATTGGTATTAAAGGGTTTTGAAAAGGAATCGAATTGAAAAATGCCGGGAATTTATTTCCGGAAATATGTTTTGAGTTCCTCTACAAGGTCATTGATCTGCTTTCTGTCCCCGAACCTATCTTCGAGCATGGTTCTGATCTCATTTCTCTTTTTCAACCTTTCATTTTCGTTCAGGGAATAGAAATCGTCAATCCTATTAACGTAGTTTTCAGCATCGGTGAACAGGTTCTCCTCCGGAAGGAATTCCTCCGCCCCGTCCCATATGTGACAGAGAGGATAGGCTCCCGAGGCTGCTCCCTCAAAAAGGGTGAGGTTTGTGGATTCGTGGGTTGAATTGGATACTATTATATCGAGGTCCCGGTACCAGGCGTTGAGGTCCTCAACGTATCCATCCAGTTTCACATTGTCCCGGATTCCCAGTTTATCTATGAGCATGCTGATGGCATCCAGGTACTCCTTGTCCTTGGGGACACCTGCGATTCTGAGTACCAGGTCTGGGTATTTTTTCAGTGCCATATTATGTGCAAGCACAAGACTGTAGAACCTCTTTCTGTGCTGTGCATAGGCGAGGATCCCGATTTGCTTGGTGGTTTTGTGATCGCTGAATGGAAATTGTCCTAGGTCCAGATAGTTCCATATCACTGATGTTTTACCCTTGAATTTTTCTTTTACATTTGGATGGGCCAGGAATTTTCTTCTTATGGCATCGCAGACGAATATGACTCCATCCACCTTGGACCAGTCCACCTTCTCGATGTAATAATAGACCTCGTATCGGTGAAGTCTTGTCACAATTTTGCATTTCTTCTTCTTCTTTGTCCCCTTTACGAGAAGTCTGGATGCCCACTCGTAGAATGTCACATCCGCCCAGTTGTGGACCTTTTCTATGTTTACGAGATCATTCATGTGGCCCGTTACCAGCTTCTTGATGTCATCGGCACTTGCCACATCCCCGGTTAGTTGAGGGGGGTTGTATATCCTTGTCTCGAAGTTCTCTTCAAACTTCGGGATGAAGCTCTTGAAGAAATGGTCGGTATCTATTATCAGACCCAGTTTTCCGCTTTCATCCATATCGACCACTATAATCCACATTTATTTAATGATTCTCGGGTCCGGTGAACAGGACGCTGTCCTGTCCAGTGAACCTTACCAGGTTCGAGAAAGGATCTGGACCTTCCTTCCTGTCCAATACCATGAGATAGGCGGGATCACCTTTTCTCGGCCATGTTGATTCCCACCAGCCCGTGAAGGAATCCGTCAGATCCCATAATTTCGTGTTCTTGATCTTCTCTCCAACTGCCATTGAGAAGACTTCCCTCGCTGCTCGAGATCCCTCCATACCGTTCCTTCTGAGCATAAGCCATCCCATCTCCAGCTCCCTGAACATGTCCTGCCTGGCGGAGATCGAATTATCGGTTCCGAGAGCGAGCGGAACGTTTTTGTCGTTCATCCCCGCGAGGGTTAATGGCAGGGAGTAGGCGAAGTTCGATCTGGGACATACAACCGTGGGTATCTTCTCTTCTGCCAGCGAGATCCAGTCCTCTTCGGTTCCCGAAATCATATGGACCAGGAGGTCCGGCTGAAATTGCAGGATCTTTTCGATTTCTTCCCTGTACATCTCCGATGCGTGGAATGAGAATATCTTTCCCATCTTCTTTGTGATATCTCTCAATTCCTCCGTGCAGGAATCCACCGAGGGAAGTCCGAGCCCTTGGGACCCCTTCAACAGCTCAACCACATCATCATTCCGTCCGGGCCTTGCGAGAATGATGGTATTGGGATGGTAATTCCGATAAGCTTCATTGAGAATGGATATGCCCTCCATACCTCCCTCCCGGTAATCGTAGAGATGTGTTACTCCCGGTTTGACCTCATCCAGGGACCTCCTCACCGATTCGATTTTTGTATTAGTGTCGGATGTTTCCAGAAATCTGTGCTTGATGCCTCCCGGGAGGACAACATCTTTTAGACTGGAAGGGAGAGGACCTCTTGCCATGTGGTCTCCCAGATGGGTGTGAAGATCCATCAGACCCGGATAGATCATTCCCTGATAAGTGGTATCCGAGTCCATGCCGGTGTCGATTCCGTCGAAGCTATCGACTATGATGCCATCTTCTATCAGGATGGTCTTCTCCTGGACTCCGTCTCTGAGAACCAGTTCGCCGGCGAGGACCGTCTTCATGTTGTTCATGGTATGAATCCATGATAGATAAACTTGAATGAAAACCGAAAAGATGCAAAAGAAAAAGAATATTAACCTCAAATTGATAGTCACCGCGCTTGAAGATAGTTCATGTTGTCTCCTACTTCCAGCCGGAATTCGGTTACGAGGAATACTTCAGTGCCAGGGAGCAGGCTGCAAAGGGACACGAAGTACATGTGATAACCTCGGATCGAATCTTTCCCTTCAGAAACGTGGAGAAGATGCTCTCTGACATGGGGTCGAAGTATAAGACCCGGATGAGACCGAAAGGCGAGGAGAAGATGGATGGATTCACCGTTCACAGGGAAGGGACGGTGATCGAGACTCTCTATGATTTCATAATCTACAAGGATATCAAGGAAGAGCTTTCCATTCTGAGACCGGATGTTGTGCACTGCCACATACCCTATCAATGGGGATCCTACCAGGCGGCGAAGGTTAAGGAGAAGGTCGGTTTCGGGCTGGTGGTGGACGAGCACGGGTACGATACCACATACGATCAGAAGAAAACATTCAGAAATTGGTTGCTGGACAAGGAATATCGGGTGGTTAGAGCTCCTCTTGCGAGATATTCATTGAAGAGGGCGGATGCGGTGATTGCGAAATACAGGCAGACCCGGGATTTCCTGATGGATTTCTATCGCGTTAAGGATCCCGTCTTCATACCTCTCGGAATCGATCACAGGAAGTTCATGGAGGATCCTTCGGTCAGGAAGAGATACAGAAGAAAGAGAGGCTGGGAAGGGAGGAAGGTCCTGGTAACCGCCGGTAGACTGGACAAGGCAAAGAAGCTGGAGCTCTTCATTGAATCATTGAAGTACATGGATGATGAGAGGGTCCTGATGGTGATCATCGGACAGGGGGATGATGATTACCTGAAGAAATTGAAGGAAATGTCCGATGACAGGGTGGAGTTCCTGGGATTCATGAACTCCAACGAACTGGCGGAGGTCTACAATGGAGCCGACATCGGATTCTGGGGAAAGGCCTCCATAACCATCAGGGAAGCAATGGCCTGCAAGCTGCCTGTGGTTCTGTTTGACATCCCCAATCTCAAGGACCTCATACAATGGGATAACGGTCTGTATGCGGATCAGGACCCGAAAAAGATCGCAGAAGCATTCGAGGCTCTTCTTAAAGATGATGAAAATAGAAGGAAGATGGGCGAGAGGGGACGAGAAGGAGTCAAGGAAGATTTCTCCGTGGAGGTGGAGGCGGGGAGGCTCCTTGAAGTGTATGAGAGGATCCTTTCCGGAAAATGATCTTTCAAGGAATAAATAGTGATTGTTTCGATAAATATTTCTTCACGATATCCGGATTTCATCGCTCAACACCATAACCACAGACCATTCCTCTGTTCGAAACCAAACATTTATTTCCAAAATCGTGCACAAATCGGAAATGACCCCCACCTTCTTTGAAAAACCCTTGAGCATGTAAAATATTATGGCATTTATCGAGGACCTTTTTTCAAATCGGTAAAAATGCCTCTTATGGGGGGTTATGAGAAATTAATCATAAGAGATATGATATTTTCCTGAGGTATTACTATAAGAGATTGTCATACTCTCTAAAACTGTTATTTTTTGATCTTTAAAAATCTTACCAGTTAGCTTCTCAATAATAATTATTCTATATGAAGTATTATATGAGAGATCCAAATTTTCATTTGTGTAAAATGCTGAAATATTGTTACCATTATAAAAATATAATTCATATTTAGTTAAATTATCAACAAAACTAAATGAATAATTATACCAATTATTAATATCTTGTTCTTTTCTAATATTGATGATATTATCTTCAATATTAATAAAAATCATAAATGATTCGTCATTCTTTGTATCATCATCAGATATTGATAATATATCTTTAGCTTTACTAATACATCCAGAAAGTGAAGTGAAGATAATGAATATCATCATTACTGTTACTACCTTTTTGTTCATAAAGGATCTCTTCCTTTCATTCACTATACCACTATATGAAAATTTAGATTTTTCCTTTACTGGGGGGAAGTAAGCAAAAAGCAATGTGTTTATATTTCAATCTCAAGCCCATTATTCTGTTCTTTATCTCTCACTAATCCTTTTTGATATTAGAATGATCGAAATAGCAATCAGTATTAGAAGAACTATAGTGTAAACAGAGAAAAATATGATAATTGGATTTGAATCAAGTATGCTATGATCTTTTTGATGATCATTCTCATCTTCAGGAATTTCAATTTGAATCGTCTCAGAATATTTCCCATAGTTATAGCCCCAATAAGGCTTCACTTGATAATAATATGTGAATCCACTTTCGACGTTTAGATCATGGAAGGATGTGTTTCTGGTTTCTCCTGCAATAGAATATTCATAAGGACTAGTTCCTCTCCATATTTCATATTTGGTTACAGAACCATCATCAACTACATTTTCTGGCTCTTCCCAATAGAGTATAACACCTGGATATGCAAAACTGTAGGTTAAATTCCTTGGATTTTTGGTTTTCATCCTTCCTGGAATTTTTATTGTTATTGTTGTATCAATACTATCTCCCACATCATTTCTTGCAGATACTCCATATAGATAGCTATAACCATTTTGAGCGTTTTTGTCTATATAACTTGTAGTATTAGACATGAATGTATTACCAAGAACAAATCCGATTAATTTATGAATTCGATAATCAATAATTTGCATTCCTCCATCATTCTTTGGATTCTCCCAGGTTAGGTATACAGTTCCATTTTCATAATGAGCTTTGAGATTCAATGGTGGATCTGGTTTGCCAATGGGAAGGCCAGTTACTTCATTCGATCGGTTACTTTCAAATGTTTCATTGTATGCAGTAACATAGTAGAAAAAGGATTCTCCTTTCTCAACATTCACATCATAAAAAGAATAATTTTCTGAACTTACGTTTACATACTCAATACCATTTCTATAAATCTTGAATCGATAATTTGTATAGTTACTTGAGATGGATGGAGGAAGCCAAGAAAGTTTACAAAAGGTAACTCCAGAATCACAAGTTACATTCAATGGAGGTTGTAAGGTAAAAATCGTTTCATCTTCAGTTCCATATGAGTTTTCAATCATATATATATGAAATATTAGAGATAATGCAACTATTATGATTACAATTTTTCCATCCTTCATAATTTCACACCATGATTATGACTTAATGAATTCTTTAAATTATTGGAATAATTTTTTACTGTTCTCTCCATAGTTTGATAGGATCTTAAGATGCTCACTTAAATAATTCTTCATTGATCAGTTTTCCAATTTTCGCTGTACCAGGAACACCTTCTCAAAATTTAGATTTTATCGGGTGTGGGACAAAATTATTCTTTACCCATCCACAACATGTTGTGCCAAAGTG